>JBBREK010000160.1:0-9710 GCA_038203025.1 Planctomycetota bacterium
GGAGGTCCAGGGTTCGACACGACTTCCGGACTTCCGGACTTCCGGACTTCCGGACTTCGAGCAGGCGAGCCGACGAAGCGGCGACTGCATCGACTGCCACCTCTGCGTCCGCGTCTGCCCCACCGGCATCGACATCCGCAATGGCAATCAGCTGGAGTGCATCCATTGCACCGCCTGCATCGACGCCTGTGACACGATCATGGACAAGGTCGGGCGGCCGCTCGGGCTGATCCGCTTCGCCAGCGAAGAAGAGCTGGCCGGGCGCCGCCGTCGGGTCGTGCGTCCGCGCAACGTGCTCTATGCCGCGGTCATCGTCCTGCTCGTCGGCCTGCTTGGCTGGCGCCTGTCCGGCCGCACCGACGTGTTGGTCGCGCCGCTGACCCAGACGGCGGTGCCGGTGCACGAGGTCGACCCCGATGGCCGCGACTGCGTGCGCGCCGTGCTGCCGCTGTCGCTGGTCAACCGCAGCGGCCGGCAGCTGGAGGCGGTCATCGTCCTGCCCGGCCTTGACGCCCGCATCATCCTGCCGCAGCAGCACCTCGCCCTCGGTTCTGGCCAGCGCATCACCGTAACGCCGATCGTCTACCTCCCGGTAGCGCGGTTCACCGCGCGCATGCTGCCGGTCGAGGTCGAGGTGCACGATCAAGCCGGCCGCCTGCTTGGCCGGACGACTGTCGAGGTACGCAAGCCATGACCTTCAAGTGGTGGATGGCCCCGGTGATCGGCGTCGGCTTCTGCGCCTTGGCCATCAGCGTGCTGATCTTTGTGTCGATCAAGGTGCGGCCGCAGAAGGTCGAGGACCAGCCCTACGCCGCCTCGGTGCACGAGGACGAGCGGATCGCCGAGCGCGCGGCCTTCGCCGATCGCGGCTGGAGCCTGGTCACGACGGTCGACTCCACCGGCTGCACCCTGACCCTGTCCGGGCAGGCGGCGGTGGCTGGCGTGGTCGGCATCTACCGCCCTGACGACCGTGGCGCCGACCGCCGCATTCCCTGGCCGGATCCGGCCCGCCCGCTGCGCATCGACCTGTCCCGGCCCGGAGCCTGGTCGCTGGAGGTCGAACTGCGCGACGGCGCCGGGGCCGTGGTGTCGCATGCGGTGCGCATAGCTCGACCATAGCGTGGGGTGAGGCCAGCGATGCCCCGCCCGCCTGCTGCGATCAGGAGATCCTATTCATGCGCGGCGAACATAGCGTGCGCGGCGGTGGGGGCTGGCGGTGGGGTTTCCGGCAGGTGAGCCATGCTGCGACCCGCGAAAGGGGCGTGCAATGAACTGGCCCGATCTGCTCTGGACTATGTGGCTTGAGATCGTCACCGGCACCACCGCCGCCGGCTGGCTGGTGGCGCTTGGCGTCAGCGTCGCCGTCGGCGTGGCGCTGGGCCACATCAAGGTGTTCGGCGTCTCGCTTGGCGTGACGACGGTGATCTTCGCTGCCATCGCCTACTCGTGGGCGGTGTGGAGTCCGGGCAGCCTGGCGATGACGGCCCTGGCCGACACGCGCGTGAAGGTCGAGCTAGCGCATCTCGCGGCCCAGCCGCCGCCGACCCCCGGGCCGGACGGCGTCGTCGCGGCCGAGGCCGCGCCCGATGAGGCGGTGATCCGCGCCAAGGTCGTGCATGCCATCGAGGAGAAGGTCCACGCCCGCAAGGAGGTGCTGGAATTCATCCGGGAGTTCGGCTTGGTGCTGTTCGTCTACTGCGTCGGCATGATGGTCGGGCCGGGTTTCCTGCAGTCGCTGCGCAACCAGGGCGTGCGTTGGAACATCCTCGCGGCCTCGGTGGTCCTGCTAGGTCTGGGCATGGCCTGCCTGGTGGTGGTGGTGGCCGGCCAGCATCCGGCTGCCGCAGTGGGCGTGATGAGCGGCGCGATCACCAATACGCCGGGCTGGGCCGCCGCCCAGTCGACGCTGAAGTCGCTGCAGATTCCTGCCGAGCAGATCAGCATGACCGTCACCGGCTACGCCGTCGCGTATCCCTTCGGCATCGCCGGTATCATTGGCTCGCTGATCATCCTGCGTACCGTCTTCCGCATAAACCCCAAGGACGAGGTCGCCGCCTTCGCTGCCGCCAACCTCGGCGGCGGCGGAGCGGCCAACATCAATCTCCGGGTCAGCAACCCCGGCATCGTCGGCAAGAGCGTCGCCCATGTCGACGGCTTGGCCGGCGACGGGGTGGTGGTGTCACGGGTCCAGCGCGGCGACCAGCAGCTGGTGCCGAAGCCCGAATTCTCTCTGGCCCTGGGCGATCTGTTGCACGCGGTCGGTGGCAAAGACGGCCTCGAACGTCTCCAAGAGATTGTCGGCGAGCGCATCGAAAGCGACATCCGCACTGCCGAGGTGTGCCAGCTCCTGATCATCCGGGAGGTCATCGTCACCAACCAGCACGTGGTCGGCGACCGCATCTCCAAGCTCGACTTTCCTCGGGCCTGCGGCGCCACCGTCACACGCATCCGTCGGCATGGCAAGGAGCTGATCGCCGACGACGACGCCGACATCCACTTCGCCGATCGGCTGGTTGTGGTCGGCGACGAACTGGGAATCAAGCGGGTCGAGGAGCGGGTCGGCAACGTGCCCGGCCTGCTCGACCACCCGCAGCTCATTGGTCTATTCCTCGGTATCGCCGTCGGTGTGATTCTCGGCCAGATCCCCATCCCCATTCCTGGAATCTCACAGCCGGTGAAGCTTGGTCTGGCCGGCGGGCCGATCGTCGCAGCGCTGGTGTTCAGCTCGCTCGGCCATCTCGGCAAGCATGTCATCTTCCACGTCGGCAAGGGCGCCAACAACCTGCTGCGCGAGTTCGGCATCGCCCTGTTCCTGGCTTGTGTCGGATTGCTCTCGGCGCAGAGCTTCGTCCAGTATGCGTTCAGCGCCCAGGGCATGCTGTGGATGGGCTGCGCCCTGGCCATCTCCATGGTCCCGCTGCTGATCGTCGGTTTCGTCGCCCGACTGTTCTTCAAGGAGAACTACACCGCCCTGATGGGCGTGCTGGCCGGATCCTGCACCGACCCGCCGGCCCTCGCCTTCGCCAACGCCACCGCCGGCAACGAGCTGCCTGGTCTGGCCTACGCCACGGTCTATCCGCTGACCATGCTTATGCGCGTGGTTGGGGCGCAGATCTTCGTGCTCCTTTGGCTGGCTTCTTGAGCAGGGGGCCCAGCCCCCCGCACCCCCCGCCAGGGCCCTTCGCCCTGGACCCGCTCGACACGCCGCGCCTACGCGCGTCGATTCGCCCATAGACGCCAGTGCTCCAGGTTCGCTGCGCGCTCGCGGCAGGTCCACACAGGCTCGCCCACACCTATTTCCGCTCGCTTGGTCGCTCACTCCCCGGGCACTTGGGAGCGCCGGCGCCCTCGCCGGCTGCGTTGGGGGCAATGAGGTCCCGAAACCCGAACCCCGAAACCCGAAACCCGAAACCCGATACCCGATCCCCGATCCCCGATACCCGATACCCAAAAACAAATATCCGCTTTCCTGAACGGCGGGGAGGTTAATGATGTCCCCCGTGATCTCGCAGACTGCCGAATATGCGTTGCGCGCCATCGTTTTCCTAGCCGACAACGCGGGTGAGGCGCATACCACGGAAGAGATCGCACGCGCGACCAAGGTGCCGGTCGGGTATCTCGCCAAGATCATGCAGGGGCTGTCGCGGTCGCGGCTGGTGAATTCGCAGCGCGGACTGCATGGCGGCTTCACCCTGATCAAGCAGCCGGCCGAGCTGTCGATCTACGATGTGGTCCAGTCGGTCGATCCGATCATGCGCATCGACCGCTGCCCGATGCAGCTGGAAAGCCACGGCGATGACCTGTGTCCGCTGCATCGCACCCTCGACCAGGCGATGGGGCAGGTCGAGACCCTGTTCCGCCAGACCACGGTCGACCAGATGATCAACCAGCCAGGGGCCAACCGGCCGCTGTGCTCGTTCCCGCGCAACCCGGCATAGGTCCCAACCGACCAGCAACGCGGCGGGGCGCAGGGCGTAGCACCTGCATGCGCTCCTGCATCCTGCTCCTGGTCTCCGCCGCCCTCGCCTTCTCTGCCGACATCGAGCTGTCGCTGACCAACGGCCGCACCGTGCGCGGCGAACTGGTTTCCGAGACCGGGGCCGTGATCACCCTGCGCAGCCGGTTCCCGGCCCGCGGCGTGGTCAAGGAGGTCGAGTCGATCTACGCCAAGGCCGACATCCTCAAGCGCAAGGAGCTGCCCAGTGCTGCCGAGCAGTACGCCGAGCGCAAGACCCGCACGCCCGACACCGTGCCCGAGCAGTGCACCCTGGCACAGTGGGCCTACGAGAACTGCCTGCGCGAGCAGGCGCGCACGCATGCCTTGCGCGTGATCGAGCTGGATCCCGAGAACGCCTGGGGCCGGCGCATCCTCGACAACTGCGGCTACATGGAGGTGTCCGGCAAGTGGGTCGACGAGAACGAGTATCTCAAGGCCAACAACCTGGTGCGGGTTGACGGCGAGGTCATGGCCGCCGGACTGGCCGAGGCCCGGCGCACCTACGCCCGCGCGCACATGGTCTACGACCTGGCCAAGCGCAAGCTCGCCGACACCCGCGAGACCGCCACCAACAAGGCCGGCAGCTCGGCTGCTGCCGAAGGCAAGGCCAAGGAGGCGACCGCCCAGATGGAGGCCGCGGCCAAGGCGATCGAGTCGGCCACCGAGGCCCTGGCCAAAGCCAAGGAAGGGCCGACGCGCACCGCTGACGAGCGCTCCGCCCGCCAGACCGCCATCGACGCAGCGACCAAGGTGTTCACCGAGGCCCGCGACAAGCAGCGCGAGGCCAAGCGCACGGCAGACAGTGCCAAGCAGACCGGTATCAGCGACAAATCGGCAGCCGACCGCGCCAAGGCCGCCATCCCCGATCTCGAAGCCGCCCTGGCCAAGGCCGAGGCCGAGCTGAAGGCCGCCGCTGCCAAGCTGCCAGCCGACGATCCGCTACTGACCAAGCCGGAGAAGCCAGCCGAGGCGCCGGCGGACGCCAAGCCCGCGGTCGAGACTCCGGATCAGCCGGTCGAGCCAGAAAAGCCCAAGGTCCGCCGCCTGCGCTCCGGCGGCGCCGACTGAGGGAACGCGGGCTTCAGCCCGCGATCGACAGGCGCGGAGCAGCACCGTCCACCGCGATCACGACATCCTCCGATCGCACCCGCTCCCAGCTGAATACAGCCAGCAGCTCCTGGGGTCGGCACGCCGTCCCTGGCGGTACCAGTCCGGCGCAGGTGGCGAGCAGGCCGCACAGTTCCTCGCTGCGGTAGGCGACGCGCAGGCTGTTGCAGCCGATCGCACCATGTGACTTCGACAGTTTCGCCCCGGCGCCACGTTCCCACAGCAGCAGGTGATGGCGATAGGCCGGGGTGGGCAGGCCGAGCAGGCGCTGCAGGCCGACCTGGGTGGCGGTGCCGGGGGCGATGTCGCGTCCGCGCACCACAAGATCGACGCCGAGTCGCGCGTCGTCGACCACCACCGCCAGGACATAACTGACCACGCCGTCGCGCCGTCGCACCAGCGGGTCGCCGGCGGCGGCCGCCGGATCCTGCGACAGGTCGAGGCCAGAGCTGTCGCGCAGATCTATCCGCCCATCATCCAGCCGGCAGCGCAGCGGTTCGCGGCAGGCGCGCCAGCCGTCTGCCGGTAGCGGCCGACCGCGATCGCGATTGTCGTAGGCCCAGCCGCCGTCGGGCGCGCGTCGGCCGAGCGCCGCCAGCTCGCGCCGGCTTGATGGGCTGGGGTAGAGTCGGCCCTGGACAGCCAGGGCATCGAGCGCGGCGGCGTGCGCCTCGCCGTGCTCCGACTGCCGTTCGACCGCGTCCCACTCGAGGCCGAACCAGGCAAGGTCATCAAGCAGGGTGGTGGCCAGGGCGGGAGAGCAGCGCTCTGGATCAAGATCCTCAAGGCGCAGCGTCAGCCGCGCGCCGGCACTGCGGGCGTCCAGCCAGCAAAGCAGACCGGCAAGCAGGGTGCCGGGATGGGCCCGGCCGGAGGTGGTCGGGGCGAAGCGTCGGGCGGTCATCCGAGAAATCGCAGTTCGCGGTTCACGGTTCGTGGTTCGCGGTTGTAGAGACACGTGTTGTGTGTGTTGATGGTGTTCACCAAACGGGTGACCAAGTGTACTCCCAATATGGTCCGTAATCGATGGTCCCACCGCGAACCGCGAACTGCGAATCGCGAACCCACGGTGGCAATTAGGGTCACGGGGTCGCAGGTAAGCCGGATGGTGGCGGAGGTGGCGATGGAGTTGCAGACGGAGCCGGCTTCTCCGGCACGCGCAGCACCAGCAGGCTTTCGGCGGCGGCGGCGTCTCCGCTCAGCTGGATGCGCAGATCCCAGTGTTCGGCGCCGGTGCCGCGTGTCGCGCTCTCGATCCGGCCGATGGCCAGGCCGGGTGGCAGCCGGCCGTCGGACCCGGCGCTGATCACCGCCATGCCGGCATCAATGCGCAGGCCCTCGCGCGGTTCGATGAAGTCGAGACGGGCATAGCCCGGCTCGCCGGTCCCGGCCAGGACGCCCTCGGCGATGACGCCGGTGGCGTCGAGGATGGCGGCGGGCACGCGCGACTCGCTGTCGGCGAGGTCCTGCACCAGGCAGCGGCCTTCGCGTACGCCGGCGGTCAGGCCGACCAGGCTCCAGCCGTCGGCCACCGGCATGTCGCGGAGTACGCCGTCGGCGGTGCCGGCATCGAGTTCGAGAAAGCGCCGTCCGGTGCGCATGGTCCGGCCGACGATGCGACCGCGGGCCAGGACCACGCGCGCCGGCGGGAAGCCGTCCTCGCCGGCGATGTCGGCGTACTGCTGCAGGCGGCCGCGCATCAGGGCGTTCTCGGCGCTGAGGTGGGCGACCTGATCCTGCAGGGTACGGAGCGCGTCGTGCTGCGCCGGGCTCGGCGCCAGCACCCGCTGCCACGGGGTTAGCAGCCAGCCCGGTCGGCCCCACAGCGCCGCTGCAGCACCGGCTGCCAGCACGACGGTGGCCACGGTCAGGGCGACGACGGCGAACCAGGGTCTCATCGTCCGGCCGCTCGGCCGTCCGGTCGTCCGATCGTCATGGAAGGCTATCTTCCGGAGCTGATGCGGAACGCCAGCGTGCCCCAGGCCGGCAGATCCAGGCGCAGGCCTTCGCGCTGCAGGACGGCGGATTCGACGGCGCAGGGGGCGGAGAGGCCGAAGACGTCCTGGAACTGCAGGTCGCGGCTGGCCGGTTCGCCGAGGTCGAGGTGGCTGGTGGCGTGGCCCCAGCTGGCGTTCACCACTACCAGCAGGCTGTGGTGCGCCTGCAGGGTCCACAGCATGCCAAGCAGCGGTCCGCCGTTGCGGCACTCGCACAACGACCAGGAACCGTCCTGGCGCGCCGGTTCGCCGAGCAGGCGCAGCAGATCCTTGTAGGCGCGGCGGTGGGCGTTGCTGCCGGCCTCTGGCGGGCGCAGGCGCGTATGCAGCGACGAGTGCAGCGAGCGCCCGTCTTCCTGGCCGAAGTGGCACAGCAGCATGCCCGGGGACATGCCAGTGATGAACAGGGCGCCGCGGTGGTGGTCGGGGTTGGGGAAGCGGGCGGCGGCGCGCTGCTCTTCGTGGTTCTCGAGGAAACGCACGCAGTGGCCCTGGTACTCCAGGCTGGCACGCAGGTGGGAGCGGATCGACTCGCACTCGCCGGAGAGCAGGCGGTCGTAGAGGATCTTGTCGTAGGTGAAATCGAAGCCGGCCTGCTGCAACTCGTACTCGCGGTTCCAGTACACCTCGGCCATGAACAGGGTGCCGGGATGCAGGGCGCGGACCTCGTCCAGGCAGCGCTTCCAGAACGGCCGGCTTTCACGCCGCCAGGTGCTGGAGAAGACGTCGGGCAGCAGCAGCATGGCGACGTCGCAGCGCAGGCCGTCGCAGCGCGCCGCGATATCGGCGGCGACCGCGATCATCGCATCATGCACCGCTGGGTTGGCGTAGTCGAGCTGCACCGTGCCGCGCCACGGGGCGAAGAACGGGTCGCGTCCGTGCGCGAACACCTGACCGCCGACCGCGATCCACGCCTCGGGCTCGCGCGCCAGTCGGCTGGCATCGCCGCGCACGAACCAGTCCGGATGCTCAAGCAGCCAGGGATGGTCGAGCCCGACATGGTTGGGCATGAAGTCGAGCATCAGCGCCAGGCCGAACGATCGCGCGCGATCGCGCAGTCGCTCAAGCGCGGCGTCGCCGCCGAGGCCAACGTCGCAGGAGTAGGAGGTCGGCGCCAGCGGGCTGCCGCAGATGTCGGCGTCGGTCGAGCCAGGTAGCACCGAGACCAGGTATTGGCGCAGCGACACATCGGCGAGCGAGGCGGCGCGGGCCCGTTCGCCGGTCGGCCACAGGCCCATCATGTACAGCCAAGTGAATCCGTGCACGGCGAGGTGCTCAAGCCAGGCGTCGGGCAGATCATCAAGCGTGGCAGCCCGGCCGAGCTCGTTGCCGCGCTCGCTTGCCCAGGTGCGCACGTTGAGTTCGTAGAGCTGCTGCATGACGCTGCTACGCGTCTTGTATCATCAGGATGCAGTTGTACCAGGATCTTCGCGGCTGTCAGTCAGCCATGCCAGGGGGTGCGGGCGAGACCGCCTGCAATCCCTGGAGGCGCGGATCGTCCGCCGGCAGCATGACGAGATCGAAGCTTTCGCGCGTGCCCAGGCGCAGGGCGCAGACGCCGTTTGCCAGGTCGACCTCGGCCGAGCCGGAGAGGTGGTCGCCGTTGACGAAGGTGCCGTTGGTCGAGAGGTCCTCGATGCGCACCTTGCTCTCGCCGACCTCGACCCGGGCGTGGCGGCGGCTGACCGTGTTGAAGTCGTGGTCGGCGTCGCGCGTGTCGATGGGCGCCTTCATGTAGCCGGCGGTGCGCCGCAGACTGATGTCGCACGAGCGGCTGCGCCCGATCACTACCGCAACGCCGGGGGCGAGCACGAAGCTCTCGCCCTGGACGATGCCGGCGGTGCCGATGAGGACGGGGACGGAGTCGGCCATCGGCAATCATGTTAGGACGCAGGTGGCGCCAGGGCAACGGTCCGCTTGCAGGGGGCGGGTCGCCAGCGACCGTGGCGGCATGTCCGAGCAGGCCCTGCCGCCGGCGGCGCGTTTCCATCACGGCATCGACTTCAGCCGGGCCTTCGACCGTGGCCAGAAGGCCGGAGGCCGGCACTGCCAGGTCCTGGTCCGCCCGCGTGGTCGGCAGCAGGACGGCCAGCCGCGCTGCGCCCGCCTGGGCGTCATGGTCTCAACCAAGGTTGCCGCCTTGGCGGTCCGTAGGCACACCCTCAAGCGCTGGGTGCGCGAGCTGTTCCGCACCCGCCTGCAGGGTCGGCTGGACGGCTGGGACTGCGCCGTGGTGTTCCGTTCCGACCCCCCCGACCATGCCGCCTGCGACGGCGAGGTCCTTGAGCTGGTCGAACGGGCCCTGGCGGCCCAGGCCCAGGGGCGGCGGCGGCGATGAGCGGGCGTCGACCGGCCAGCGCCCAGCAGCGGCTGCTGCTGGGCCTCCTGCGCTGCTATAAGCGCTTCATCAGCCCCATGCTGCCGGCCGCCTGCCGCTACATGCCGACCTGTTCGGCCTACATGGCCGAGGCGATCGAGGTCCACGGCCCCGTGAAGGGGGTCTGGCTGGGCACCCGGCGCCTGTGTCGTTGCCATCCCTTGGGCGGGCACGGATGGGACCCCGTGCCGCCACCCAAGGCCTTGCCATCCGGGAAGACCCGTTAGCCTTC
>JBBREK010000161.1:0-9672 GCA_038203025.1 Planctomycetota bacterium
TTGATGGAACGCATCGCTTTGATGGTGAAATGGGCTCAAAAGCGCCGGCCCGGGCGATCCAGAAGGAGACCTCGCATCCGCCCGTGGGTCGGTTCAGCCAGTGAGCGCTGTACTATGGGCATAATCCGTGCCATTGGGCCGGGGACGGAGTCCCCGGGCTAGAGGATATCGGCAGCGACACCGGCAAGTTCGGAACGCTCGCTCTTGGTGAGGGTGACGTGCCCGGCCAGTTCCTGGCCGCGCAGGCGCTCGACCACGTGGGTCAGGCCGTTCGAGTTCGAGTCGAGGTAGGGGTTGTCGATCTGGTGCGGGTCGCCGGTCAGCACCACCTTGGTGTCCTCGCCGGCGCGCGAGATGATCGTCTTGATCTCGTGCGGGGTCAGGTTCTGCGCCTCATCGACGACGACGAACTGGCGGGCGATGGAACGGCCGCGGATGTAGGTCAGCGCCTCCATGGTGATCGTCTCCTCGGCGATCAGGCGCTTGATGACATCGTCGGGGTCGCGCTCCTCGCTGGCGAGGAGGAAGTGCAGGTTGTCGAAGATCGGCCCCATCCAGTGCGTCAGTTTGTCGTCCTTGCTGCCGGGCAGGTAGCCGATGTCGGCGCCCAGCGGCATGATCGGACGCGACACCAGCAGCTTCTTGTAGCGTTCGCTGTCGATGACCTTGTTGAGGCCGCAGGCCAGGGCGAGCAAGGTCTTGCCGGTGCCGGCGCGGCCGACCAGGGTGACCAGCTTGACCTTGTCGTCGAGCAGCAGCTCGAAGGCCATGCGCTGCTCGGGGCTGCGCGGCACCACGCTGTAGAGCGTTGGAGGTTCCTCGGACAGCGGCTTGAGCAGGTTGTCCGAGCCGTCGTAGCGCATCAGCGCCTGGTGGTTCCTGTCGTTGCGGTCGCGCAGCAGGACGAACTGGTTCCATATCAGCGGCAGGTCGTCCTTGCCCACTACCTTGGCAGGATCGAGCGGTTTTTTACTGAGATCCTCGACCTCGTCGCCGGCCACATCGACGGTGACATAGCCGGAGTACAGCTCGTCGACGTTGACCCGCATCGCCTTGAAGTCTTCGCTGGGGATGTCCAGCGCATCGGCCTTCACCCGGGCGTTGATGTCCTTGGAGATGAAGGTGACCTGCAGCCCCTTGGTCTTCAGGTGGTGGGCGCAGCCAAGGATGCGGTTGTCGTTGACCCCGGCCAGCATCCCGTCAAGCGGTGGGCTTTCGATGACCACCTGGATGGTGCCACCCTGCGGCGTGACCACGCCTTCACGCAGGCTGCCGACGGCACGCAGCCGGTCGAGGGCGCGTACCACCTCACGCGAGTTCTGGCCGAGCTCGTTGTTGGCGCTTTTGAACTTGTCGAGCTCTTCGAGCACGACCATGGGTATGACGACGTGGTTGTCGGCGAAGGCGAAGAGGGACGCCGGGTTGTGCAGGAGGACGTTGGTGTCGATGACGAAGGTCTTGGGGCGGCTGGCGGGCGACATCGCGGTTAGTGTGCCTTCTGGGCAAGGAGCTATGTGGACGGCAGATCTGAGTCCGCCGATGTATCATGATGTGGTTGCAGCATTCCGACTGCAAGAGCCGGCCTGCGGAGTCTTAGCCAGCCCTGTTATCCAGTCCGTTCCTCCATTGCCCCTGGCGCGCGGGCCGCGTGCGGTCCCAGGGGCCTGTTCCATGTCTTTGGACACCGTTGGGGGAGCGAGCGCCGAAGTGAGCGGCTGGCGGTATGGGCGAGCCAGTGTGGTGGTGCCGCGAACGCCCAGCGAGCCTGGAACGCTGATCCGGCGGTCACAAGTCGACGCGCGTATGCGCGGCGTGTCGCGCAGGGTCCGGGGCAAAGGCCCCGGCAGGGGGGCTGGGGGACAGGTCCCCCAAGCTAAGGCCTGTTCGGCCTGATGGGCAGCGCGATGCTGCATTCCCCCGAGGCGATCAGCGATACCGAGGTCACCGGCCGTTCCAGCTTGGCGCTGTGCAGCGGGACGCCGTTGCCGTCGAGCAGGGCGAAGGTGCCGGCGGCCCAGCGTACGGTGAGTCGCTGGACCTCGGCACCGGCGAGCATGATCTCGGCATTTTGGCTGCCGCCTTGGCCCGCCAGGAGGATGCGGAACTGGCCCTCACCCTTGACCTCAATGGTGTAGCCGACGGTGTTGGCCGGGACCTGGCAGGAGATGCCGGCGGTCTGGTTGGGGGCGCCATGCAGCAGGATGCCGCCGGCCTTCTCATCGAGGACGGCGTTGCCGTTCGGCTCCCAGCCTAGCTTGCGCAGGGCCTGGCGAGCGGGGTTGGCGGCCTCGGCCCGGGCGAAGGCAACCTCGTCAACTTGGACGATGGCGCCACCGGCGGTGGTGAAGGCGAACAGGTCGCTTAGGTCGCCCATGACCACATCAGCGATGACCTGGCTGTTCAGCTCGACGGTGGTGTGATTGCCGTCCTCGCTGTAGGCGAGATAGACGATGTGCGGGGCGCGCTCGACGATGCTGCACGGCTTGGCGGCGCCTGGCTTGTCGCCGACCTGGGTGGTGAACTGACCGGCGGCCAGATCGAAGGCGAGCTTCAGGCCCTTGAATTCGATGCCCACCGTGCCGCGTTTGGCGGTCGGGGTGAAGATCACCTGCACGGTGCGCGCTGTGTTGGCGTCGCGTCGGGCGAGCTTGGCGGCGTCGCTGTTGGCGGCGGCGCCAGCAGCCACCTGCCAGGTGCCGGTGCTGTCGGGGAACTGGCCGAGGTCGGTTACTGCGTCGAAGGCGACGCGGTCAGCCAGCTGAACGGCGCTGGTCGAGCGGCCTTCCTGCATGTCCTTGAGTGCGGCTTCCAGTCGGGGCAGGGCGGCGGCGACCACTGGGATGCTGATGCGGTCGGCCTTCTTCAGTTCGGCGATGCACTCGGCGAGGGCCTTGGCCGAGCCGGCCTTCTGCGCCTCGTTGGCCCGGGCGAGCAGCACCTGGCCCTCGGCCCGGCGGCCGATGGCGACCAGACCGTCGAGGTCGGCTGCGCGTTCGGGTGGCAGCTGGGCGCGGATTTTACGCAGGTGCAACGCAGCGAGAGCGGCGTCGCCGCCGATGATCAGGCCGGTGATGGCGGCGGCGTGTTCATCCGGGTTCGCTCCCGGAGCGGCGGCGGCATCGCTGAGCAGCCGGCCGAGGTCGCGGGCGCCGATCTGGCCCCAGGCCAGCGAGGAGACGGCGCCGCCCGGGGCGCTGACCTCGACGTTGTCTGGCGTCGCGGCAGTGATGTCGACCGATTCCCTGGTGGTCGGATGGGTCAGCCGCAGCTTGGCGCTGTGCGCCTTGGCCACGCGGTCGAGCAGTCCGGCGCGGGCAGCGTAGGTGGTGACGGCGAGACGCAGGGCGCGGCCGTCGGGTAGTCCCTCGGGCACGGTGCTGGCACTGGACTGGGCGGCGGCGAGCTCGCCCTTGGCGAGGGAGGCGAGCACGTTCATCGCCGGATCAGTCGGTGTGGCTGCCGGCGGCGGCTGGGCTGCCTCAGGCTTTGCCGGTTGAGCCGGCTGGGTGGGATCGGCAGGCTGTGCTGGCGTGGTCGCACCAGCGAGTCGCGCCTCGGCCTGGTCGAGCAGGCCACGGGCCCACTCGCGGTCGCCGGGCATGCCCCAGGTGCCGTCGAGGGCGGGCCGCAGGACAGCCTGGATGGTGGCCAGTTCGATGAGGGTACGCGAACGGTGCTCCAGTTCGGCGCGTCGCGCCTCTCGCTTGGAGATGACCTGCTGGTACTGCCCCTGGCGGTCCTCGGCGGTGGGCAGCTTTTCGGCTTCGACCAGGGCCTGTTGGAAGCGCTCCTCAAGCATCAGGTCGACGATGCGGTTGAGCTGGTCGCGCCGCTGCAACGGGGTCATCTCGACCGGGGCGGGTGGTGCCTCAGGCGCGGTGGCGGTGGCCTGGGCCGGTTCCGGCCGGGTCTCCGGCTGGGCAGGCTTGGCCGGCTCGGGGGCCTGCTGTCCGGGCGGCACGGAGCCGATGTTGTTGGCGGTGGTTGGCTTCCGCGGGGGTGTCGGCTGGGCCACCGGCTCGGGGCGCTGCACCGGGCGTTGGACTGCCGGCGTCGGCGTCGGCGTCTGCAGCTCCTGGGCGGCCCGATCGCGCTCCTGCCGCTGCATCATCACGTAGGCGACGACGCCGACCATGGCCAGCACGGCGATCACGACGATGATGATGGCGCCGCCACCGCCGCTGCGACGCTGCGGCGGACGGGCATACTCGCCGGTGCCCGAACGACGTGCCGCGGCGCTGATCGGTCCGGTCGGCTGGCGCCAGCTGCCGGTGCCGGGACGGCTGTGCACCCCGGAGCTGGGCCGCGTGTGGGTGCCAGTGGCGGTGCGCTGGTGCGTGCCGTGGCCGGGAGTGCCGCCGCGAATCCCGTGTCCGGCGGTGATCGGCTGAGTCAGGCGCAGGGTCTGACGCTTGGCTCCACCACCGAAGCGGTCGAGGATCTCGATCAGCTTGCGGTAGCTCTCGAAGCGCTCGCCGCGGTTCAGTGCCGTGAGCTGGCGGTAGAACAGGTCGAGGTCGCGCGACACGGTGTTGCCGACCGCGCGCAACGGCTTGCCGCCGCCGGCCATCAGCTTGTGCAGCGCCTCGTGGGCGTTGTAGCCGGTGACCAGTCCGTCGCCGGTGATCATGCGGTAGAGCAGGGCGCCGCACAGGAACATGTCGCTGCGCAGGTCGCTGCGCGCGTCCTCACCGAGGTGCTCGGGTGCCAGGTAGTATTCGGTGGCGGCACTGGCCCCGGCCAGCTCGCGCACCAGGAAGCGGTGGTTCTTGGGCACTGCGAACTCGTCGACCAGGACGGTGCCGTCGGGGCTGACCAGGATGCAGTCCGGGCGCAGCCAGCCGTGCACGACTCCAGCCCGGGCCGCGTCCTCCAGCGCCAGTACGACCTGGCGCAGCAGGCCCATGGCATGCGGTGGGGCGAGGGCGCGGCGACGACCGAGCACGACGCCAAGTGGTTCGTGCTCGGGCATGTCGGCGGACAGCAGCACGACCGTGCCGCCGACCGGACGCATCTCCAGCAGGGGCAGCACATGCGGGTGCTTGAGCGGTCCCGCCAGGCGCACGTAGGACTCGATGCCGTCGGCGTAGCCGGGCTGGGCCATCAGCTGGGGCGACAGCACCAGGGCACGGCAGGTGCGGCCGGTGGCGCCATCGCGCACGCGCATGC
This sequence comes from Planctomycetota bacterium, assembly GCA_038203025.1. GTDB lineage: Bacteria > Planctomycetota > UBA11346 > UBA11346 > UBA11346 > UBA11346. The sequence goes on from JBBREK010000161.1 coordinate 5,170, forward strand.
GGCGGCCCTGTGGGCTTTCGTCGAGGAAGGACAGGACCTCCCAGCCGGCGAGCGGGAAGTTGCCGCCGGTCATCTGCACCGGGGCCGGCGCGGCGCCCTGCGCCGGCTGCAGGGCCGACTCGTTGGTGCTGAACTCCTGCTGCGCCGGCAGCGTCTTCATCGCGTAGTCGCTGGGTTCCTGAGGCTGGGGCTGGTGCGACTGCTGGCGCGGCGGCTGCGGTGCCGGGCTGCGGCCAGGCATCGGCTGGCGGGTCAGGCCGCGGTCCGGATCGACGACCTCGAGCGTGGCCGAACACACGCCGCAGGTGTAGACCGAACCGACCCCGGCATCCGGCACTTCCAGCATGGCCTGGCAGCGGTGGCAGCTGATCAGCCAGGTGCGCGGGACGATCTCCTGCGGCAGCTCGGGCAGCGACACCTCGGCGGCGGCATCGGCCAGCATCGCCAGGATGTCCTTGGCGCATTCGGCCACGCCCGTGCCGTTGAGTGCGCTGGTGCCGCGGCTGGGCCAGCTGCGCACGTTCATCAGCGGATCAAGCTGCTCGGGCTTGACCGCGGTGGGCAGGTCCTGCTTGTTGTACTGCAGTACCACCGGGATCTGGCTCGGCATGCCCAGCTGGCGCAGGTTGTCGAGCATCTCGTTCATCGACGCGATGTTCTCGTCGAGCGCTTCGCGTCGGCTGTCGGCGACGAAGACCACGGCGTCGGCGCCAGTGAGTACCAGTTTGCGCGTGGCGGCGTAGTAGCTCTGCCCGGGGACGGTGTGGAACTCGACACGGACATGATGCCCCTGCACCTGGCCGATCTCGAGGGCAAGCAGGTCGAAATGCAGGGTCCGTTCGGAGTGGGTGTCGACGGTCAGCAGTTCGGATGCCGTCCCCGCTGGGGCCTGACGCTGGAGGAACGCGAGGTTGGTCGTCTTCCCGGCCATGCCGGGGCCGTAATAGACGACCTTGAAGATGATTTCGCGGGCGGCCTGGTTCAGCTGCATGGTGGGCTCGAGGCGGAGGGGGCCGGAACGGACTTCGGACTGGAGGTGAACGCCCGGGTGAGCAGAAGGACGAAGCCGATGGTGATGCCGCTGTCAGCGAGGTTGAAGGTTGGCCAGGGATCCAGCGGCCAGAAGCCGAGGTCGACGTGGATGAAGTCGCGCACCCCTGGCCAGACGCCGAATTGGGCGAGCATGCGGTCGTAGCCGTTGCCCAGCGCCCCGCCCAGGATCAGGCCGAAGGCGAGGTTCTCCACCCGGCCGATCCGGCGGTAGCCGCTCCACCACACCCAGGTCAGCAGGGGGATGAGCGCTGCGGTCAGCCCGGCTACGAACCCTGGGTAGTTATCGAGCATGCTCCAGGCGACGCCGCGGTTGTAGTGGAGTTCCATCCAGCCGGGCAGGCTGCTCTGGGCGAAGACCGTCGACTTTGACACCAGGTCAAGGACCAGGGTGCAGAGCAGTGCGGGCCAGAACCAGACGGTCCAACGCACGGGGGCAGGGGTGGCAGGCACGGGTGAAATGTAGTCCCTGGAAATGCGGGAAGCAAGGGCGGTAGCGGAGGCCCCGACCTCCGACCCCCAGTGGCAATGGAGGTGCAATCCCCATCATCTGCCCCGCCATGCTCGATCCCGTCCCTGCCCACCCCCACCTCGTCCAGAACTATGGCCGGCAGGACCTCCGCTTCGTGCGTGGCGAGGGCTGCTGGTTGCTTGATGAGGCCGGGCGGCGCTATCTCGACGGCTTCGCTGGCGTGGCGGTCAGCTCGCTGGGCCATGCCCATCCGGCCCTGGTCGCGGCGGTGTCGCAGCAGGCCGCCACCCTGCTGCATTCCAGCAACCACTACCACCACCCGCTGCAGGAGCAGCTTGCCACCCGCCTGGCGGCGCTGTCCGGCCTGCCGCGGACCTTCTTCTGTAATACCGGCACCGAGGCCAACGAGGCGGCGATCAAGCTCGCCCGGTTGTGGAGTGGCGTGCATGGCGGCACCAAGCCGCGGCTGATCGCCTGCGAGGGGTCGTTCCACGGCCGCACCCTCGGCTCGCTGGCGCTGACCCACACGTTGGCCTATCGCAAGCCGTTCCTGCCGCTGATCGATGTCGAATTCGTGCCCTTCGGCGATGCCGCGGCGCTGGAGCGCGTCATGCGCGACGACGTTGCCGGCGTGTTCATCGAGCCGGTGCAAGGCGAGAGCGGGGTGCAGGTGCCGCCGCCCGGCTACCTGCGCGCGGTCCGCGAGCTGTGCACCCGGCACGGCGCGCTGTTTGTCGCCGACGAGGTTCAGACCGGCATCGGCCGCACCGGACGCATGTTCTCCTGCCAGCACGAGGACGTCCTGCCCGACGTGCTATGTCTGGCCAAGGCCCTTGGCGGTGGCGTGCCGATTGGCGCCGTGGTCATGACCGAGGCGGTCGCCGCCTTGCTCAAGCCCGGCCTGCATGGCACCACCTTCGGCGGCAATCAACTGGCCTGCGCCGCGGCCAACGCCGTCCTCGACGTGGTCACCCAGCCGGGCTTCCTCGACCAGGTCGCGGCACACGGTTCCCGGCTGCAGGCCAACCTGCGCGTCGTCTTCCCCGAGGCGGTGGCGGTGCGCGGTCAGGGCCTACTTATCGGCGTGCAGATGCCGTCCGATCCGTCCGCCATCATCAAGGCCGGCTTCGCCCACGGCGTCGTCGTCGGCCCGGCTGGCGGCAACGTCATCCGACTGGCTCCGCCGCTGATCATCACGGCGCAGGAATGCGACGAACTGTGCGCGCGTCTAGCGCGGGCGAAGGCGGCGGTGTGATCATTGCCCCGGTTCGTGGTTCGCGGTTCGCGGTTCGCAGTTGGAGCTGCCGCTCCGCTTCGTCGACCGTGGGGTGGGTTTGCGCAACCGCGAACCGCGAACCGCGAACCACGAACCAGGGGCAATGATGCTTGCGCGCCTTGCGCTGCCGCTGCTGCGCTGGAAGGATCGTCGCACGCCCACGCCCGGGTCGATGCGCGAGGCGCAGGACCGCATTCGGGCCCGTCTGGTCACCGACTTTGCGCGCCTGCCGGTCGGGCATGCCCGCGGCCTTGACCGGTTGCCGCTGGATGGGCGTTTGCGCGACGCCTTCCGCGAACAGGTGCCGCTGGCCCGCTATGAGGACTACCTGCCGCTGCTGGACCGCGTGGCGCGTGGCGAGCCGGACGTGTGCTTTCCCGGCCGCGCCACCGCCCTGGCCATCACCAGCGGCACGACCAGCAGCGGCCAGGCCGGTGAGCGTTTCATCCCGCAGTCGCGCGAGCTGCTTGCCCACCACCAGGCCGGCGGCGCGGCGGCGTTCGTGCGCCTGGCCGACTGGGTCGGCCCCGAACTGCTCGGCGGCCGGCTGCTGCTCATGGGCGGCAGCACCGACCTCAAGCCGAATGCCCACGGCGTGCCGGCTGGCGATCTGTCAGGCATCATCGTCTCGCTGATCCCGCGGCTGCTGTGGCGGCTCTACGAGCCGGGCCGCGACATCGCCCTGATGGGCGATTGGGAGCGCAAGCTGGCGGCGATGACCGGCCGTGTGTCGCGCGCCGACCTGCGACTGGCCAGCGGCATCGGCTCGTGGCTGCTCACCCTTTTCGCCGCCTGCTGCCGCGAGCGTGCCGTGACGCGCGCCAGCGAGGTCTGGCCACGGCTCAAGGCGGTGATCCACGGCGGCCACGCCATGGAGCCGCTGATCGGCCAGTTCCAGCACCACCTGCCCGGCGACACCTGGATGCAGGAGGTCTATCCGGCCAGCGAGGCGTTCATCGCCGTTGGGCAGAAGCCCTGGCGCCTGGGCGACGGGCGGGTCTCGGCGATGGAACTGCTCTGCGACCACGGCGTGCTGCTGGAGTTCTGTCCCGACGACGATCCGCGCGCCGAGGCCTGCGTCGGTCCCGAGGCGCTGGAGCCCGGGCGCGTCTACCGCGTCACCGTCACCACGCCGGGCGGACTGGTGCGCTGGCAGATGGGCGATCTGGTGCGTGGCGAGGGCCCCGGCCTGATCCGCTTTGCTGGCCGATCCAAGACCCGGATCAGCGTCTTCGGTGAACACGTCGAGGGCGACCTGCTCGCCGCCGCCCTGTCCGCCGCCTGCGCTGCCAGCGGCGCCCGCGTGCGCCACAGCCATGTCGCCCCGGTGATGCCGGTTCCGGGCGAACAGCGCGGTTCGCACGAGTGGCTCGTTCAGCCGGAGCCGGGCAGTGTCATCGACGTCGCCGCCTTCGCCGAGGCCATCGACCGCCACCTGCGCGCCAATAGCGCCGACTACGACGCCCACCGAGTCGTGCAGCTGACCGCCCCGATCATCACCGTGCTGCCCGACGGCGCGGTCGAACGCTGGCTGGAGGCGAAGGGCAAGCTCGGCGGCCAGCACAAGGTGCCGCAGGCCTGGCCAGATCGGACGATTGCCGAGCAGATCCGCGGGTGACCCTGGGAGCGCGGGCCGCTGGCCCGCCCGTCGCCCTGGGCGGGCCGCCCAGGGCTCGGATGCACCCCCGGCCGAGCCGGCGGGGGG
>JBBREK010000162.1:0-9665 GCA_038203025.1 Planctomycetota bacterium
GGCGTCGCCATCCATGCCGCCGCCCCCGACGGCCAGCTCAAGCCCAAGCGTCTGGCCATCGAACTGCGCCTGCCCGGCGTCGGCCCGGACGGTGGTGTGGCGCTGGTGGTGCATCCCGGCCGAGCCGAACGCGTCCTGCTCAGTGCCACCTGGACCGACGGCACGACCACGACCGAGGCACAGCCGGTGCAACTCGATGGTCTGCGTTGGCAGACCGTCGCCATCCCGGCGACCGGCAGCGCGGCCCTGGACCAGGGTCAGTTGCGGCTGCGCCTGGAGGATGTGCGCGACCATGGCGAACAACGGCCGTTCCTCATCGCCGGTGCTAGCAGCCGCAGCGTCGGCACACCGGTACCCGCCGACCACTTGCCAGCCCTGCCGTTGCTACTGCCGCCGGCCTTCGAAGCGGCGAACGGCTGGTCGCAGTTCCGCTCCGCCCTGCGCAAGCTGACCGGCAGACAGACCGACGACCGCCAGTTCTCCTTTGCCAAAGCCAAGGTGCTGCTGCCGTTCAAGGACCAGGGAGCAAAATTCCGCACCCACCTACGCGAAGAGCTAGCGACGCTACGACACATCGACCGCCTGCCCAACGGCAACCCCGACGATCTGCCATCCGGCCACGCCGACTTCATCAATCCGATGGCTGGCTGGCCGAAGGATGGCATGGACGACCTGGCCGATTTCCCGGTCCTCGCCCTCGGCTGGCGCGCCCAGACCTGGGGCGCCGATGACGATCGCGCGCGCCGGCTCGACAACCTGCTCGGCAAGATGCTCACTGCTGACAAGCGACTGCGCCGTCCGGCGGTGGTCCCGGTGCTGATCCTCGGTGAGATCGACGCCACCTCCGCCGCCGAGCGTGAACTCATCGACAGCATCTGGCTACCGCAGGCCCTGCGTCTCGGCACCTTCGGCATCCCGGTGATCGACCTACGTTCGGCCCAGAGCGTTGTTGGCACCGATCAGATCCAGCGCCACGCCGCCGCCTTGCTCGCCGACGGCCTGCGTCAGCTCGACTGGCTGATGAAACTATGATCAGCATCCGCCTCGCGACCCGTGCCAGTCCGCTGGCCATGTGGCAGGCCCGGCACACCGCCGGGCTGCTACGTCGGGCCCATCCCGGGCTGCGCGTCGAACTCGTTCCCGTCACCAGCCAGGGTGACCGCGACCTGATCACGCCGCTGTACGCCATGGGCACGGTCGGGGTGTTCTGCAAAGAGGTGCATGCCCTGGTGCTGGCCGGTCGGGCCGACGCCGGCGTGCATTCGTGCAAGGACCTGCCGACCAGCCCGCCGCAGGGCCTCGGGATCGCCGCCATGCTGCGGCGCGCCGACCCGCGCGACACCCTGATCGGTGCCGCCAGCCTCGACGCACTGCCGCACGCGGCGGTGATCGGCAGCAGCTCGACCCGCCGGCGCGCCCAGCTGCTGGCCGTGCGCCCGGACCTGCGCTTCGTGGATCTGCGCGGCAACGTGCAGACGCGACTGGCCAAGGTCGCGCGTGGCGAGGCCGATGCGACCTGCATGGCCATCGCCGGCCTGCGCCGCGTCGGCCTGTCGACGGCGCATGCCGCCAGCGTGCTCGACCCGTGGACGGTCTGCACCCCGGCGCCAGGGCAGGGAGCGGTGGCAATCGACTGCCGCAGCGGCGATGCGCGCACCCGCCATCTGCTGACAGCCATCAACCACCGTGAGACCGCCGTCGCCGTGGCCATCGAGCGGCACGTGCTCGCCGGACTCGACGGCGGCTGCTCACTGCCGCTCGGTTGCCTGGTGCGGCGGATCCACGGCTCGTGGCGGCTGGTCGCCCGTCTCGGTGCCGCCGATGGCCTGCGGAGTGTCCGCCTCAACGGGCCCGCCGATATCCTGGCCGGACGCGCCCTGGTGACTCTGCGGACGTGACCATGCACCCCCTGCGGGTGTTCCTCACCTTCCTCGGCCTTGGCTGCCGCTGCTTTGGCGGACCGGTGGCGCACCTCGCCTACTACCGCGAGGCGTTCGTGGTGCGGCGCGGCTGGCTCGACGAGCGCGCCTACGCCGATCTGGTGGCCCTGTGCCAGTTCCTGCCCGGACCGACCAGCTCGCAGGTCGGCATGCTGATCGGCTGGCGCCAGGGGGGCTATGCCGGCATGGGCGCGGCCTGGCTGGGCTTCACCCTGCCCTCGGCGCTGCTGATGATCGGCGCCGCCCTGGCCATCGAGCGGATCGATCCGCTGGCAGCTCAACCGTGGATGCACGGCATGAAGCTGGCGGTGCTGGCGATCGTGGCGCAGGCGGTGGCCGGCATGTGGCGTGGCCTGTGCACCGACCGCTGGCGCGCTGCCCTGGCCCTGGCGACGGCCGCCGCAGTGCTGGCCGTGCCGCAGGCCTGGCTGCAGTTGCCTATTCTTGCAGCGGCCGGATTTGCCGGACTGCTGCTGCCGTCCACCGCCACCACCGGCCCGCTGGCCGAACCCGGCCCGACCCCGACCCGCTTGGCCATGATTCTCTGCCTGGGCCTGCTTGCCGTCGGGCTCTTCGCCCTGCCGCTGATCGCCGCACCGCAGGCCACCACCTGCGCCGACCTGTTCCGTACCGGATCACTGGTCATCGGCGGCGGGCACGTCGTGCTGCCTCTGCTCACCGGCGCCATGGTCGAGACCGGCCGTCTGCCCGGCGAGACCCTGCTGGTCGGCTACGGCCTCGCCCAGATCGTGCCCGGCCCGATGTTCAGCATCGCCGCCTTCATCGGCACGGTGCTGCACGGTGTGTGGGGCGGCGTCCTCGCCACCATCGCCATCTTCCTGCCCGGAGCGCTGCTTGGCATCGCTGCCCTGCCGGCGTGGGAGCGACTGCGCCACCAGCGCACCACCCGGCGCATCGCCGACGGCCTCGGCGCTGGCGTGGTCGGCCTGCTCATCGCCGTGCTCTACGATCCGGTGGCCGCCAGCGCGTTGCAGGCATCCGGCGACGCCGCCCTGGCCTGCCTCGCGCTCGCCGCCCTGCTGCTGCGCTGCCCGGCCTGGCTGCTCGTCCCGGCCTGCGCCGGGCTCACGGCGCTGCTGGGCTGAACCAGTCCGCTGCCGCGGGCGGGATATTCCCGGCGCGGATGCCGGCCGTGACTGCATCGCGCGTCTTCGCCCCGACCTTGGGGATGGCGTCGGCCATCCACGACGTGCAGGCTGCCGCCGGCAGTCGTGGAGGTGGGCCGCGCTGCGCCGACGGATGCAAGCCGGCCCACAGGCCGATCACGACCAGCAGCACGCTGACGGAGACCACCTCACGCACGACGCAGCTCGCTGAAGCGCTCGTGGCCGGCGCCGTCGCGGTGCACAGTGGCAACCAGCCCGGCCGCGGTTGCAAGACTGGTAATGGCTGGGGCCTGGCGGAAGCCATGTTCCAGCCACAGGCGACCATCGGCAGCCAGTAGCCGCCCAGCATCGGCGATCAAGGCGCGGATCGGACCCAGGCCGTCGCCGCCGGGGAACAGGGCCAGGGCCGGCTCGAAGGCCAACTCGGGATCGCACAGACCGCGTTCGTCCTCGGCAATGTAGGGCAGGTTGGCAACCACGGCGGCGAACGAGCCGGCCAGGCCGGTGGCGAGGTCGCCCTGGCTGAAGGTCACCGCCAGACCAAGCGTCTCGGCGTTGCCCTGGGCCACGGCCAGCGCCTCGGGCGAGATGTCACGGGCGTGCACGTCCAGCTCGCTGCGCGCCTGCTTCAGCGCCAGGGCGATGGCGCCGCTACCGGTGCCGACGTCGAGCACCCGCTGCGCCCCGGGCTGCAGCGCGGCCAGTACCAGATCGACCAGTTCCTCGGTCTCCGGTCGCGGCACCAACACCGCCGGCGTGACGTGCAGACGCAGACCGCGGAATTCTTGGTTGCCCAGCACGTAGGCGAGGGGCTCGCGCCGGCCACGCCGCTGCACAAGCTCGCGCAAGCGCGCCGTCTCAGCCGTATCCAGGGGCATGTCAAAGCGGGTGTAGATGTCGAGCCGGGTGAGGCCCAGGCCCTCGGCGAAAATCCACTCGGCCTCACGGCGGGCGTTGTCGAGGCCCTTGCCCGCCAGCCACTGCGCCGAGCGCTGTACCAGATCAAGCAGCGTGTTGGTCACGCCGGCAGCGTCGCCGCCGCCCCGGCCTCGGCAACCGTCCAGGCCCTTGGTGGTATACCGTGCTCACGGCGGAAGGTGCGGCGGAAGTGGCTGGGCTCGGCGTAGCCGCAGGCCCGGGCCACCGCCTCGTGGGCCATGCCGGTGGCCAGCAGTTGTCGGGCGCGCTCCATGCGGCGGGTGGTCAGCCAGCTCATCAGACTGATGCCTTCCAGCCGCCGGCACAGGCGCGACAGGTGGTTGGGGTGCACCCCCGCCGCCTGCGCCATCGCCTCCCGGCCATGGTCGAGGCGCTCAGTGACGGCGGCCTTGGCCCGCGACCAGGCGATGCGGGCGCGGTCCGCCTCCGGCCAGAGCCGGCAGTCGGCCAGCGCGGCGGCGACGGTGGCGCGCAAAACAGCAGCACCCAGGTGGCGCTGACTGGGATCGCCACCCAGCAGGCTGAGCGCATCGAGCAGCGTCCGCGCCGCCGGATTCAGCGGCCCGCCGCTGTGGAACGTCAGGTCTCCGACCTCGAAGGCAGTACCACCATCGTGGCAGTTGATGGCGATGATCTGATTCCTCGCTCCGGGCAGCGGTATGCTCCAGCCCTCGGCCGCCACCACCAGGACGTCGCCAGGCAGCAGACGATGCTCTGCCGCCACGCCGTCGACCGTCGCCAAGACCCGGCGTTCCCCGCTGTAGACGATGGTCAGGCGGGGTCGGCCGGTGATCCGCGCCCGTGGCGGCGGCGGCTGGCCGCGCCGGACCCGCACCCAGCGCAGACGCAGATCGGCCAAGCCGGCGAGGGTCGCGGTGATGACCTTGGCGACAGTGGCGGGGGCGCTGGGCTCCATGCGGGGATGCTCCACTGTGGTTACAAAACGCCAGTCCGGCTCCGAGCCGTCCGCTGCGCCGCCGCCCGGCCGTGGTAGCCTGCGCGGTCATATGGAGAGCCCCATGCGCCGTCCCAACATCGTCTTCATTATGAGCGACGACCACGCCGCCCACGCCATCTCGGCCTACAGCGGCAAGATCAACAAGACCCCGCATATCGACCGCCTGGCCGCCACCGGGGTGCGCTGCGACAACACCTTCTGCACCAATTCGATCTGCGCCCCCAGCCGCGCCTGCATCCTCACCGGCACGTGGAACCACGTCAACGGCGTGCGCACCCTGCACGACCGCTTCGACGGCGCCCAGGACAATGTCGCGAAACGCCTGCAGGCCTCCGGCTACCAGACCGCGATCTTCGGCAAGTGGCACCTCGGCCATGGCAGCGAGTGCGACCCGACCGGCTTCGACCGCTGGGCCATCCTGCCCGGCCAGGGCGACTACTTCGATCCCAAGTTCCATACCGCCAGCGGTACGATCAGCACCCAGGGCTACGTCAGCGACCTCATCACCGACATGTCACTCGACTGGATGCGCCAACGTGACCTGACGCGGCCGTTCATGCTGATGCTGCACCACAAGGCGCCGCATCGCGAGTGGAACTACCACCCACGCTACGAACACCTCTACCCCGAGGGCACCATCCCCGAGCCGTCGGCCGATACCTTCTGGGACGACCACAGCGGTCATGCCCAAGCAGCGCAACAGGCACGGATGAAACTAGAGGACCTGCAGGAGAAAGATGTCGGGGCGCCCATCCCCGCCAATCTCAGTCCGCGCGAGCTGCACCGCTGGCTTTACCAGCGCTACCTGGCGCGCTATCTGCGCTGCGTCCAGTCGGTCGACGACTCGGTCGGCCGGGTGCTCGACTGGCTGGAGGCGGAAGGCCTGCGTGAGGACACCATCGTCATCTACACCAGCGACCAGGGCTTCTTCCTCGGCGACCATGGCTGGTTCGACAAGCGCTTCATGTACGAGGAGTCGCTGCGCATGCCCTTCCTGGTCAGCTGGCCTGGCCGGCTGCCGCAGGGCGTGGTCAATGACGACATCCTGCTGAATACCGACATCGCCCCGACCTTCCTTGAGTGGGCGGGCGAGAGCATCCCGTCGGCCTGGCAAGGACGCAGCTTCGGCGCCTGCCTCGACGGCCGCACGCCAGACGATTGGCGCACCAGCTTCTACTACCGCTACTGGATGCATAAGGACGGGGCGCATAATGTCTGGGCCCACTACGGCCTGCGCACCCGCGACCACAAGCTGATCCACTACTACGCCGACCCGCTCGACAGCAATCCGAACGGCTGCCGCGACCAGACCTGCGAACAACCTGAGTGGGAGCTGTTCGATCTGCGCAAGGATCCGCATGAACTGATCAGCGTGTACCACGATCCGGACTACAGCGAGATGGTCAGACGGCTGACCGACCAGTTGCATCACGAGCAGGCCGCGGTCGGCGACCGGCGCTACGACGCTGCGGAATCGGCGCGCTGCGCCGGACTGCGCCCGCTCGGCCGGCGCCTGGACTTGGCACACGGCGCGATCGCATCCTGGCGGGTGATCGGCCCGTTCCCCGATGCAACCCGCAAGCTACAGCTGTCGACGACGACGCCGATCGAAGCCGACCTGGTCGCCAACCGGCCAATCCGTCCCGATGACGGGGTCAAGGATCTGATCGCCCAGGCCGGCGCCGACGCCTTCATCGACCTCGACCCGGTGCTGGGCAAACACGAATACGCCATCTGCTACGGCGTGCACGAATGGCGCGAGGCGGTGCCGCGCAAGGTCCTGCTCGCCCTGGGCAGCGACGACGCGGTGCTGGTATGGCTGGATGGCGCGCAGGTCCTGGCCAACGACACCGAGCGCGGCTACCTCGCCGGCGAGGAGCGTGTGCCGCTGAACCTGTCCGCGGGCGACCACCGTCTGGTCTTCAAGGTGGTCAACTACACCGCCGGCTGGGGCTTTGGCGCCCATCTGCTGCCCGCGCCAGCCTGATCCGCAGTCACGGGGGTTGCGCCGGCCCTCGGCGCAGCCGACAACGGGGATATGGACGGGCAACTCGGAGCAGTGCTGGCGATCCTCGCCATCGGCGTGGTCATCGTCCTGGCGTTCCAGCGCCTGGGGGTCAGCGCCCTTGTCGCCTACCTGGTGACCGGGCTGATCGCCGGACCAAGCGTGCTGGGCCTGGTCGGCCGCGAGAGCCTTGGCCCGATCGCCCAGGTCGGTGCCGCGCTGCTGCTGTTTTCGATCGGTCTCGAACTCGACCTCGGCGAAGTCTTCAAGCGCCTGCGCGCGACTCTGCTGGCCTCGACCACGCAAATCTGCCTGACCATCATCGCCGGCGCCCTGATCGCCATGGCCTCCGGTCTCAGCCTGCCCTACGCTGTGGCGGTTGGCAGCTGCCTGGCGATGACCAGTTCGATCGTGCTGCTGCGGGCGCTGGAAGAGCGCAAGCTGCGCAGCCGTGAGGAAGGCCGCTTCTCGCTCTCCGTCGTGCTGATGCAGGACGTCGCCATGGGTCCGCTGATGGTGCTGATCGCGCTGCTCGCCCCGGTCGGCCATACCGCCAGCCTGACCCAGATCGGGCTGGGCGTGGTGGTGTTCTCCGGCGGCACCCTGCTGCTGCGCCGGGCCATGGCCTCGCGCCTGGTCGCCCGCCTGCGCGCCAGCAAGCTGCCCGAACTGGAGGTCGCCTTCGCCATTACCGTCGCCCTCGGTGCCGCCACCCTGGCCGAGCATCTCGGACTGGGCGGCGCCTTCGGAGCGTTCGCCGCCGGACTGGCCCTGGGCGGACGCGGCAGTCGCGAAGTGGTGGAAAGCTCGACCCGGCCGCTGACCGGCCTGTCCGCCATCCTCTTCTTCGCCGCCATGGGTGCCCTCTTCGATCCCGCCTTCGTCGCCAAGCACTGGCTGCAGGTCGGGGCGCTGTCGCTCATCGCCGTGGTGGTCAAGGCACCGATCGCCGCCCTGGCCATGCGCCTAACCGGCATGCCCTGGCGGCAGTCGTGGGGCTGCGGCCTGCTCATCGCCCAGGTTGGTGAATTCGCCTTCGTGCTCGCCGCCGCCGCCTTCGGCCACGCCACCGACCCGGAGATCCGCCACCTCTACGACCTGGTCATCGCCACCACCTGCATCTCGCTGGCCTCGGCGCCGCTGCTCGCCGCCCTGGCAGGCCCCTTGCTGCCGCGCACCAGCCTGGCCGGCCTGCGCAGCGGCGACACCGTGGTCGTCGCCGGCCTCGGCCCGGTCGGCAACACCGTCGTCGACACCCTACGCACCCAGGGCGTCCCCCTGCTGCTGGTCGACCGCAACGAGCGCCTGCTGGCGGCCTGGGAAGACGTCGAAGGCGTGCGGGTCCACCGCGGCCGCATCGAGGACATGGAGGACTGGATGCCGCTGATCGGCCACCGACCACCGCTGGTCGTCCTGACCTTCCCGGTCGCCGACGCCTCGGCCGTGGTCGCCAGCCGCCTACGCAGCCTGGATCCCAACCTGCGCACCATCGCCCGCGCCCCCTTCACCGCCCAGGTCCAACAACTGCTGGATGCCGGGGCGCACGAGGTGATCTGCGACGAGGCCGAGACCGCCCGCGCCCTGCTGCCGATGCTCGAACGCATCCTCTCGTCCGTGCCGGGGCGATCCGACCGGTTGCGCACCACCCGCGGCACCGTGCCTGGGGTTGACACGCCCCCCTGAGTCGGCAAAATCCCCGCCCGCCAGGACGCTCCCATCGTCTAGAGGCCTAGGACAGCGGATTCTCAGTCCGCGAACAACGGTTCAAATCCGTTTGGGAGTACCACACGAAAAACCTCGGTAAAAGCCGGGGTTTATTCGTTTTTGTCAGCGATATAGGCGGATCGCCCCGACGCTCAGTCCAAGGGGTGCGCCCTCATCTGGCCACAGGGCAATATACGTCATCTCCGTAAGTTGCAGACCATCATCGGGAGCCTGCGCTTTGGATGCCTTCCAGTCGCTGTCCTGCTTGTCACGCCTGGCCCACATGGCCCAGGGAAGACGGATCTCCCCCTTTCCCCCAGGCGGGACGGTGAACGAGGCGGTGTGGCGTTCCAGCGCCTCGATGATCTCCACCGTTACCTTGCTCTGGTTGGTAGCACCGCACAAGTCGATGGCGAGGCCGCTGGCGGCGGTCCAGTCACGCATCCCCTTGACCGTCGGTATGCCGACCCAGTCGCCTCGTTTGGGGAAAGAGAAGGCCCCAGCCCGTCCCTTCGGGCCTATCCTTCACCGTGACGCCTGGTTCCATATTCCATTTGGCCGCGAGGCGACTCGGCAGGAGCATCTTCGCGAGGGCGCCATCCAACTGCAGGGCGGGGGCAGCGACCTGCGCCGGCTTGGCTGTGGGCTTGCGCGCAGGCGGAGGTGCCGGCTTGGCCTCGGCAGTGCGAGGCGTGGAGATCCGTCCAACTACTTCGTTGCCTACCTGGGCTGGGTTCTCGGCAGGTGCCGGCCGATCCGGCACAACAACCCGGGCAGGGATGGGGGCAACGGCCGGCGGTGGGCTTTCGGAGCGCACCCACATCAGGACCAGCGCAATTGCCACGAGCATCAGGATGGTTCCCAGGACCAGCCAGCGGCTGGAATCACCGCTGGAGACCGGTCCGGACGGCGGACCCGAGAGCTGGGCGCGGTCGCTATCGCGTCCAAGCACCCGCGCGACCGAACCCAGGGGTGACCCGAATGGGGTGCGC
>JBBREK010000163.1:0-9620 GCA_038203025.1 Planctomycetota bacterium
CGTTGCTGTGCCTGCGCCGCGGCTACCGCCCGTTGCGCGGTCCACGCGACGAGGGTGAGGCCGCACACGTCCGCAGCCTGCCGGTCGGTGCCTACATCGTCGTCCAGCGCTGGTGGTGGCAGCAGGCGATCAAGGATCCGCCGGACGACCTCGAGCTGCTTCACGACGGCAGCACTCTGCTGGTGCTGCGGCGTCGCTGAGCGGCGCTTGCCGGGCGAGCTGCCCTTCCGACCATGCCGGCCCATGCACGCCGGCCACCTCTGCCTTGCCGGATCGATCGTGCTCGGCGTCGCCGGGCAGATGCTGTTCCGCGCCGCCACCGCCGAAACGCGTGGCCTTGCCGCCCTGCTGTCGTGGACGGCCCTGGGCGGCTGCGCGCTCTACGGGCTCTCCACCGTGCTCTACCTCCTGGCGCTGCAGCGCCTGCCGATCTCGCTGGCCATGCCGACCCTGGCCTGCGGCTACATCCTCGTCGCCGTGCTCGGCTGGTGGTGGTGGCGCGAACCCTTCGCCATGGTGCAGGCCGCCGGCCTGGTCCTGATCGTCCTCGGCGTTGGGCTTCTCCATCTCCCCGGGATGCGCAGCGCATGACCACTCCGACCTATTCGATCCTCATCCCGGTGTTCAACGAGGAGGAGATGCTGCCCAGCCTGTTTCCGCGCCTCGACGCCCTGGTCGCCCGCCTCGATGCGCCGTGCGAGGTGCTGCTGATCGACGACGGCTCGCGCGACCGCAGCGCCGAACTGATCCGCGCCGCCCTGCCCGCGCGGCCATGGCTGCGCCTGCTGCGCTTCGCCCGCAACTTCGGCCACCAGGCCGCCCTGACCGCCGGCTACGACCATGCCCTTGGCGCCGCCGTGGTCTGCCTCGACGCCGATCTGCAGGACCCGCCGGAGGTCATCCTTGAGATGGCCAAGCGCTGGCGTGAGGGCTTCGAGGTGGTCTACGGTGTGCGCAGCAAGCGCGAGGGCGAGACGCCGTTCAAGAAGTTCACCGCCTGGGCCTACTACCGCACCATGCGCCGCCTGGCCAAGGTCGATCTGCCGGTCGACGCTGGCGACTTCCGGCTGATGGACCGCAAGGCGGTTGATGCGTTGAAGCAGGTGCGCGAGCGCAGTCGCTATCTGCGCGGCCTGGTGGCATGGATCGGCTTCCGCCAGTGCGCCGTGCCCTACGAGCGCGCCGAGCGCGCCGCCGGCGAGACCAAGTACCCGTTGCGCAAGATGCTGCGCCTGGCCTTCGACGGCATCCTCTCGTTCAGCGCCGTGCCGCTGCGCATCGCCCTGGTCCTCGGTTTCATCGTCTCGTTGATCTCGATCTTCATCGGCCTGGCGTCCATCGTGGTCAAGCTCGGCGGCTGGTACACGGTCGATGGGTGGACCTCGCTGGCGGTGCTGGTCAGCTTCATCGGCGGCGTCCACCTGACCGTGCTCGGCATTGTCGGCGAGTACATCAGCCGGATCTACGACGAGGTGAAGGCCCGGCCGCTGTACCTGGTCGCCGAAAGCGCCGGCGGGCCGGCGTGATGCGTCGCTGGTTGGTCGCCAGCCGGCGCGCGGCGGGCGGCACCGGCTTCCTGCTGGTGGTCTGCGGGCTGTGGTTTGCCGCCCACCTGTGGCGGATCGACGACGGTCCGAACGGCTACCATGAATGGCGCGAGGCCGACACCTGCATGGTGGCCTGGACCCTGCACACCGAATCATTCGACCTGTTGCGGCCGCGAGTGCTGGTGCGCGGCGATGGCGACGGCGTGAGCGGCCAGGAACTGCCCCTGCTGAATGCGGCCATCGCCGCCGGCTGGAGCCTGTTCGGTGACGGTCAGCACTGGTGGGCCCGGCTGCTCTCGATCGCCTCTGGCCTGGGGCTGATCATCGGCCTGCGCCGGCTGCTCCTCGACCTGCGCTGGCCCCGTGCCGCCGCCGGCCTGGCCGCTGCCGCGCTTGCGTGTTCCCCGCTGCTGTTTTTCTATGGTCGCAAGATCATCCCCGACATGCCGGCGGCTGCGCTGGCCCTGTGGGGCGCCCTGCTGGCGCGTCGCTGGATCGCCGATGAAGCTGGCTGGCGCAGCGCGGTTGGTGCGGCGCTGCTGCTCGCGACGGCGGGGGCGATCAAGCCGATCGCCTTGTGCATCGGTCTGCCTTTGGCCGCCAGCCTGCTGCTGCGGCACGGCTGGCGCGGGTTGGCCCAGCCGCGCTGGTGGTTGTTCGGAGCCGCCTGCCTGATGCCGATGGTGCTATGGTTCCGCCACGCCAACGCCCTCGGCAACCAGGGCTACTTCCTCCTCGGCCTGCCGTGGCGGCGATCGCTGGCGGCGCTGCTGGAAGGCTGGCCGCTGGGCAAGCTGCTGGTCGAATGGCCCTGGCAGCTGTGGATCGGCATACCGCTGGTGCCCGTGTTTGCGATCGGCTGCTGGGTTGCTTGGCGACGTGGCTTCGTGTGGTGGTGGCTGATCGGGGCCTTCGCTGTGCTGCTGCCCTTCGCCAGCCAGTTCGGTCCGCACGACTATTACACGCTGACCATGGCGGCGCCGTGCGCCGCGTTCACGGGTGCCGGTCTGGCCTGGGCCTTGGCTCGTCGTCGCCGCTGGATGGCGGCGGTGACGTTGACGTTGCTGGCCGCGGCCGGCCCGCTCGCCTTCACCCGCATCGTCGGTCGCTACGGGGCGCCGTACGAT
The DNA here is from genome assembly GCA_038203025.1 of Planctomycetota bacterium. GTDB lineage: Bacteria > Planctomycetota > UBA11346 > UBA11346 > UBA11346 > UBA11346. Next base: position 2,675 of record JBBREK010000163.1, read on the forward strand.
CATCCGGCGATCCGTCTCGCCGCTGGACAGCACATCCCGGCTGAGGCCCTGGTGGTGGCCTATGACAGCGTGCCGTCCGCGCTGCTGTACCGGTTGGGACGCAACGGCTGGTGGGTCGAGACGCGTGACGGCCTAGCCGCCTTGCCAGACCTCCAGGCGCGCGGTGCGCGCTTCGTCGCGGCGCGTGGCGCGCGTCGCGACGACCTCGATGGCCTGGTCGGCCCAGCGCTGTTCGAGGTCGACGGACTGACCGTCTATCAGCTGGCTCGCTGACCGCCGTTAGCGCTCCAGTTCGACCACGAACACCGGCTGATCGGCCGGTATCTCAAGGCGTCCGCCGCTGACCGTGCCGCTGGCCAGTGGCAGCATGTGCCAGTCGCGCATGGTCCAGCGCATGCCGTCGATGGCCGGGCAGGTCACCGTGCCAGCGACGCGGGTGGTCAGCACCGGCAGGTCGCCCTGCCGGGTCTTGCCGTCCGGATGGTCGACGCCCAGCGAGAAGCCGCTGTTGAAGCTGGTGCTGACCAGCGACAGGGCGGCGTGCTTGGTCTGGGCCAGAGGTGACCCGTCGGTGCTGTACAGGGCGAAGGAGACGTAACCCTCTTCGGGCGTCATCGGCTCGTAGATGCCGGGCGGGTTGGCGAAGGAGACGTGGTCGAGCGCCGTGCCGTCGGCGAAGGCCAGCTTGCCGCCGACCTTGCCGAGGAAGCCGGTCCACACCTTGGCCGCCGGGGCGTCCATACGCAGGAAGCCCTGCTGGTGGTCGAAGGTGATCTCCGGCGTCGGCGCGTAGGGGTTGTGCGTGGTGTAGTCAGCTGCTTTGACCACCGGCCCGATCACCGCGTCGTCCTCGCGCGTCGGATCGATGACCAGACGCACGCCGTGCTCGTAGGTGGTCGGCAGCATGTCCATGCCCGAGATCCCATAGCTGCCGGCATAGCGCATGCTCAGCGGATCCGTCATCGATTTGCGGCCGTAGATGAACGTGGTCGGTTTGGCCGCCGCCGCCCAGGCGCTGTTGCGCCAAGCGGTACCGGCAGCGCGCATCATCGCGTTCTGCACCTCGTCGAAGGTGAAGTGGTAGCCCTGTGGGTGGCTGCCGGTGGTGATGTCCATCTTGTGGTCGAAGGGCCGGGCCGCGCTGCCGACATCGCCAACTCCGCCCCAGTAGTGCCAGCAGACGATGTCCCAGTCCTGGATGCTGGCCAGGGCGGCCAGGCGCAGCGGGTAGTCGGCGCGGTATTTCGCCGGCTGCTGGATCTGCGTCTCGTAGGCGAAGTAGGGCTTGCCTGGGTGCTTGTTGTGCTCCAGCCAGGGCACGCCCTGGCTGAGGCCGGGCGGCTTTTCCAGCCAACTCACCCACTTGCCGCGGTTGATGTCCATGCGCTCCCATCCCAGACGCTCCTGCATGCCCAGCAGCTCGTCGGCGAAGGGGCCCTGCGGTTTCGGCTTGTCAGGATAGGTCCCGTTGACGTAGGCGTCATGCACCGAGACCTCGGCGTTCTGGTGCAACCAGGCCGACTGGATTTCGTAGCCGATGCCGGTGTCATAGGCCAGCGGCGCGGCGCGGGTGGCGCGGCCGAGGGCCTTGATCACCGCCGCCTCGCGCTGTTTGTGTCCGACATGCAGATCCATGAGGAAGGCGAGCACGTCGCGCCCCCGCGCTTCTGGCAAGGTCTTCGGGTCGATCTCGGCGTCAGCGCTGCCGGCGATGGCGGCGACGGCCTGGGCATTGGCATCATTGATCGCCAGGGCGGCCTTGCTGCGGCCGGCCATCGGGGCGAAGGCGATGCTGCCCGCCGCCAAGTCCTCGCCCGGCAGCAGCGCGCCCCAGGCCGTGAGCAGCCCGGCTTGGTCGCCGTGCCGCTGCAGCAGCCAGGCGTTCCACTGCGCGATCAGCTCGTTGCGGAAGAAGGACGGCAGCTTCTGCCACACGCCGCCGAGCATGTTCCTGATGAACCATTCCTCGTTGCTGAGTTCGAAGGCGACGAAGACCGGATCATCGCACCAGCGCAGGCCGGTGTAGTGGTTGACGCGGGTGAGGAGCGCACTGGCGTTGCGGATCGACAGTGCCTCCAGGCGTGGGTCCCAGGCGCGGGCGCGGTTGAGCAGCCCCTTCTTCTTCCCGTCGGCGGCGACCTCACGTACGGCCGCCAGCCAGGCCTCGGCGGTGGCAGGATCATCGACGATGCCGACATCCTCGGCCTTGGGCTCGCCCGGTCCCGGATTCATCCCCGCCAGCCAGAAGCGAAAGCCCTTGGCCCGGGCATTGGCCACGTAGTGGTCGAGCACGTCCGAGGTGCTGCCGTCGCCTGGCGTGTAGTCGTCGGTGGTGGAGCGCCACAGGCGATGCAGGTTGAAACCGAGATCCTGGAAGCGGGTGATCAGAGCCTCGCTGTCGGCATAGCGCTGCGCCGCCTGGGCTTTGCGCGCGGCGGGGTCCTTGTCCGAGGTCTGGTTGGGGAAGCCGCCGATGACGCCCCAGAAGCGCGCGCGCTGTCCAGCCAGCGTCAGGTGGCCTTGGCCGTCGACGGCGATGTAGGCCTCGGCTGGCACGCTGGCGGCTTCCAGCGTCGCGACGCCGATCCCGCCCGGCACGGTCGGGGTCAGGCCCTGGTAGGGTCCGGCCTCGCCAGCGGCGAGGGCGAGGGCGAGCAGGCAGGCGGATGCGGTACGGATCATGGGGTTCTCCGGGAGCGGATGGCGGCGATGGCGTTGCGGGCTGCTGCGGCGGTCTCGGCGTCACCGGTCCAAGTCAGCAGTGCGTCCAGGCTGGCGGCGGTGCCGAGGTCGCGCAGTGCTTGGGCGGCGAGGCGGCGCACGCCGGAGAATTCGCGCCGGTCGAGGCAGGCCTCGATCAGGCAGGGGCGATCGAGGGCGTGGAACGGCGCGTTCATGTCGTAAGTTATTCTGAAACAAAACGATTTGTTAATTGAAACGTGACACGAATTCAAACCCTGACCGGCCATGGGGTTGGGGCTGGCCGCCGTTCAGACGGACCCCAGCGAGGTCCCAGGCGCATAGATCAGCGGCACCGTCTCCGGTGGCAACGGCGGCCCGCCGGCGATACGCGCGGCGAGGTGCTCGACCGCCAGGCGACCCATGGTCGGACCATCGACATGCAGGGTGTCGACGAACCGGCCGGCGAAGGCCTGCGGTCGGTCGGAGATGGCGATCAGCGACAGATCGCGACCGAGTTCCAGGCCCTCGGCGAGGGCGGCGGCGCAGACCACCTCGGCGTCCGCCGGGCCGTAGGTGGCGATGGCCTGCGGCCGATCGGAGGCGCGCAACACGGTGCGCACCGCTTCCAGCCGTTCGGGGAATGGGACGCCGCCGTCGCGACCGATGTACTGCATGTCGAGGCCGGCCTCGGCCAGCGCCATGCGGAAGCCTTCGCGGCGGTCGGTGGTGCTGTAGTGCATCGAGGTCTCTGCGCGGCCGTGGTTCAGGTCGATCCAGGCGAGCTGGCGATGCCGCCGTTCCATGAGCATGCGGGCCGCTGTCGCCCCGGCGCTGCGGTCGTCCGGGCGTATGGCATCGGTGGATTGCGGCGAATTCAACCAGACTGCGGGGATGCGATGCGAAGCGATCAGATCGATCATCGCCTGCGGGACGCCGGCGTTGTAGTTCAGGATCAGGCCGTCGGCCATGACGTGGCTGAGGATCTTGGGCACGTAGCCGGGATCGGTGAGGCGTTCGTCGGGCAGCCGAGCGAGGATCAGGTGCAGGCCGCGGCGCGACAGGGCCTCGTCGATGGCCTCGGACAGGCCGTGCGGCAGCAGGCTGGTCGAGGGCCGCGAGGACAGCACCAGGGCGTAGCAGCCGAAGCGGCGGCTGACCATGGCCCGGGCGTTGGCGTTGGGCTGGTAGCCCAGGCGTTGGGCCGCGGCGGTGACTCGTTCACGCGTCTCGGGACGGTAGCTGCCTTTGTTGTTGAGGATCTGGCTGATGGCAGGCAGGCTCATGCCGGTCGCCGCCGCCACGTCACCGAGGGTCACCGGCATGCCGGCAGCATCCCAGGTGGTCACGAATCTTCAATAAATCGTTTTGCTACATAGGTGACACCATGCGACTGCTCCTTCTCGCCCTCTGCTGCTGCGGCCTCGCCGCCTTGGACTGGGAATTCACCCCACCGCCGGCTGCCGAACTGATCAACGTCAAGGACTACGGCGCGGTCGGCGACGGGGTGGCCGACGACACCGCCGCCATCGGCAAGGCCATCGCTGCCAACATCGACAAGAGTCGCTACCGCGCCAACCGCTTCATCTTCCTGCCGCGCGGCACCTACAAGGTCACCGGGCCGATCGAGGGTCGCGTCGCCACCGATGGTTGGAGCGCCGGCTGGCGCTCGATGCTGCTGCTGGTGGGCGAGAGCCGTTCGGGCACGGTGATTCGCCTGGCCGACAACGCCGAGGGCTACGGCGATACGGCCAAACCCAAGTGGGTGTTGGCCTGCGGCTCCGAGGGCGACAAGAAGGACAACCAGGCGGGCGGCGGGAACCGGGCTTTCCGCCACGCCTTCCTCAACCTGACGGTCGACGTCGGGGCGGGCAATCCTGGCGCCATCGGCATCGATTTCGTCTCCAGTAACCGCGGCTGTATCGAGGGCGTGACCCTGCGTGCGGCGGAGGGCAGTGGCCACACCGCCATCAATCTGACTCGCTGGTGGCCGGGTCCGGCCTTCATTGGCGACGTGCGCATCGAGGGCTTCGACTGCGGCTTCCGCCTCGACCACTACCAGTACGGCATGACCTTTGAAGACATCACCATGCGTGGGCAGCGCGTGGCCGGTATCACCAACACCAACAACATGCTGTCGATGCGGAAGGTCGACTTCGCAGGCGCGGTGCCGTTCTACAAGAATGGCGGCGGGCATAGCTTCCTCAGCCTGCTCGACAGCACGCTGACCTGCACGACTGGGAAGGGCGGGGCGGCGATCACCTCGGGCGGCTACGTCAACCTGCGGCGCGTCACCACCAGCGGCTTCGCCACGATCATCGACGACACCAGCAAGGCGAACAAGGATCTCGTCGCCGCCGCTGCGGACAAGCCGACCCTGACCGTCAGTCACGATCTCGGCACGACCTTCGGCGAACCCAAGCCCCTCGACCTGCCGATCGAGGACGCGCCCTACCTCAAGCCTGGCAAGGACGACGTGTGGACCGACGGCGGCCACACCCGCGAGAGCCTGCAGGCGGCGATCGACAGCGGCGCCGAATGGATCTTCCTCCGCGGTTCGATCGAACTCGACCAACCGCTGATCGTGCGTGGCAAGGTACGCCTGATCCAGGGCATGTCGGCGCACCTCAAACAGGCCGAAGGCAAGAAGAGCGGCGAGGTTTCGGTGCGCATTGAGGACGGACCGGCCACCGTGGTGGTGTTCGACCAGATCTACGTCGACGGGATCATCGAGCAGGCCTCGTCACGGACCTTCGCCCTGCGCCACGGTGATCTCGGCGGCTTTCATGGCACCGGCAGCGGCAAGTCGTTCATCGTCGACGTCATCGGCAAGGGCTACGTCATCGGCCCCAAGCACCACTTCTGGGCTCGGCAGTTGAATGCCGAGTTCGGCAACGAGCCGTTGTTCATCAATGAGGGCACGGCGTGGATCTCCGGCTTCAAGATGGAAAGCAGCACCAGGGATGCAAAAGGCAACACCGGCACGCCCTGCCTGGTCAACCGTGCCGGTGGGAAACTGGAGATGTTCGCTGGTCTGCTCTACAGCCTGGGCAGCAAGAAGGAGCAGAGCCCGTCGGTGCCCGCCTTCACCAACGAAAAGGGCCGCATCTCGCTGAGCTGGCGCCTCAACGGCATCCCCGCGACCTGGTACAGCAAGTTCCTGCAGCAGGGCGCTGGCGAGGGCGCCGTGATCATCGGACCGGACAAGATCCATCCGCCGGGCTGTGCGCTGATGACCGACGAGCGGTGACAAAGCGACAGTCGGAAGGAATGCTCGCAGGCGTGGGACGGACAGCGCGCAGCGCAGCGACCCTTCCGCCTTCCGCCTTTACTTCAGATCCCCGCGATCCACGCCGACCCAGAAATCGCGGATCGGCATCATCCGGTACGGGTGGTTGCCGGCCTTTTCCAGCGAGGACATGCGGCGGATCAGATCGAGCCCCTGGGTGATCGCGCCAGGTGCGAAGGACAACTCGCTGAGGTGGAGCTTGGCCAGCGGACTAAGATCGGTCACCGGCGTCCACGCCAGGTGCAGGACCCGCAGGCTGCTCATCCCGGCGAGTGCTGTGAGGTCGCGCACCAGCGAGGCGTGCAGTTCCAGTCGGACCAGCGGCATGCCGACGAGGGGGGAGAGGTCGGTGAAGCGTCCGTTCGGGGCGCTGAGCAGACGCAGGGGCAGGCCGCGCAACGGCTCGAGGTTGAGCAGGTTCTTGGGCAGCCGCAACTCGGCCGGCTTGCCGCTTTCGTAGACCGCCGTCGCATCCCAGGCGTAGTCCGGGTTGGCCGCGAGGATGGAACGCTGCAGCTCGACCCAGAGCAGGAAGTCAGCGGGGGCCATGCCGTTGACCGAGCGCAGCGAGGGTTCCACGAAGTTAAGATCAGATCGGCATCGCCCGAACGCAGAATCTCTCCGAACGCTTCCGACTGGAGTGCTTTCAGAACCACGAATGCTTCAATCTCGCGTATCTTCGGATCGCTGTAGAGGGCGTTGAAAATTTCGCCTCGTCGGGCATCGCGCGGTTTCCTCGAGGAAACACCTGCTAATTCTTCATTCGCTGCGTGGATTTTATTTTTCAGTGTGAGTAAACGGTCCCGCAGTATCTCATTGCGGACTTCGTCTCCTACCGCCATCAAGCCGCCTGCCTTTTTCTCCAACTCGGTTTTGAGTTTCGCGACCCGAATATCCCACTTCTCGACCTCGACTTTACGCCCGTAGGATTTCGCTCCGGATTTAAAAGTAAATGATTTTGCTTCGAGCGATGCCCAC
>JBBREK010000164.1:0-9605 GCA_038203025.1 Planctomycetota bacterium
AGGTGCTGACCAAGGTCCTGCGCGAGCAACCGCCGTCGCTGACCACCCTGGTGCCCGACCTGCCGGTCAACGTCCGTAAACTGATTGAGCACATGATGGACAAGGACGCCAGCAAGCGTCCGCAGAGCGCCGAGGATCTGATCGTGCTCATTGATGGCCTGGACAAGCCGTCCGCCGCGTCGGCCAAGGCAGCCAAGGCCGCCGATGCACCGCGCAAGAAGCGGTTCGGCTACCTGGTCCTGGTCGTCCTGGCCATCGCGTTGGTCGGCGGTCTAGCGTTGCTGCTGCTGCTGCGCTGAAGACGATCCCGCCGGATCGCCCTGCTGCTGGGATTGACCGGAGAACTGGCCGACCACCGGCTCGACGTCCACCCCAACCGTCACCTCGGCCGTGCCACCGCCCAGGACCATGCCCTTGAGCGGGCTGACATCACCGAAATCCCGGCCGATGGCGACCAGGATGTGACGCTCGCCGGGGATGCAGGCGTTGGTTGGGTCAAGATCGATCCAACCAGTCTGCGGCCCGCACCACAGCTGGACCCAGGCGTGGGTGGCGTCAGCGCCGATCAGACGCGAGCTGCCCGGCGGCGGCTGGGTCTCCAGGTAGCCGCTGACATAGCGGGCGCACAGCCCCAGGGTGCGCAGACTGCCGATCATCACCTGGGCAAAGTCCTGGCACACGCCACGCCGCAGTTCGAGGGATTCGAGCACCGGCGTGGTCACACTGGTGGCTGACGGATCGTAGGCGAACTCGCGATTGATACGGGCGTTGAAGGCCAACGCCGCCTCCAGCACCGGCCGGCCGGGCGGGAAGTCCGGGGCGGCGTAGTCACGCAGAACGCGGGCACCGGGGATCTGCGGCGAGTCGAAGCGGAACTCCCAGGCCTCGCCGGTATCACCACCGCCGGCGACCGGTGGCTGGTCCCAAGCCAGGGTGGCAGAGGCCTCGGGCTGCATCGGCGGCGACACCTCGACCTCGCTACTGCTGAGCACGACCAGCCGGTCATGTGGCAGGCTGACGGTAAAGGCGTCGGTCGGGTTGCCGAAGTAGTCGCCGCGCCGGTGGATCACCCCGGGGATCGGGTCGATCTCCAAACGGTGGCTGAAGATGTGCTGGCTGCCGGTCGCACGCAGGGCGAGATGCGCCAGGTTCTGCGACAACGTCACCGTGTCGGAGTAGTTGTAGGTGGTCAGATGCCGGATGCGGTAACGCACGATCAGATCCGCCCAGTGAAGTCGTCGCCGGGCTGCCACGCGTCGCGGGCGAAGGCGCGCGACGGCGCGACATGGGTCAGCCAGGCGGTGGTCACGGCGTCGCTCAGGGCGGTCAGCGTACCGGCGAGGTCGTCGAGCAGCTCGACCAGGGCGTGGCCGGCATCGGGCTTGCACAGCTCGCATGGATCAGCCAGGCGCACACTGGCCTGCAAATGGGTGGCGAGGCGCTCGGCCGGGGTGGGCAGGGCGCCCACCGCCTCGCGCGGCAGGTTGGCGACGTGCTCGGCGATCTGGTTGGCCTGGAAGGCGACGGCGCGGGGGTTGGTCGGATCGGTAAGCAGCAGATCGACCACCGGCGCCGCCTGGATGGTGGTAAGATAGCGCGAGCGGTAGGTGATGGCGCTGTCGGCGGTACGCAGCAGGGCCTCCAGCTCGGGCGGGGTGCCGTGGCCATCGGCGAAGGCGGCGTGCAGGGAATCGACGATGAACGAGGCACGTTCGATGCGCCGACCCAGATCGAGGAAACGCCAGCCCGGCCCACGGGTGGTGTTCTCGCGGGCCATGCCGGCGAGGGCGGCGCAGGCGATGACCACGCGATTGAGCCGAGCCAGCGACTGGTTGGCGTCCTCGCCCCCCTCCGCCGCCAGCTCGGCGTCAAGTGCGGTCAGGGCGCGCCAAGTATCCGCGGACAGACGGTCGCGCACGCCAAAGGCGGTGCGGCGCAGATGTTCGCGGGCGATGCGCAGCGGTCCGCCGGCGCCGTCGGAGATCAGGCCGACGAGCATGGCACTGGGCGTGTCGACCGCCGCCCGCAGGCCGGTGGCGCGGTCGAGCATGGCCAGATAGGCGGCAATCTGCGCCTGGTCGGCATCGCCGGCATCCTCGGCAAGGCAGCTCAACGCCGAGCGCACCAGCCGGGCGATGGCCTCGACCCGTTCGGCGTAGCGGCCGAGCCAATAGAGGTTGTCAGCCACCCGGCTGGGCAGGTCGATGCCGCCGCGCTTGAGTTCCAGCGGCGCATCGCTGGCGCGCAACAGGCTGACATCAAGGACCGGCCCATCGGCCAGGATCCAGGTATCCTTGCTGCCGCCGCCACTCTCGAACCACAACTGTCCACCATCGCCCTGGGCGTCGATGCGTGCCAGTCCGCCCGGCATGACGGCGAAGCCATTGCCGTCGCGCACCGCGAAGACGCGCAGACTCATACGCCGAGCCACCACCTTGCCGTCATCCCAGCACGGTACGGTGGACCTGGCGACCCGAGCGAAGGCCATGTAGGCATGCGGTCGGACGCGGATGTCGTCAGCGAGGTTGCGTTGCTCGATCACCGGCAGGGTCGCCGGCAGCACCGGACGCCCGCGGTTGTTCCAGGCCGGACGCAGGATCAGTTCCGGCAGGTTCGCGAGGATATGCTCGGCCTGGTCGCCGCCCCACCACGCCGGCAGTCCTTCAAGCAGCGCCTCCTGACCGAGCAGGCAGCGAGTGATCGCCGGCAGGTAGGGCATCAGCGCCGGGCTGTCGGCCAGGCCGCTGCCCAGGCTGTTGGCGATGCCGACGTTGCCGGCGCGCACCGCCCCGGCCAGGCCGAGCACACCCAGGGTGGAGTCGTTGCGCAACTCCAGGGGATCGCAGTAGTCGTCAGCCAGACGGCGGAGGATGACATCGACCGGGATCAGGCCACCGAGGGTCTTGAGATAGACGCGTTCGTCGCGCACCGCCAGATCATCGCCCTGCACCAGCGAGATGCCGAGATACTGCGCCAGATAGGCGTGTTCGAAGTAGGTCTCCGAGTATGGGCCGGGGGTCAGCAGCACGACGCGTGGGTTGTCGCGATTGCGTGGAGCCAGGGTGTGGAGCTGCTGGCGCAGGCGCATGAAGAATCCGGCCAGACGCTGCACGCGCATACCACGGAAGGGCTCGGGCAGGGCGCGCGAGAGGACAATCCGATTTTCCAACGCATAGCCGGCACCGGGTGGAGCCTGGCAGAGATCGGCGGCGACCCGCCACTGGCCGTCGGGGCAGCGCACCAGCTCGCAGGCGTAGAGGTGCAGGCGCGTCCCGCCCGGCACCAGCACGCCGTGCATCGGGCGGAGGAACTGCGGATGCCCGTGCACGATACCAGGCGGAATGATACGTTCGCGGATCAGCCGCTGGTCGCCGTAGGCATCGGCAAGGAAGGCGTCGATGGCCAGGGCCCGCTGCGCGACGCCGGCCTCGATGCGCGCCCATTCGGCCGGTTCGAGCACCAGCGGCACGGGATCGAGCTGCCACGGACGATCAGCTGCCGCGCCATCGCGGAACAGATTGTAGGTGACGCCATTCTCGCGGATGATGCGTTTGCTCTGCTCCCAGCGGCGATTCAGCTCACCAGCGCCAAGCCGTTCGATCTGCGCCAGCAGCTCGTTCCAGCCTGGTCGCGGCGAACCGTCCGGGCCATGACATTCGTCCCACCGCCCGGGCTCGGTCTGGTAGCGTGAGGCGGCGAGTGATTGCAACATGGGACAGGCGAAAGAGTGACTATGCCCGTCGCAGGTCCAGGGTGAAAGGGCAGTCCGGATCGGGCTGCAGAACCTCTAGCGTACGCCGACCCGGCTTGAAGCCGAGTTGCGCGAAGCGCGCCTGGCGACGCCCCTCCGCCTCGAAGGCATTGACCGGCCGGCTGTCGTAGTGACGGCCACCCGGATGCGTCACGTGGTAGGTGCAGCCAGCGACGGCGCGAGCATTCCAGGTGTCGAGAATGTCGAAAACCAGCGGGGTATGCACGCCGATGGTCGGATGCAGACAGCTCGGCGGCTGCCACGCACGGTAGCGCACCCCGGCGACGAACTCGCCCTCGGTACCAGTGGGATGCAACGGTACAGCCCGACCCCCGACGGTGACGACGTGACGCCCAGGTGTTGCGCCGCGCAGCAGAACTTGCAGGCGTTCGATCGACGAGTCGACGTAGCGCGCAGTGCCGCCAGCGCCGGCCTCCTCGCCAAGCACCGGCCACGGTTCGAGGGCGGTGCGTAGCTCAAGTTCCAGGCCGCGGTGGGCAAGCGTGCCACAGACCGGGAAACGGAATTCCCGGTGCGGCGCGAACCACGCCGATTCCACCGGCAGACCGCGTTCGCCCAGCTCGCTGCACACATCGGCAAAATCCTCCCACACGAACCAGGGCAGCATCCAGCGATCGTGCAGCTGGGTGCCCCAGTCGACCAGAGGCGCCCGGTACGGCTCGCGCCAGAATCGCGCCACCAGCGCGCGCACCAGCAGCTGCTGGGCCAGGCTCATGTCGGGATGCGGCGGCATTTCGCAGGCGCGCATCTCGACCAGCCCCTTGCGGCCGCCCGGCGAGTCCGGCGAATACAGCTTGTCGATCGAGAACTCGGCGCGGTGCGTGTTGCCGGTGAGGTCGGTGAGCAGATGCCGGAACACCCGGTCGGTCAGCCACGGCTGGGCAGCATGACCGGGCCGCACCTGGTCGAGGGCGATCTGCAGCTCGTAGGTGTTCTCGGTGCGCGCCTCGTCGGCACGTGGCGCCTGCGAGGTCGCACCGATGAACAGGCCACTGAACAGATAGGACAGCGACGGGTGGTTGTGCCAGTACGCCACCAGGCTGGCGAGCATGTCCGGCCGGCGCAGGAAGGGACTGTCGAGCGTGGTCGCGCCACCCAGGGTGATGTGGTTGCCACCGCCGGTGCCGGTGTGCCGACCGTCGACCAGGAACTTCTCGGTGCCAAGCCGGGTCTGTCGTGCCTCGTCGTAGAGCTGCCGCGTGGTCGCGCACAGCTCGGACCAGGATTCCTGCGGGTGGATGTTGACCTCGATGACGCCGGGATCCGGGGTCACCGACAGGCTCTGCAGCCGCGGATCGGACGGCGGCGTGTACCCTTCGAGCTGCACCGGCATCGCCAGGGCGCGGGCCGTGTCCTCGATGGCGGTGACCAGGGCGAGGTAGTCGTCGGCGATGGGCAGCGGCGGCAGGAACACATGCAGCACGCCGCCGCGGGGTTCGATGCACAGGACGGTGCGCACGACGCCGGCGGCACTGTGCCCCGGCTGCGGGCGCTGATCGCCGGCGACCTGGGTGCGGATCTGGCGCGGCGGCAGCGGCAGCGGCAGCGGCCGGCGTGGGATGCTGGGATCCTCGGGCTGCTGCGCGATGCGGTCGCCCGGCGCGGCCCACGGCAGGGCGTCCAACGGCAGGCGATAGCCCATCGGCGAGTCGCCGGGCAACAGGTACATACGTTCGTCGCGCAGGAACCAGCGGCCGGTCCGCCACACGCCCCAGTCGCAGGTCAGGGGGAAGGCGTAGCCCACCACCCGATCGAGGCCCTGGCTGAAGACCCGCGCCAGACGCGCCCGCTCCACCGGATCGTCGAGCTTGCTGTCGAACGGGTCGACGTTGGCCGGCAGGCGGTGCTCGCGCCACAGGTGGTACCAGGCGTCCTCGAAGCCGGGCTGGATGTTGGCGTGGGGGACGCCGAGCCGTCCGGCCAGGGATTCCGCGAAGGCCTTGGCGTGGGCATGGTCGTGCTGGCTGGGTGAACGCTCGTCGGCGATCAGCTTCTCATCCTGCCAGGCCGGCAGTCCATCACGCCGCCAATAGGCGGTGAAGGCCCAGCGCGGCAGCTGCTCACCGGGGTACCACTTGCCCTGACCCATATGCAGGAAGGCGCCGGGGGCGAAGCGCGTGCGCAGGCGGCGCAGCAGTTCGTTGGCGCGTTCGCGCTTGCACTCGCCGAGCGCGGCAGTGTTCCATTCCTCGCCGTCGTAGTCGTCGATCGAGACGAAGGTCGGCTCGCCGCCCATGGTCAGGCGGACATCGTCCTCGCGTAGCCGGCCGTCAACCAGTTCGCCGAGGGCGTCGATCGCAGCGGATTGCTCGGGCGTGTACGGCTTGGTGACGCGCGGATCCTCGTGGATGCGCGTCACCGTCCGGGCGAAGCCGAACTCGCTGGCGCATTCATCGTCCTCGTCGGCCTTCTCATAGGCGAACGAGCCGGTGATCGGCGCCGCGGTCTGCGGATCGGCGGTGCCAGCAAGCGGGATGTGGCCCTCGCCCGCAAGCAGGCCGCTGGTCGGATCCAGGCCGATCCAGCCGGCACCAGGCAGGTAGGCCTCGCACCAGGCGTGCAGATCAGTGAAATCCTTCTCCGTGCCAGAGGGCCCATCGAGCGACTTCTGGTCGGCGGTCAGCTGCACCAGATAGCCAGAGCAGAAGCGAGCGGCGATGCCCAGCCGGCGCAGGATCTGCACCAGCAGCCAGGCGCTGTCGCGGCACGATCCGCTGGCTTTGCGCAAGGTCTCGTCGGGGGCCTGCACCCCGGGCTCCATGCGGATGAGGTAGCGGATCTCCTGCGACAACCGGTGGTTCAGCCGCACCAGCAGATCGATGGTACGCAGCCGCTCGCGCGGGACGCCGGCCACCCAGCCGTCGACCTCCGGACTGTCCGGCAGGGCCTCGAGAAACGGGCGCAGCTCGCGGGCCAGCTCGGGGGTGTAGGTGAACGGGAAGTGCTCGGCGGATTCCTCGACGAAGAAGTCGAACGGATTGATCACCGTCATCTGCGCGACCAGGTCGACCTCGACGCTGAACACGTCGGTCGGTTCCAGGATCACCACCCGCGCTTGCCAGTTGCCCAGCGGATCCTGCTGCCAGTTGAGGAAATGCTTAGCCGGGGTGACGGTGATGTTATAGGCGTCGATCGGCGTCCGCGCATGCGGCGCCGGACGCAGCCGGATGACCTGCGGTGACATCGTCACTTGCCGGTCGTAGCGGTAGCTGGTGCGATGGTGAATGGCGACGCGGATGGTCATGTCAGCTGGTTTCGGGTTTCTGGTTTCGGGTTTCTGGATCTCAAATCCAGAGACGGCGACTAGGCAAAATGATCACGCTGGACTTCGGCGCCAAGCTGGTTGGTCAGCACGGTGAGCTGCCGGCAGAAGCCATCCATGCCCGGTCCTGCGACCTTGGGCAGGTCGGTGGCCAGCAGCTTGGCCTCGATCTCGTGCGCCGTGTCGAGCGCCGCGCCCTCGCGATCGGGCGCTAAACCGCTGATCGCCTCGGCCATGCCACGGACGTTGATCAGCATACCATGCGGCGCCGTTGGATGCAGCAGGATGAGGTGCAGCACCTCCATCGGGTCAAGCGAGCCGGCGTGCAGCCGGCGCCAGCTCTCGGCCAGGCCAAGGCCCTCCAAGAGGCTCTTCCAGCGCCGGCAGGCCGGCGAGCCGATCTCCGGCCGGTCCAGACCATTGGCCAGCAGCTTGGGCAGCATCTCGGCCAGGCAGCGGGCGATGAAGTCGGCGCGCTCGATGCAGCGTCCGAGGTCGATGACGTGCGGGACGGTGTCCCGCCACAGCTCATCGGTACAGCCGCTGATCATGCGACAGCAGGCCAGCGTCCACCCGACCACGCCTTCGGTGGCGAGTTGCGCAACCTTGGCGTCATCCATGGCCTGGGCCTCGATCCACGTGCCATTGATCGTATCCCACAGCACGTCGGGCAGCAGGTGCCTAGCGGTGCGCGCATTGTCGCGCGCGCTGCGCAAACAGGCGACTACCGCCGAGGGATTGGCCCGGTCGAGGACCATGAAGCGTGTCACCGCCTCGGGCGATATCTCGCCGACCCGGGCCACATAGTCATCCAGAGTACCGCCGACCTCCAAGGCCGTCGACCACAGGCCGACCGCATCCTCTGCGGATTCTGGCAGACACGCATAGCGCTCAGCCATGCGCAGCAGACGGGCATTGTTCTCGGCGCGTTCGAGATTCCGCGCCATCCAGAAACAGTTGCCGGCGATGCGGGTCAGCATGTCATGCCTCCACCACCCAGGTGTCCTTGATCCCGCCACCCTGCGAGGAGTTGACCACCAGCGATCCCTCCTTGAGCGCTACGCGGGTCAGCGCCCCGGGAACCAGTTCGACGGTCTTGCCGGACAGCAGGTACGGACGCAGGTCGACGTGCCGTGGCGCGATGCCCTTATCGACGAAGGTCGGGCAGGCCGACAGGGCCAGGGTCGGCTGGGCAATGTAGCCCTCCGGCTTGTCGCGCAGTTTGTCGCGGAAGGTTTCGATCTCGGCCCGGGTCGCGGCGGGACCGACCAGCATGCCGTAGCCGCCGCTGCCGGCGACCTCCTTGACCACCAGTTCCGGCAGATGCTCAAGGACATAGGCGAGATCGGACTTGTCACGGCAGCGCCAGGTCGGGACGTTGGAGAGGATAGGCTCCTCGCCGAGGTAGAAGCGGATCATCGTCGGCACGTGGAAGTAGGTCGCCTTGTCGTCGGCGACGCCGTTGCCCAGCGCGTTGCACAGGGTGACGTTGCCGGCCCGCATCGCGCGCAGCAGGCCCTTGACGCCCAAGACGCTCTCGCCGTTGAACGCCTCGGGGTCGATGAATTCGTCGTCGATGCGCCGGTAGATGACATGCACCGGCGCCGGCCCGGTCGTCTCCTTCATGAACACCCGGTCGCCGTCGACGTAGAGATCCTGGCCTTCGACCAGCTTGGCGCCCATGCGGGCGGCGAGGAAGCCGTGCTCGAAATAGGCGCTGTTGAGCGCACCGGGGGTCAGCACCACGACGTTCGGGCGGTCGACCCCGGCCGGGGCGACCGAGCGCAGGGCCTCCAGGAGCAGATCGGGGTAGTGCAACACCGGCGCAACCCGGTGCAGGCGAAAGAGTTCGGGAAAGAGCCGCTGCATCGCCGAGCGGTTCTCGATCATGTAGCTGACGCCCGACGGCGTGCGCAGATTGTCCTCAAGGACGAACCATTGGTCGGGAGCGGTCCGTACCACGTCGATACCGGCGATGTGGCTGTGTACACCCAGCGGCACCCGCAGGCCGACCGCCTCCTTGAGGTAGAGTTCGTTGCTGAGGATCTCCTGGGCGGGGATCTTGCCCGCCGCCAGAATCTCCTGCTTCCCGTAGATGTCCTCGAGGAACATGTTCAGGGCCCGCACGCGCTGGATGCAACCCGCCGACAGCCGGTCCCACTCGCCGCGGGCGAGGATGCGTGGGATGACGTCGAAGGGGATCAGCCGCTCGGCGCCGCTGGTGTCGCCGTAGACCGCGAAGGTGATGCCGCGTCGCCGGAAGATGCGCTCGCCCTCGTCCCGACGCTGGGCCAGGCGTTCCGCTGGCACCTCGGCCAGCCATTGTTCCAACGCGGTGTAGGCGGGGCGGACCGCCGCTCCGTCGCGCATCTCGTTGAAGGCCCGCTCGCTGATGCCCATGATCGCATGGTAACACCATGCAGCAGCCACCGTATGCTGCATCATACATCACCGTGTCGAACGTTTGGGGTCACATGGGCCTAATCCAAGGATTTTAGCTCTATACTGGGTTGCTTGTCCTGCGGACAGCTGCTCCCTGGCATGCTGACCCGTGCCATGCAGGATCGTCGT
>JBBREK010000165.1:0-9509 GCA_038203025.1 Planctomycetota bacterium
AAACCGTGGGCGGATGGGCTTCGCCCATTATATCCGCCCACCACCACTCGGCGCCCGCCCCATCGCTGCGCGACGGGGCCCCGGCTGAGTAGTTACATTGGGTTTACAATTGGTCACCCGTTTGGTGAACACCATCAATACACACGCAACACGTGTAGCTACAACCGCGAACCGCGAACCGCGAACTGCGATTTCTAAGATGAATTGCGAACGCTTCCGCACCGATCCCGCCGCGTTGGTCGCGGCGTTGTCCGACAACGTCCTGCTGCAGCGTTACCTCGAAGCGCAGCAGGCCGAGCTGCCCAGCCTTGCCGACCGGCAGCTGACCGCCTTCCTCCGCCGCATGGGAGTCCTGGCGGGGCAGGCCATGACCGTCGGGCTGACAGTTCTGGCGCGGCGTGATGCGGCGCAGGCCGACGCCCTGCTCACCGAGCTGTTCGCCGTCGCCACTTGGCATGCCTGGGAGCTACCGGTCGAACGCCTGGGAACCGCCGAGGTCGCGATCGAAGGCGTGCCGCGCGGGCTGCTGGCGGCGGACGTCTCCACCGACGGGGCGGGATTGTGGGTTCTCGACCATGCTACGGTCGCGCTTGCCCGCCTACGCCAAGCTGGCGAGGCCGACTGGCACGAGCATCATCCGCGGGTTCAGCGGCGGTAGCGGAAGCGGCGCAGGCCGCGGCGACGCCGGCCTGGCAGCGGGGTGCGTCCCGGCGCAATGGCGGCAAATTCGCGACTGCCGGTGTCATCAAGCGTCGGTACCTTGCCCTTGGCGAGATCTTCGAGCGCCTTGACCACGGCGTCACCATCGGACAGACGGCGTTCCGGATCCTTGGCCAGCATCAGGTCGAGTAACTGCTGGCAGTCGCGCGGAATGCTCTTTGGGTAGGTCGGATCCTCGGTGCAGACGCGCACGATCAGATCGATGATGGTGTCGCCATTGAAGGGCGGCTGGCCGGTCATGGCGAAGAACAGTGTCGCTCCCAGGCTGAACACGTCGCTGGCCGTCGAGGCCTGGTCGGGATCGCGGCTCTGCTCGGGGGCGGACCAGTCCGGCGTCCCGACGATGGTCAGCAGCCGGCGTCCGGGCGAACGCACCGTCTGGCCTTCCAGGCGGTCACGGACCAGGCCGAGGTCGAGCAACTTGGCTAGGCCGTTGCCGGTCACCAGAATGTTGTCGGGCTTGATGTCGCGGTGGATGAGGTCGGCGCGGTGCGCCGCCGCCAGGGCCTGAGCGATCTGGTAGATGATGTGCAGGGCGGACTGGCGCTTCAGCGCGCCCTGATCGGTGATCAGTCGCGAGAGGGTGGTGCCGGGCACGTACTCCATCGCGTAGGCATAGAGGTTGCGCGACGGTTCGGCGTGAACGTCGTGGACCATCACCAGGTTCTGGTGGGTGATCTTGGCGGTCGACCGGGCTTCGCGCAGAAAGTCGTTGGCCATTTGTGGATTGCGGGCAAAGCGTCCGCCCAGCACCTTCACCGCCACGGTCCGCTGCAGGGACAGTTGGGTGGCCTTATAGACCGTGCCCATGCCGCCGCGGCCGAGTACGCCTTCGATGCGGTAGCCGAACAAGTCGGTACCGGGAGGAATCCCCTCTGTCGGGGCCGGGGTGGTCATAGGCGGAGGTGTCGCCACGGTCGTCAGCATAAGAGCATGCAACGTTTGAACAGGTCCGAGGGTTCACCCGGCCCAGTCCATGCATCGATCAGTGGTTCAGGCACCTGTCCACTTGGCAGACAGACTGCTGTCGGGAGCATACTAAAGGAGGCGACGGCATGGTCGGAACGGACCCATCCTGGCTCACTTTACGGGATTTGGCCCTGGCGGCGGCACGCGCCGGCGGGACTGCGGCGATGCGCCATTTTCGCCGGCCCGACCTGCAGGTCGAAACCAAGCACGATGACAGCCCGGTGACCGTGGCCGACCGCGAAGCCGAGGCGTCCATCGCCGCCGTGGTCCGCTCCGCCCGGCCCACCGACGCCTGGCTTGGCGAGGAGACCGGCACCGCCGTGGGGTCCTCGCCCTACACCTGGATCGTCGACCCGATCGACGGCACGCGTAACTTCGTCCGCGGCATCCCGCTGTGGGGGGTGCTGGTCGCCTGCGAGCACGTCACGCAGGGCGTGGTCGCCGCGGCGGTGGGCATCCCTGGACTCGACGAGTGGTACGACGCCGTCCTCGGCGGCGGCGCCCGGCTCGATGGTGCGCCGATCCGCGTGTCGCGCATTCCCGATCTCGCCGGCAGCCTGTTCTGCTACGAGTCGCCGTCCTGGTTCACCCGTCATGGCCTCGATGCCTGCTTCAGCGAGCTGTGCGCCACCACCGCGTTGCAGCGCGGGCTGTGCGATGCCTACGGCCACATGCTGGTCGCCACCGGCCGCGCCGAGGTGATGGTCGAGCCGCAGCTGAAGGTATGGGATGTCGCCGCTACCAGCTTGGTGGTGCGCGAAGCGGGCGGCCGCTTCAGCGATCTGGCGGGGACGCCGTCGATCCGCTCCGAGCACGCCGTGGTCAGCAATGGTCTGGTGCACGACGCCACCTTGGCGCTGGTCGCGAGACATCGCTGATGCTGCGCATCCCGCGTTTGCCGGACTCGGTCCGCGCCACCTGGCAGGTGCCCGGCTCGAAGTCGATCACCAACCGAGCCCTGCTGCTCGCCGCGCTCGGCGAGGGCACCAGCGTGATCGAGAACGTGCTCGACAGCGAGGACACCCGGCGCATGCGTGAGGGGCTGGTCGCCCTGGGCATCACGATACGCGATGGGGCGCCTGGCCAGTTGCTCATCGATGGCGGCCGCCAGCACCTGCGTGTTCCCGATCAGCCCATCGAGGTCGGCAACAGCGGCACTACGGTGCGCTTCCTCGCCGCCGTGGCCACCCTGGTGCCTGGTCCGGTGACCTTCGCCGGCGACGAGGCGATGGCGAAACGGCCCATCGCCGACCTGGTCGCTGGCCTGCGCCAACTCGGGGTCACGGTCGATTGCCCGACCGGCTGCCCGCCGCTGACCGTCTACGGCGGCCGCCTGCCTGGCGGCTCGATCCGCCTGCGTGGCGACAAGAGCAGCCAGTATCTCACTGCCCTGCTGCTGGTCGCCGGGCTTGGTGAACACCCGCTCGACATCGCCATTGAGGGCGAGTTGGTCAGCAAGCCCTACGTTGAGATGACGCGCCGTATGGTCGCCGACTTCGGCGGCCTGGTCGAGGAGATGCGCACCGGCTTTCACGTGCGTCGTTGCGCCACCTACCGGGCCCGGGCCTACCGGGTCGAGCCCGACGCCAGTTCGGCGTCCTACCCCTTCGCCCTCGCCGCCTGCGGCCACGACCTCACCGTGCCAGACCTGGGTACGCGCAGTCTGCAGGGGGATCGTGCCTTCGTCGACCTGCTGCGCCACATGGGCGCGACGGTCGAGGCAGGGGCGGTGATCACCCGCGTGGTCGGGGCCGGCGATCTCGCCGGCATCGACTGCGACATGCACCACATCAGCGACACGGTCATGACTCTGGCAGCGATCGCTCCGCTGGCTGACGGGCCAACCACCATCCGCAATGTCGCCAATATCCGCATCAAGGAGTGCGACCGCCTGCTGGCCACCATCACCGAGCTGCGCCGACTCGGCCAGGAGGTCGAGCACGGTGACGACTGGCTGCGCATCATCCCACGGCCGATCGTCCCCGCGACGGTCGAGTGCTACCGGGACCACCGCATGGCGATGAGCTTCGCCATCCTCGGCGCGGCGACCGGAGCCGTCGCCATCGCTGATCCGGACTGCGTCGCCAAGACCTATCCCGGCTTCTGGGCCGACCTGCGGGCGCTGTATGGGACTGCCGCATGGCCCCACCCGGTCTGAGGATCTGCGCCGGCACCTGGGGTGGGCGTCGCATCCATGCGCCGCCCGGCCTGGAAACCAGGCCGCTCACCGACCGCATCAAGCAGTCGCTGTTCGACTGGCTCGGCCAGCGTCTTGACGGTTGGCGGGTGGCTGATGCTTGTGCCGGATCGGGCGCTTTCGGTATCGAATGCCTCAGCCGTGGCGCGGTCGAAGCCCACCTTTGCGAGCCCGGTCGCCATGCCATCCCGGTGATCGAAGCCAATCTGCGCCTGCTTGGCGATCCACCGGGAGCGTACCTGCACCGCCGTGGCTTCGAGCGCGTGCTACCGACGCTGCGCGACCTGGATCTGGTGTTCTGTGATCCGCCCTTCCCGTGGTTCGACGCCGAGCGCAAGTTGCTTGGCGACCTGCTGCGTCTGGCCGGCGAGGCGATCGGGGCGGAGGGGATCGTGCTGATCCGCGGTGAGCGCGGTGAGCAACTGCCAGAACATGGGCTGGTCGAGCGCGAGCGGCGCGAGTACGGACGTAGCTGGGTGGTGGCGCTGGGCCGGGAACAGGACCGTGGGCTTCTGCCCGCGGAGAAGGATCCCGACGCGGGCTGAAGCCCGCGGTCCTTCTATCTGCGCGGGACGGAGGAGCCGTTGCCGACGTCGGTGCCGCCGGCAAGCAGGTCGATCAGTTGATCGCTGATCGCGCTGGCGATCTCGGCGCTGGCCTTGTTGAGCATCTTCTCGCGCGCCTGGGCAGCATCGATATCGACGCCCTTGGCGTCGATCTGCAGGCTGCCGGAGATATTGCCGTTATTGGGATCGACGACTGTGGCACTCCCGGCGACGGCGATGCTGGTCCAGCCGTTGGGCAGCTTGCGCGGCGTCTCGCGCAGGGCGAGACGCAGCAACACCGAACCGGTCTTGTCGTTGACCGCCAGGCCCTGCTTGGTCATCGCCTCCTGGGTACGCGAGGCGAACACCGCGTCCGGGGCGCCCTCGACGCGGATGGTTACAGTGGCCAGCCCCTTGGCGCAAGTCTGGAACAGGGCCATGACGTCGATCGGGCAGGCCGGCGGCTGGGCCTGCGGATCGGCCAGCGCCAGGTCGGATATCAGGGTATCGCGCCGCGCCGCCAGCGGGCCAACCGCGCGCAGGGCGCGGGCCGCCGGGCGCAGGCCACCACCGGCCTCGGCCAAACGGCCGCTTTCGGCCTGCAGTTGCGTGTCGACCGTGCCGATCTCCTGGCGTAGCTTGGCCGCCCAGGCGACGCGATCGAGCACCGCCAGGGCCCAGGTGTCCTTGCCGCTCTCGGCTTCGGCGGCAATGCTGGCGTAGGTCAGGTCGCGGTCGACGGTGAGACGGGCTTCGCTCTTGTAGTTCGACCAGGCGCGGCCGACGCGCTCGCCGCCGGGGCCGATCTTGGTCAGTTCGCCTTCGCTGACCGTGGTGTCGGACTGGACGTGGACCTTCAGGCTGGAGGCCAGCTCGGCCAGCGCCTTGCGCCGCGCGTCCTCGCGCCGGCCCTTCATCCCGCCGCCGACGGCGTAAAGCTTGCCCTCCTCCTGTGGCAGCTGGTCGATCCAGGACGGACGACCATGCTCGATGGCGGCCGGCTTGGGCTTGGCTGCGACTGGCGCGGGCTTCGCGGCCGCCGGCTTGGGCTTGGCCTGCGGTTCGCCCATCTCCTTGTCGAAGGAGGCGTCCATCGCCGTCGCGGCGGCGCGGTGCGCATCGCGATCCAGGGCTGGACGTGCGTCACTGCGCTCGCTGTCGCAGCCGGCGAGAACGAGAATGGCACAGACGGCGACGAGACGGGAGCGGATGATCATGGATTCTCCTGGGCCTGCTTGGCGGTATCTCGGACGCGGCTGGCGAGCTTGACGAACTGTTCGCGGACCGGCTTGTTGGCATAGGACGCCACCGGCACCTCGGCTGCCAGCGTGGCGAACGACTCCTGGTACTTCCCGGCGTCGTACAGCACCTTGGCGGCCTTCATGGTGGCGACGAGCTGCGCGTCCGCCTCCTTGGCCAGCTTCAGGCCCGCGTCGGCGCGGGCGGCTTCCGGCAGGGCGTCGGCCGCCGCCTTGGCCGCCTTCCAATCCTTTGCCGCGAGCGCAGCATCGAAGGCCGAGGTGTCGACCGGTTTGGGCGGTTCGGGCTTGGGTTGCTCGACCGGCTTGGGCGGTTCGGTGACTACGGTTGGCTTGGGCGCCTCGGTCGGGACGGTCGGCGGCTTGGGTACGGGCGGCTTCGCCGGCGTGGTGACCACGGCGATCGGTTGAGGCTGCTCGACCGGCTTGGGTGTGTCTGGCTCCGGTTCAGGAATCGGCTTAGGTGGTTCGACCGGCTTGGTCGGGATCACGACGGCGACTGGCTTTGGCTGCGGTTGTTCCGGCGGCGGCGGCGACGTCGGGACGGGTCGGCTGCTTTGCAGGGCGAAGAAGGCCCCACCGGCACCCAGCAGCACGACGGCGATGACGACGGCGGCGATCATCCCGCCCTTGCCACTTGAGGCCGCGGGCACGACGGTGGGGGCGGTCGCCTCTATGCCCTGCTGCGGAGCGAAGTTGGCGACCACGGTCGCAGCTACGGCGCCCTGCGGCGACAGGTCGCTGGCGATGGTGCGGCCGGCGGCGGGCATGGCGGTCGGGGCGGTGGCTTCCTGCGCCTTGCGCGAGCCGTCATTGACGATGGTGGCGGCAGTACGGTTGACGGTGCCGCCGGCGACCATGGTGGCCGCCGTGGTCGCGCCGCCGGGCGAGGCGCCACCGGTGCCGGCACCGATCAGTTCGCGGGCATCGCGCGGGATCAGCAATCCCTGGGCAGGCAGCGATTCGATAGCCTCCACCAGGCGCAGCGCCGAGGCCGGACGCTTGCTCGCATCCTTCTCCAGGCATTGGTAGACTAGCTTGACGATCGGCTCCGGCACGTGGTCGAACAGGCCGGTCGGCGGGGGCAGTGATTCGGAGATGTGCTTATAGAGCAGGCCGTGCAGGTTGGCGGCTTGGAACGGATACTGGCCCGTCAGCATGAACCACCACGATACGCCGAGGCTATACAGGTCGCCGGCGTGGCCGATCTCCTCGCCGCGGCAGGCCTCCGGACTCATGAACAGCGGCGTGCCCATCGGCGCCGCCTGCATGGTCAGCGCGGTTGATTCCGCCGCCTTGGCCAGGCCGAAGTCGACCAGCTTGGCGATGCCCTTGTGGGTCAGCATGATGTTGTCGGGCTTGATGTCCCGATGCACCACTTGGTGGTCGAAGGCGGCGGCGAGGCCGTCGGCGCACATGCGCGTGACGGTGGTGGCCAGGCGCCAGTCGATTGGCTTGCCGAGGTGGGCCTTCAGCGAACGGCCACCTTCAATCAATTCCATGATCAGCAGGAGATGCTTGTCGCCCTGGGCGTCGGCGAACTCCTCGCACTCGATGACGCCGACGACGTTGGGATGCCCGACCTTGGCCAGGACCTGGGCCTCGCGCTTGAAGCGCCGCACCATGTCCTCGTTCTCGATCAAGTGGGTGGCGATGCGCTTGATCGCCACCGGCCGCTTGAGCGACAGCTGCTCGCCCCTGTAGACCTCGCCCATGGCGCCCTTGCCGAGCAGGTCGCCGATGAGGAAGCCGCCGATCTTCGCGCCTGAGGTGAGCATGGCTTTGTCTGCGTTTCCCGCGGTTCGTGTCGCCTAGGCCTACCGCATGCGCGGGGGGCCTACAAGTGTCGAGGTCCGGGCAGGACCCGGACCTCGACGTGGTAGTCTGGAAGGGGGCTCCCGATTACTTCCAGCGCGACTGCGAGACTTCCTTGCGGATCGAGGTGCGCTCGGTCCACACGATCTTGCTTGACTGCACGTCGGTGATCTCCAGGTCGACGACGTAGAACTTGACCGATTCGCGGCCTTCCTGGTCGTTCTGCACGTTGATCGAACCCTTGAGCAGGAAGTCGGTGGTCGCTTCCATCGCCATATCCTTGCCCTTCTCGGCGAAGGCGGCCTGGTCGGCCAGTTCGGCGCGGGTGCTGTCCTTGTCCTCGTCGAGGACGTCGATCTTGCCGGAGTTGACGAACTCCTTGCGGATCTCCTTCATGAACACCGCGGTCGAGACCACTTCGCCGTCGGCGCGGGCGATGACCTTGCCCAGGGTGATGGTCGGGTTCTTGCTATTCTTGCCGATGAATCGATCGATCCAGCCGGCCGACAACGACTTCGAGATCATCTCGTTGGCGGTCTGCTTGGCGTCGACGTCGTTCCAGCGGCCGGAGAGGTCCTTGGCAGCGGAGGATTCGGTGCGGGTGACGGTTGGGCCGCAGCCAGGCAGGGCGAAGGAGCCGAGGGCGAGCAGGGGGACGAGGGCGAGGGAGAGCTTGGCGGTCATGTCGGGGTTCCTGGTAGTGGTAGCAGCAGTGGCAGCAGGCTAGCGGTTGGGGCCGCGAGTCATTACTTGGTTGCGCTGGGGTCCGGGGAGGCCTTGGGTTCGGGCGACAGGCCCGGTTCGGGCGAGCGGGCTGGTTCGGGCGAGGTGCCCTTGGCTGCTGTTGCGGCGGGCGTCATCGGGGCGACCGGGCCGACGGCCTCTGGTGAACCGCCCGGGTACGGGCAAGGCACTGGGCGGGGGAAGGTACGGGCGGGAACGATGACCAGGCGGCCGGCGGGGACGACGATGTCGCCGAGGTCGTGCGTACCATCGGTCTGGCGCAGGGAGACATGCAGCGGGCCGGCCGGCACCACCGCCAGCGAGGCCTCGATGCGGTCGGGCAGCAGGCCCCAGTGGCGGGTATCAGCGAGTTCGGAGGCCGAGGCCACAGCGTGAGCTCCGATTCCGATCAGCCAGCCGGCGACCTGTTCGCCTGCGCTCCTATCCTGAGTCGCTTCGCGGACGCCTGCGGCGAGCACTTCGGCTGCGATGTGCTTGGTGAAGGTGCGTGCCAGGGTCTTGGTCAGGATACTCGACTGCAGGTCCTTCAGCGTAACGCGGGCGTAGGCGTCGATGTCGTCAGCGACCACCAGGGGTTGCTCAGCGCTGCCGAAGACGGCCACGCCGGGCGACGGGATCGGGGCGTCATCCCGATGGGTCGGGACCTCGAAGCCGATCCAGGTACCAGGGGCGAGTTCGCCGAACAGGCGGGCGCCTTCGCCGAATGCCGCCAGTGCGACCGTCCAGCCGGTCGCCCGGGCCGAGCCCGGTCCCTTGGCCCAGGCGGTCGACCAGCCGGCATAGACCGGGGTGAGGGTGACGCCGCGCAGGCGCTCGGGTTCGCTGACCGATGGACCAGCCCACACCCCGGCGGTGAGACTGATCTCCATGCGGTCGGTCGGAGTGATCCAGTCGGCGTGGTTGAGCAGCAGCACCAGGCCCTTGTCCTTGCCCAGCGGCGGCAGCTTCAGGCCGTCGGCGTCGGCGGCGAGGCCGAGCCCCTCCAGCAGCGTGGCCAAGCCCTCGGGATCGTACGAGCTTCCGACCAGCATGGTCAGCCGGAGTACCGGGCTGGGAATCTTCGGCACCTCGTAGCGCATGCCGTCGGCACCGCCCAGCACCGTCGCCTGCTTCTGGTAGATCTTGCAGGCGCTGCTTAGCATGGTCCAGGCGAAGCCCATGTCGTCACCACCGCGCAGCTTGGGCGGGGTGGCGAGGACGACGCAAGCGGCGAAGAAGCGGGCGTAGGGATCGTCGAAGTAGCGCAGGTCCGGGGCATTG
>JBBREK010000166.1:0-9507 GCA_038203025.1 Planctomycetota bacterium
CTCCGGTACGGCGCTCAGCCCCGGCACCACCCGGGTACCTCCCTCCGACCGGCTCATCGGACAGTCTATCCCCGCAGACTGGTCCGCAAAGAAGGACTTGATTCGGTGGTAGTATCTTTGTCGCGACTCGGTTTCGTCGCATGGCTCCGAAACCGTGGGCGGATGGGCTTCGCCCATGCTATCCGCCCACCACCACTCGGCGCCCGCCTCATCGCTGCGCGACGGGGCCCCGGCTGAGTAGTTACTACGCATCATCAATCAGCCGTGCAAGGTGCAGGCAGGGTTCGCGGTTGGCCGTGCGCGGTTGGCCTGGCGCCTACGGTCGCTCATGACGTACCACAGTTTGGCGAATCCCATCACGTTCCGCTATGCGAGCGTAGTACCCGTGAACGGCGAACCGCGAACCACGAACTAGCCGCCCTTTCACAGCATATCCTCGCGCTTGCGGAACCACCACTCCAGGCCAAGGAACAGGACTAGCAGCACGAGCACGCCGGGCGCGTTCCACAGCGTCACCTCCTCGCGCTTCTGCACCATCTGCCGCTCGCGGGCCTTGATGACGTCGGCCGCCTCGGCGGCACGATGCAGCGGCAGGAAGGCGCCATCCGAGGCCTTGGCCACGGCCTGCAACAGGTCCTCGCGCATACCGCCGTCGTCCTGTTCCAGCTGCGGTTCAACCACGCTGACCACCTTGTCGACCATGTTTTCGTCCGGCGAGCCGCCACCCTGGGCCGCGGCTTCGAGCACGATGCGGTGCCGGCCGGTGGCTCCGGGCACCCACTCGCCTGCAAAGGTGCCAGGCTGGTCGCGGCGCGCGGCCAGGGTCACCTGCTCGCTGTTAAGCTCGCGCTCGATCGTCACCGTGACGGCATCGGCACGGCTCGGGTTGAAATCGGCGTCAAGGACGCGGGCGACGATCTGGGCATGGTCGCCGACCATGTACTCGGCACGGTCGGTGTCGATCTGCACCCGGCTGGCGTGGCCGACCAAGTGCGCCATGCCCAACGAGCTGGTCAGCTGACCCCACAGCCGGCGATGCTGGGCCGCACCGGGCTTGAAGCGCCAACGCCAGGTCTCGTCAGAACCGACCCACACCACCTGGCCGCGACCGTAGCGCTGCACCGCCATCAGCGGCATCGGATCGTCGCCGGCCTTGCGGGTCGGATGGACGAGCAGGGCGGCGGCACCGCTCTTCAGGCGCCTGACCGGGTAGAACCAGCGGAACGGCTCGGACTCGCGCCACAGCAGTTCGTTCTCGCCCGGATCGGGGGAGAAGCGCAGGGCCGCCCAGCGTGATCCCTCGGGGGTGACGTTGGGATGCACGCCATCCTTGATCGTGCGCGACAGCTCGTCGAGCAGGGTCAGCGGCGGCTCGTCATCGACCTCGACCGGCAGCAGCTTGTCGAGCACGGTGTTCGACCACTGCGACGGCATCAACCGGCGCCCGGCCACCAGGATCAGGCCGCCGGCATCGACCCGTACCCATTCCTCGAGCCGCTTCAGCTCGTCACCGGTGAAGACTTCGGGGGCGACGTCGCCGATGACGATGGTGTCGAACTCCTTGAAGCCCTTGCTGTCGGCGGGGATCTGGCGCAGCAGGCGCGGGGCCTTGGCCTCGGCGGTCGGCACCGGCCGTTCGCCGGGGCGCTGGTCGGCCTGGCGCAACACGAAGGTGGGGATGACGCGCTGGCGGTCGGTTTCGAGAATGGTGCGAAGAAAGCGGAACTCCCAGCGCGGAGCGTCCTCGACCACCAGGACGTGCAGCTTCTTGTCGATGACCTGCACGTTGACGCGCGTCTTCTTGTTGTTGAGCGCGTTCGACTCCTCGGGCTGCGGGGTCAGCTCGGCGGAGAAGGCGAAGATGCCCTCCTTGTCGGGGATCACGTCGACGGCCCGCACCAGCTCGCGCTCCTCACCGAACTCGACGTCCTCCTCCTTGACCACCTCCTCGACACCGGCGGCGTCGGTGCGGCGGATGACCAGTTTGACCTTGCGTCCAGAGAATCCGCGCTGGCGCATGCGCACATCAAGGATGAAGCGGTCGTTCTTGAACACCACCTCCTCGCAGAAGATGAAGCTGACCTCCAGGTCCTTGGACTGGGTCGCACCGACGCCGATGGCGATCACCGGGGCGCCGAGACTTTGCGCCACCGCCACCGGATCCTCGCCGCGGTTCCAGCCACCGTCGCTGGCCACGATCACGGCGTCGAGCCGGCGCCCGCGCGCCCGGCGCGCCGCGTCAGCAAGGGCAGCACCAAGCTGGGTGGCGCGGTCGGTCGGCTTGGGCAGGCCGGCCAGCGGCCCGCCGTCGGCGGAGTCGGCGGAGTCGGCGGCCAGCGGCGGCAGGGCGGCGACCGTTGGCGCCTCGCCGAAGCCGAGCATCTCGACCTTGAAGTTGTCGCCGAGCCCACGCAGCGGATCGTAGGCCTTCTGGCCGAAGGCCTTGGCGAGCAGCCCGGCGCGGGTCGTACCATCGACCATGGTCCCGGCCCCGAGGATCTCCTGAGCATGCTTGCGGTCATCGCCTTCCAGGCGATCAGCGAGGTCCATCGAGGCCGAGCGGTCGATCAGCACTATGACCGTGCCGACGCCGTCGAAGCGGCGGACCAGCTCAAGCAGGGCGCCGGTGGCGATGAACAGGACGACGGCCAGGGCGCCGGCGCGCAGCGCCGCCATCCACAGCTTGCGGCGGCGTTCGACCCAGTGGGACTCGCGGCGGTAGCACCAGCGGATCAGCCAGATGCCACCGACCAGCAGGGCGAGGAACAACAGGATCTGGGCGGGGGTATCGCAGCGCGGCAGGCGGATCGCCTCGATGGTGCCGCCAGAGCCGGTCGCGTCGCGCCAGAGCAAAAGCCAGAGCAGGAATTCCATGGTCAACCCTTCGGGCTCCAACGCACCACCAGGATGGTCTCTGCGACTAGGCAGGCGACCGCCAGGGCGAAGAGGATCGGCCACACCTCGATACCCGAGCGGGCGCGCTCCAGCCGGGCACCGGCGTCGTCGTTGCTACCGATCCACAGGGCCTGGGCCGGCTGCAGGCGGAGGTCGGCCTCCTCGCGGGTCAGTGGCGTGGTGTCACTCTCCTCCGGCGGCGGGTTGACCGCGAACCACCACGGCCGGTCGGCACCCTGCACCCGATAGAATCCGGCGTAGGGCGTCTCGGCCAGTTCGACGCGGACGTCGCCGCCGGTGGCCTGCTCGGGATTCAGCACGGTAGTGTCGCCCTGCGGGTCGGTCGCCTCGACATGCGCCCCGGCCAGCTTCGGCGGGATCACCAGACGCAGCGGATCACCGACCCGCACGTTGAGGTGCGGCCGGTTGCCCAGGGCGGCATGCTGAACCATCCGGCGCATGAGCATGAGGAAAGCCGGACGCAGCGGCAGGTCGCTCCACGCCTTGTCGCTGGGAAAGGCAGCCATCAGCACATCGCCGCGACCGAGGGTGCGTTCGAGCAGGGCCGGCGCGCCATCGGCGAAACGCAGCACGGGCGTCGCGCCCTCGACCGGCTCGAGGCGATGCGCCCGCCAAAAGCGCGGCTGGGAGAGGAAGCTCTCGTTGCCAGGACGGGCGAAGAACGAGACCACCGGATGCACCAGTTCGGTGGTGGCCAGCGGCATGCCCTTGTCGCCCTTGGAATCCTTCAGCTCGCGGGTCTCACCAGTGATCTTCGCGGGTTCGATACCGTCGAGCGCGACGTTCCAGGCGGTGGTGGCCCGCTGGCCGGGCAGGATGATCAGGCCGCGGCCACTGGAGATCCAATCCTGCAGCGAGGCGCCCAGCCCAGCCGGCAGCACCGCCGGGTCGTTGAGCACCACCGCCTGGTAGGCGGCGAGGTCGGTCGAGGCGAGCGCCGACGGCGACACCACGTCGACGCGGAAGAGGTCCGACTGCCCCTCGTCAATCTCGGCCGGCGCGGCCCCGGCCGAGAGGGCGGCAAGCGGGCTGAGCGCGGCCTTGAGGAACTCGGCGCCACCGCCGCGCTGACCCTCGGCGCCATCGACCACCAGCACGCGCACCTTCTCCACCGCCTCGACCACCACCTGACGGGTATCGTCGGCGGGCAGCCGGTCGGGGATCAGGCGCAGCTGCACGCGGCGCAGGCCGGGTGCCAGGCGGGCCTCCAGCCGCACCTCGGAGACCGTTTCCAGTCGTTCGACCACGGTACCAGCCGCCTTGCGCATGGTGCCGTCCTCCGATTCCGTCCACAACTCGACCGCCACGTCGTTGACCGGCATCGAGCCGCGGTTGCGCAGGCCGGCAGTGAAAGCCGTCGGCACGTCGGTGGTGACCAGCTCGTCGTCGGCGGCGAAGCGCTCGACCTGGACGTTGTCGCGCATCGGTCCGCCAGCGTCGGCGAGGAACAGCACGGGTGCCTCGGGCTTGGCCAGTTCTTCGACCGTGGTGCGCCAGGCGAGATCCTCAGCGGCCGGCCAGCCGGTGGCCTGCAGGTCTCCGACCAGGTAGATCTCGCGACGTCCGGGCGCCTCATGCAGGATCTCCAAGGCCTTGGCCACGCCCGCGGCGACGTTGGTGCCGCCATCACTGGGGGTCGCCGCCTCGATGAGCTGCGCCACGTAGGCGAGGTCCTGGCTTGGCTCGGCGAGCTCTGCGAGCGGCTGATCCGACAACAGCAGCAGGGCGCAGGACGAACCGGGGGGCAGACGCGCGACCAGCTCCTGGGCCCGTGCCTTGGCGGTCTCGAAGCGGCTGCCGCCGGTACCGTCGCGCACCGACATCGACAGGCTGCGGTCAAGCACGACCACGGCAGTGACCCCGCCGCTCAGGCCGAAGGCGCTGATGCCGCCGGCGGCGATCGACAGCCGACCCAGGGCCAGAGCCATCAGCACCACCGCCATGGTGCGCAGGATCAGCAGGATGAGTTCGCGCAGCTGCAGGCGGCGCGAACTCTTCTGCAGGCTCTTAAGCAGGAACTCAAGCGCCGGCCAGCGGATGATCTTGTAGCGGTTGCGATTGAGCAGCCAGATGATCAGGGGCACCGCCCCGAGGGCAGCCAGGCCGGCGAGCAGCGGGGCTAGAAAGGTCACCGGCCGCCTCCGCGCACGTTCGAGGCGCCCATCGCGGCACGGCGGTTGAAGTAGGCCTGCAGCACGACATCGACCGGCGCGGCAGTGCTGGCGAGCACGTAGTCGCAGCCGCTGGCGCGGCACATGGTCTCGATCGCGGTCTTGTGCTTGTGCAGTTCCTCAAGGTAGGTGGCGCGCACCTGGTGCGGATTGAGCAGCACTTTCTCGTCGAGTTCGAGACCGTGGAACTGGATCATGCCGCGGAAGGGGAACTCCAGCTCGTCGTCGTCGAGCACGTGCACGACAACGACGTCGTGGCCCTCATGGCGCAGACGCGTGATGCCTCGTTTGAGGTCCTCGGGCTCGACGAACAGGTCGCTGATCAGCACGACGATGCCGCGCGAACGGATGCGCTCGGCCGCCTTGGTCAGCACCGGGCCGATGCCGGTGCGCGGCTCGCCGACGGCACGCACCAGCGCATCGCACATGCGCCCGAGGTGGTCCTTGCGGCTGGACCTGGGCACGAACTCCTGGACGTCGCCGGCGAAGGTACACAGACCGACGGCATCGCTCTGCAGCAGCACCATCCAGGCCACGGCGGCGGCGGCGAGGCGGGCCCACTCCAGCTTGCTCTGACCCTTGGCAGCCTTGGCGCCGGCGTATTCCATCGAGGCGCTGCAATCAACCAGCACCCAGGCGACCAGGTTGGTCTCGGCGCGGTACTGACGGATGTAGTAGCGCTCGTTCTTGCCCCACACTTTCCAGTCGAGGTGCTTGAGATCGTCGCCAGGGACGTAGCCGCGATGCTGGGCGAATTCCACCGAGCTGCCGAGGTAGGGGCTGCGGTGCATGCCAGCGAGGAAGCCCTCCACGAGGCCACGCGCCGTCAGGTCGAGGCGTCCGATGCGGGCGAGGGTCTCGGGATCCGGGGTGAAGCCGGACCCCTTCGTCTTCGGGGCCAGCGCCACGTCAGCCCTTCTGCACCGTCTCCAGCAGCTGCTCGACGACCTTCTCGGTCGTCACGCCCTCGGCGGTGGCGGTGTAGCTGCAGGCGATGCGGTGGCGCAGCACCGGGGTGGCGACGGCGGCGATGTCGTCAAAGCCGACCGCGTACTTGCCATACAGCACGGCCCTGGACTTGGCCGCCAGGATGAGGTTGATCGAGGCGCGCGGACCGGCGCCCCAGCTGATCCAGTTCTTGATGAAATCCGGGGATTCGGGCTGATCGGGCCGGGTAGCGCGAACCAGGTTCTTGGCGTACTCGAGGATCTGCTCGGCCACTGGCACGCGCAGGACCAGCTTCTGCACGCCCAGGACCTGCTGGCCGGTCATGACCTTCTGCACCGACTTCTCGGCCGCCGCCATGAGCGGGCTGGCGACGCGGCGCATGATCTCCAACTCTTCCTCGGCGCTGGGGTAGCCGACCGAGATCTTGAAGAGGAAGCGGTCGAGCTGTGCCTCGGGCAGCGGATAGGTGCCTTCCTGGTCGAGCGGGTTCTGGGTCGCGAGGACGAAGAAGGGCAGGTCAAGGATGTGCGTCTCGCCGCCGGCGGTGACGCGCTTCTCCTGCATCGCCTCGAGCAGCGCCGCCTGCGTCTTCGGCGGCGTACGGTTGATTTCGTCGGCCAGCACGATGTTGGCGAAAATCGGCCCCTTGAGGAACTTGAACATGCGCTGCTTGGTCGCCGGATCCTCCTGCAGGATCTCGGTGCCGACGATGTCGGAGGGCATCAGGTCAGGGGTGAACTGGACCCGTTTGAAGGACATGTCCAGGGTCTTCGACAGCGCACTGATGAGCAGCGTCTTGGCCAGGCCAGGCACGCCTTCGAGCAGGCAGTGACCCTTGGCGAAGATGGCGACCAGCAACTGCTCGACCACCTCGTCCTGACCGACGATGACTTTACCCAGTTCGCTGCGCACCTGGGCTGCTGCCTGTTGCAGCCAGGCGACCGCCTGCTTGTCCTGGGTGGCCTTTTCGGCGGGGGTCTCTGCTGCGGTCTGGGCGGCTTCCGACATGACGTCTCCGGAGGTTTTCAGCAATCTGGCAGCGTCCACAGGCGACGCCACGGTAATACGAGTAAGGAACGTCGCACCTCGTCATCCGTGACCTAGGCAGATACCGTGAAGGTCTCGCTGGGGATGCGCGTCACTGCACACTGGAAGCCCACCCCCCGGCCGTCATCATGGGCCATGAGGACAGCCATGACCGCCACTGAGCATCTCGCAACCGCGACTATTCTGGTGGTTGAGGACAAGCCCGCCCTGCGCGACCATTTCGCCGAGACCCTGCGCGACCTCGGGCCACAGGTCACGGTCGAGGCCGCCGCTGACGGTCGCGAGGCCCTCGACCGCCTGGCCGACACCACCCGTCCGGTCGATCTGGTGATCAGCGACATCATCATGCCACGGCTGGACGGCGAGGCCCTGCTCGAACAGCTCCACAAGAGTCAGTATCCGGGTGCCGTGATCATGCTGACCGCCCTGGGTCACGACGACGTGGTCATGCGCTGTCTCAAGCGCGGCGCCTGCGATTTCCTGGTCAAACCGGTGTCGATCGACGACCTGATCGCCTCTGCTGCCAACGCCCTACAGCACCGACCGCTGGTCGGCGAGGCGATGAAGGTCGAATACGACCCGCTCGGTTGGTTCGAGGTGACGGGCTCGACCAGCGAGTCGATCCTGTTCAAGTACCGCAAGTTTCTCGGCCTGCTTGAGCGCTTCCGCATCCCCGAACCGGTCGCCAGCGAGGTCCGCCTGGCGCTCGACGAATTCGGTCGCAACGCCATCGAATGGGGCAACCAGTTCGACAAGAACAAGAAGGTCGTGTTCGGCTGCCGCATCCTCCCCGGCAAGATCATGGTCTACATCGAGGACGAGGGCATCGGCTTCGACCCCAGCCGCCTGCCCGACCCCAGCACCGACCCCATCGGCCACATCGAGCGCCGCCAAACCGAGGGCAAGCGCCTGGGCGGCTACGGCGTCCACCTGATCAAAAACCTCATGGACAAGGTGATCTACAACGCCAAGGGCAACCGGGTGGTGGCGATCAAGTATCTGCGCTAGGGACCGTGAAGTAGACGTATATCTCGCTACGGCTCGTTTCACTCGCGCTACTGCGTGGCGTTCGCTCGTGCGCTTCGCCCGCCGTCCTCTAATGCCCGCCCTTACCGGCCTGCACCTGGGCGTAGCGATAGTACACCTCCAGGCTGAGGGTGCAGTAGGCGGTCGATAGGACTCGACCATTGCCGGCTCCTGGGAAATCACCGGAGGTCCAGTCCCAAGAACCATCGAAACATCCGTCGCCTTTGCGCTGCGCGTTGACCAGCAGATCGCGGACCTTGCTGTTCCACACCGCGAAACCCTTACCTCCGAGCTGGAACATCCCCATGGTGTTGTAGTAGAGATAATAGGTGTTGGTCGGGTACTTGTCCGGCGTCTGATACTGCAGGACGTGGTTGCCGAGCGTCTCCAGCATGATGTCGCCAGCGCGGTGGCCGAGGAATACGGCGCAGACCAGACCCATCGGGGCGCAGTCGCGGCCCAGGCCGCGGGTCAGCTTCGCACTGTTGAAGGTATGCAGAATGTCCGTGGCGCCGGTGTTCCACACGTACGGAAAATCACTGATGCCCGTGTAGGGGTCAAGCTTCTCCCAGCCGGGATTGGTCGCTTTCCACGCCTGCTCCAGCCACTGCTTCGCCCCCTCCATACTGTTCCCCACTGCCAAGCCACCGGCATAGGCGCTCTTGAGCGCCATCACGCACCAGCCGGTCACCGAGCCATCGTTACGCTTCGTCGGCTTGGTGTAGTCCCAGCCAAGACCATAGCCATCGCCCTGGTTTTGCCGAGCAACCAGCAGATCGACGGCCCGCTGCGCCGCACCGCGCAGGGCCGGATCCGAGGTCATGGCATAGGCTTCGGCCAGGGTCATGGTGGCGACGGCGTGCTCGTAATTGCGCACCCCTAGCAGTCCGTCCGGTTTCTGCTGCGCCAACAGCCAATCCAGCGCCAGCTTCACCACCTGGCGATAGCGGTTGGGCGTCTTGTGATCATAGCCGGCACCGAGAAAGCAGAGCGTGGCATAGCCGGTAAGCGCCACCGTCGACTGCTCGGCGTCGCAGTGCTCCGGCTTGCCGGGCTCGCATTTCGGATTTTCGGTGCAGTTGGCGACATACTTCTCGACATGCCATTCCCCAGTCGGGGCCTGATGCTTCTTGAACCAGCGCAGCGCCGCCTCGACCGCGCTCTCCGAGCCGCGCGAGCCGCCTCCGCGCCCGACCGCACGCTTGCGTCCGCCACCACTGCGGCTGCCGAACATGCCGGCGCTGCCGCCACCCGCGCCGATCGCCATGAAGGCGCCCTGGCCGCCCATCTCGCTATCGGCGACAGCCTCCTCGCGACCTTTAGGCACTGGCGCGTCATTTTCCTCCTCGCGTGAGGAGTTCTCATCTGGCAGGTCGAGTTGGGTGATCGGCGCGACGAC
>JBBREK010000167.1:0-9407 GCA_038203025.1 Planctomycetota bacterium
AATATTGCGGAAAACTCCCATTACCAGAGGTAGATGACCCAGTCGCATCGGAGCGCCGATAGTCGATCCAGAGACGGAAACCGGCGGCTCGTTATTGTTCCACATTCAACAAGCATACGATAATTATTTCAGGATCCAGTAGAAATGTTACATACGATGATGTTTTTGTAAATAAGACACTTCGAGAGTTTTCCAATCAGGAGCGATTCCATAAACAATTTTTGCTTCGTGGCGTTAATTCGATACGATTCATGATTGTTGTCCTACGACGCATTACGAGATGAGCGAAGGCGATTTTGAACTAGGGCTTTTATGAATAAATAGAATGACTGTAGTATACGGCTTATTTACAGAATGTATCATTCACATAAATCGATCTAATGCCATACGGACCTATGCTTTCGGCAACGAGTAAGGAGTATGCGTTTACAGCTGCCTGCGGCAAAGACGTCGCCGAGGCGGAATCCGCAGACGGCGAAGCCAGGATACCCCTTCCCTAGACAGCGAAAATCAGCACCCCGAGGCTGAAAACCACGGGCACGAAGGGGGAAAGGATGTCCTTCGCTTCACGGCATTGGGCGAAGCCCCGGAACTACTGCACTGCTAAGTAGACGGTCTTGCTGCCAGTCTTGAACAGACTCTCGTCGCGCACCTCGTCGAAGCGGGTACCGTGGCACTGGCGCAACCAGTTGGCGACCTGCTTCTGCACCTCGACCGTGGCCTTGGCGTTGGCCGAGGAGAACAGGGCGCTGACGGTGTAGCCGCGCTTCACACTCGAACCCTTGGCGAAGACGTTGTCGGCCAGGCCGACGCGCACCTTTTGGAAGGGCTTGCCGCCTAGCAGGCGGACGATCTGCGACTTCGCGCCTTCCGAGGCTCGGCTGACCAGGCTTTGTAGTGCAAGTTCCTGGGGGTCGATCTGCGGCTTGCTCGAAGACAGGGCCATCGGGGCACCTCCTGGGTCGCAGATTATCCGCTAGAGGGGGCGAGGTACAATCACCAATCACGGGTGAATACCGCTGTAACGTGCATGTCGGCACGCAACACTTGGAACACTTTCAGATGTCAAGAGCGCGGATTCGTATGAGCGCCATAGACCGCGTGCGGTGGCGCTGACTCCGCTCAGGCGATCAGGGCCCGCACCGCTGCGCCCGTCAACGGGATGGCGCTGTTCGCCAGCGTCCACTCCTGGCGGTGCTCCAGCATCTGGCCGGACTTGAGCACGACGTGCGGCCCCATCGTCTCCATCTCGACCATGAAGTTCTGCGGCCCGACGTACATAGCCAGATTGGCGTTCGCCGGATAGGTGGCCTGCGGCTGGTGTGTGGTGGCGATGGCGAAGCTGACTTTGCGGCCGGGGTCAACCAGCGCGATGGCGCCGGCCGGGCTGTTGATCATGCGCTTGGTCTCGCGTCCCTGCGGGGTCAGCACGTAGGCGTCGTCGGTCAGCTCGAACTGATCCTCGCGGAAGCTGCCGGTGCCGTGTCCGGCCCAGGTGCGGAAGACGGTGATGGTGGCGGTATCCCAGTTGCTGTTGCCGCCATCGCCGAGCGGGATGACGTAGCGGGTGTCGGCGGTCGGCTTGCTGCAGGTCAGCGCCCACAGCCCGCAACCGAGCAGCATGTTGCCGGTGTTGACGATGCGGTTGACCACCTCGAGGCGATTGTCGCGCAGTACGCGCACACTGATCGAGCGCTGGGCGCGCGTCTCGCCGCACACCGCACCGGTAACGGTGAAGCCGTCGGCGGCGACCGTGCAGGTGCCGGGCGCGTCGTCGTTGGCGTAGGTCTGCTCGTCTTCATCAGCGCCGAAGCGGGCGGTCCACACGCGGTGGCCGCCGCGCAGGTGCCACGGGCGCTTGGCTGCCGCTTCGCGGCTGTACTTCAGCGGCTCGTTCTCGTCCCAGAACAGCAGGTTGTCGCCGCCGGCCGGTCCGAACCAGGCCAGGCGCGGTCCGGCGCCGTGCACGGCGACTAGGCGCAGGGCTGGGGTGGAGAGCTCAACGGCGGCGAGGCCGGCGTGGGTGCAGGTGCGGACGGGCATGGCGTACTCCGGAGCGCCGCAGGCTGGCGAGCGGGACGGCACGTCCAGCAGGACCGCGGGCTTCAGTCTGCGTCTGGAACAGCCCCGGTCGCCAGCGCATCTCCCGCCTTCGGCGCCCCCAACGGGGCATAGAGCGGCCAGCAGCGGTCGGCCTTGGCATCCCCGCCATCGTCGGTCCCGTCCGCTCCGACGCTGTAGGCCCCGATCAGCTGTCCGTCACGCTCGACCCGGCGGACCTGCCCACCGGCAGGATCGAGCTGGTCGCGCGGCCACGCCGTGCCACGCAACTCGGCTGCCAGCACCAGCAGGCGCAGCCGCGCGGCCTGGGCGCCGGAGATCACTGGCGTGGCCACCGGCAGGGTCATCGCCGCCAACAGCGTGCCCGGGCGCCACCACGAGTGTGCGCGGGCGGCGGCCTCGGCAGCGCGGGCGGCGGCGAGCTGGCCAGCTGCGTCGAGTGGATCGGCCTGTGCGACGGCGATGTCCTG
The DNA here is from genome assembly GCA_038203025.1 of Planctomycetota bacterium. Taxonomy (GTDB): domain Bacteria; phylum Planctomycetota; class UBA11346; order UBA11346; family UBA11346; genus UBA11346. Next base: position 2,532 of record JBBREK010000167.1, read on the forward strand.
CATCAGCGTCAGGGCGCGGGCGCGGCCGGCGCGCAGGGCGACGGCGAAACCCCAGGCGTCGAGCGAGAAGGTCCCGCCGTCGCGCCCCAGCCGGGCCCAGATGGCTGCCGGCTCGGCCGAATCGGCGAAGTCGCGCAGTGCCACGAGGTCGTGTTTCCACGCCACCGCCAGGCCGGTTGGCGCCAGCGGCGCCAACGCCTCGGCCCGTGCGGCGATGTCGCTGCGTGCTGCGCCGAGGTCGGTGGCGCGCCTGATCACCGCCGTCGACCACTGCTCGATCAGGCTGGCCTGCACCATCAGGCGTAGCAGGCCGGGCGGTTCGCGCGCCGGGATCAGCGCCGCGGCGGTGGCGATCTCCTCCGGCAGATTGGCCGGTGTCGCCAGCAGGATGCGCTCGCAACGCAAGCGCATGTGCCGGCGCAGGGCGCTGACATCAGGCAGGACGGCGGTCGGCGACAGCTCGCGATGGGCATCGACCGGCGCGTCGCCCAGGCGCGCGAGGATGGCGGCGCTTTCGGCCAGCAAGGCGGCGTCAAGGGTGGCGTGATGCGCCTGCAGCTCCGCCGGCAGGGCTTGGCCGGGTATGGGCGTCCAGCCCTTGGCGGCATCGGTCTCGCTGTACGGCATGAGCTGGCCACCCAGCTCCAGCAGGCGCTGCCAGTCGGCGCGACGCTCGGCGGTAGTGGCGGCGAAGGCCAGGTCGGTCGCTGTCACTGGCAGGTGCAGTTCGGCGGCCCGCGCGTCGACCGCGGTGAGATCACCTCGGCTGCGCAGCCACAGGCCCAGGCAGGCGACGAGGATGCCGAACAGGCAGCCAATCAGGATGAGCGACTGCCACCAGGTCAGGCGGCGCAGGGTTCCAAACATGGCGACAGCCTCGGAACCCGGCCGGGGCTGCAAGGCGGGGTATGATCAGCGAATGAGATGATGGCTTTGCCACAGAGGCACAGAGACCCACAGAGAACGACATGAAAAAGCGCGTCTCACGCGTCAACAATCGAGCTATCTGGCCCACTGGGCGGTCTCCAGGATGTAGGGGAACTCGCTGATCGTGATGCCGCGGGCGGCATTGGCCTCGGCCTGCTCTGGCGTGGTGTCGTCGTGCGAGGCTAGCGGCACGGCGTGGGCCCGGGCGGCGGTGCACAGCCGGTCGCGCAGAGCCAGGCCGGAGGTCCGGCGCTGGCGTGCCTCATCCACCAGGGCTTCGATGTTGGCGCCGCCGCCGTTGAGCCGGCGGCGCACGTATCGAGGGCGTGTCTCCACCGCGCATGGTGTCCGATGTGCCAACAAGTTAGGACGATCGACCGCCAATCGTCCCACGGTCAGACGGTCAGCCGTCGGATCTGGGCGCTGACCACGTCGATGATGACGACGGTGACGACGATGATGAGCAGCACGGTGGCGGTCTGGGCGTACTGGAAGCTGCGCATCAGGTCCCACAGGACCACGCCGATGCCGCCGGCGCCGACCATGCCGACGACGGTGGCAGCGCGGACGTTGGACTCGAAGCGGTACAGCGCGTAGCTGACCCACATCGGCATGACCTGTGGGATGACACCGTAGGCGATCTCCTCGAAGTGGTTGGCGCCGGTGGCGCGGATGCCCTCGACCGGGCGGTGGTCAATCGACTCGACCACTTCGCTGAACAGCTTGCCAAGGATGCCAGAGGTGTGGACGAAGAGGGCGAGGACGCCGGCGAACGGCCCCAGGCCGACGGCGACGACGAACATCAGGGCGAAGACCATCTCGTTGATGGCGCGGCAGCAATCAAGGAAGCGGCGAGTGGGCTGGCGGATCCACCACGGGCTGAGGTTGTCGGCGGCCATCAGACCGAGCGGCACAGCGGCGATGACCGCGAGGAAGGTGCCCCACAGCGCGATCTGCACCGTCACCACCATCTCCTCTAGGTAATACTGCCAGTAGGTGATGTCAGGGGAGAGGAAGTCCTTGGCGAAGATAAAGCTGTTGCCGAGGTTGGCGGCCAGGGCCAGCGGCTTCATCTCCGCACCGTACCAGGCCCAGGCCATCATGGCGCCGAAGCCGATCAGGCCGCCGATCTGCAGCAGGGTGGTCTTGAGGCTGCGGGTCGGAGGTGCGGGGATGGAGGCAGTGGTCATGGTGTCGGGGCTTTGGAGACGCCGCGTCCCCGGGGAGCCCCCCGAGGACGCGGCTTGGGTGAGCGGCCTGGGAGCGTTCAGCCGCCCTGCTTGGCGACCTCGGCCATCTTGGTCTCGAGATCGGCGATCTGCTTGTTGATCCCGGTGATCTTGGTCGCCTTGGCCGTGGCATCGATCTTGTCGTCGGCGTTCAGCTTGCTCTTCTCCTTGAGCAGCGACATGTGGCGATAGGGCAGCAGCTGGTTGTTGGTGCTGACCTTGAAGCCGCTGTACTTCAGCGGGGCGAGCTTGGCCTTGCTGTCCGGGGTTGCGCCGTAGGTCGAGAAGAAGCCGGTGAGCTTATCCTTGAGGTCCTGGGGCAGGTCGGCGCGGCGCACCAGCGGGTCGCTGGCGATCAGGTCGCTCTTCCAGATGACCTTGAGCTTGGCGGCCATCTCGGGGTGTCCCTGTTCCAGGCGGAAGGTCGCCTCGGTGTTGCAGGTGGCGGCGTCAACCTGGTTGTTGGCTACCGAGAGGGCGTTGCTCTCATGGCTGCCGTTGCGGCAGGTTTTGAAGTACTTGAACGGGTCGAGGCCGCGCTTGCCAAAGGCGTGATAACCGGGCACCAGGGTGCCCGAGGTGCTCTGCGGGTCGCCCATCGAGAAGGTCAGGTCCTTGCCCTTGGCGAGCAGGTCGTCGAGGGTGTTGAGCGGGCTGGCCTTGTTGACGATGATCAGTGACCAGTAGCCGGCGGCGCCGTCCTTGTCGATGACCTGGCAGAAGACCTCGCCGCCAGCGCGATCGACCGCGTCGATGGCACTCTTGTTGCCGAACCAGGCGGCCTGGACCTTGTTGAAACGCATGGCTTCGATGACGCCGCTGTAGTCGGGGGCGAAGAACAGCTTGACCGGCATGCCCATTGCCTTCTGCAGGTCATCGGCGACCGGCAGCCAGTCCTTCTTCAGGCCCTGGGTGCTTTCGGTGGCAATGATGCCGAAGGTGAATTCATCCATCGCCGCAGCGGTGGCCGCGGTGAAGGCGGAGAATGTAAGGAGGAAGACGGCGAGGAGGCGGATCATGGAAGCTCCGGGGTGGGTGGGATCAGGCGACAGCTGCCGGTTCAGCGACCGGACGGCGGGGTGAGGGTTGGATCGGGCGGGCCGGCGGGCTGCCGTGCCCGTCCTCGCCATCGAGGGTGTGGTGGTAGATCGAGATCAGCAGGTCGTCGGTCAACTCGGCCGCGGGACCGTCGAAGACCACCTGGCCGGCACGCAGGGCGATGGCGCGCTGGCAGAACTTGCGGGCGTACTCGACCTGGTGCAGCGACACCACCACGGTGGTGCGATCCTCACGGTTGATCCGCGCCAGTGTCTCCATGACGCGGCGGGCGGACGACGGATCGAGTGAAGCGATCGGCTCGTCGGCAAGGACGGTGCGCGCACCTTGCAGCATGGCCCGGGCGATGGCGACGCGCTGCTGCTGGCCGCCGGAGAGGGTCCCGGCGCGCTGGGTTGCCTTGTTGTCCATGCCGACGCGCTCAAGGCAGCGCATGGCAGCGATGCGCTCCTGCTGCGGGAAGATGCCGGACAGGGTCCGCCACATGGGATGACGGTGTAGGGCACCAGCCAGGACGTTGGTGATGACGTCGAGACGGTTGACCAGATTGAACTGCTGGAAGATGAAACCGATGCGGCTGCGCATGCGCCTGGCGTCGGCGGCGATGCGGCCATTGGCCTGCACTACCCGACCGTCCAGGGTGATCTCGCCCTCGCCGGGGTCGCCGGCGACCAGACCGGCGATGTGGCGCATGAGCGTACTCTTGCCCGAACCGCTCGGACCGATGAGGGCGACGATCTCGCCGTCAGCGATGGACAGGTCGATGGCGTTGAGGGCGCAGCAGACACGGTTGCCACGGCCGTATCGCTTGCTGAGGCTGTGGATGCTGATCGACATACGCGCCACGCTCGGCCGGGATGCGAATGCGGCGTGAATCGTTAGAGAATCCGGCGTGAATAGGCGGCATTTCCCCTATGCGTCTGGATGTCGACCCGGCGGCAATCGTGCGTCTGCCTCGCAAGCCGCTGCAGAGACCATGGTTATCGGACGCTCATCAATCGTGCTTCCGTCTGGACCTCACCATTGGTGTCCGTCACAGCATCGGATCTTCATGGAGGCTTCATCGATCACGATCAAGGTCACAGCATGACCCAGGAACTGCATCTCGCTGCGGATGTCTTCGCCGTCCTCGGCTGTGGCTACGGAAATCGCCGCGCTCTCCGCGCCTGCCTCGCTGACGCTGCCGGGCTGCCAGCCCTGTCGTGCGGCGACATGGTCGGCTTCTGCGGCCGCAGCGACCTGGCCTGCGACCTGCTGCGTGAAGCCTTCGCCGCGGTCATCGCCGGCAATCATGAGCACCAGGCGGCGGCCGGTTCGGCATTGTGCGGCTGCGGGCATGCCGATCCCGAGGATGAGCGCCTATCCTGTCTGGCCTCGGCGGCCCAGCTCGACGGCCTGACGCCCGACGACCAGGCACTGCTCGGCGCCCTGCCCGAGACGTTGCTAGTGCGCGGCACCTCCGGTGCGGTGCTGCTGGCCCACGGCAGCCCCGATCGTCAGAACGAGTTCCTCTTCGAGCAGACCCTGGATCGCGATCGTGTCCGGCGCTGGCTTGACGCCTGCGGCGCCCAGGTGCTGGCGGTGTCGCACAGCGGCCTGCCGTGGGTCGTCGACTTCGGCGACGGCCGGTTGGCAGTCAACTGCGGCGCCTGCGGCAAGCCGGACCACGATGGCGATCCGGCAGTGCATTATGCGCAGATCACCGTCGGTCAGTTGCCCTCTGCTGAGATCCGCCGCGTCGCCTACGACCATCAGGCCACCGCCGCTGAACTGCTCGCAGCCGGCGCTGAGCCGCGCTTCGCAGCCGTGCTGTCCACCGGCGTGTGGGGCTGGGGCCTCGCTTCACTGCCGCCGGCCGAGCGCGACCGCCCGGCGCGCGGACCGTCCTTTGTCGCTCAGGAGGCCCTCGCGTGAACGCCACTCAGCCTTTGCAGGCCGTCGCCTTCCGTCGGGCCGTCGAGGCCGATCTGCCGACCGTCCTGGCGCTGATCGCCGAACTGGCTCCGGATGAAGCGCCACTGCCGCTTGAGCGCGCCCGCGAGATCTTCGCCCGCATGCAGGCGTCGCCGCGCCTGGCGGTGTGGGTGGTCGAGCACGGCGGCGCGGTCATCGGCACCTACACCATGCAGATCATGGAGAATCTTGGCCATCAGGGCAGCCCGGCGGCGATCGTCGAGAGCGTGGTCGTCGTCGGCGCGCTGCGCGGCCAGGGCATTGGTGAGCTGATGATGCGCCACGCCACCGACCGCGCCGCCGAGGCCGGCTGCTACAAGGTCGCGCTATCGAGCAACCGCAAGCGCCCGGCCGCCCACCGTTTCTACCGTCGGATCGGCTTCCGCGACCACGGTGTCTCCTTCGCCATTGATGTGCCGTAATGGTTTCTGACACGCCCTCCAGTCCGTCTAGACGTCTGGAGGCCCTGATCGAACGTGACGGGCCGCGCGCCATCTATCTGCAGGTGGCCGAGAACCTTGCCACCGAGATCCGTAGTCATCACGTCCCTGGCGACCGCCTGCCGCCCGAGCCCGAGTTGGCGGCGCGCTATGCGGTCAACCGTCACACCCTGCGCCACGCCATCGATCTGCTGGAGATCCAAGGACTGATCGAGCGCCGCCGCGGGCTCGGCACCTTCGTCCTCGATCCGCCGGTGGCTTATCCGCTGCATGCCCAGGCCCGCTTCAGCGACAATCTTGCCGCAGCCGGCCGTCCGTCGACTGGCCGGCTGCTCGGCGCGGCCTGCGAACCGGCGTCCGCGGATGTTGCGGTAGCGCTTAAGCTGGTCGGCGGCAACACGGTCTGGCGTTTGACCACCCTGCGCGAGGTCGAGGGGGCGCCGGTCAGCATCATCGACCACTGGCTGCCGCTGGAACCCTTCCCGTCGTTGGCGGCAGAATACCGCGGCGGGTCGCTACACGCGCTGCTGAGGCGGCATTACGGCATCCAGCCCAAGCGCAGCAGCACCGCCGTCACCGCCACCCTGCCGCTGGCGGCAGTGGCGCGCCAGCTGCGCATGGCCGTTGGCCATCCGGTGCTGCGGCTGCGCACGGTCAATGTCGACACAGTCACCGGGCGCCCCTTCGAGTATGCGGTCAGCAGCATCCGCGCCGACCGCATCGAACTGGTCATCGAGCACCACCACGAGGTCGAGCATGCCTGACTGCGACATTGTCCTGGCGCCGCGCGATGAGGTGCTGGCGCTGGCCGCCGCCCTCAGCGAGGGCCGCCGGGTTGAACATCTGACCGTACCGCAGGAGGGCCTGTGGCTGCTGCAGGTGCAGGAACCGGTGCGGCGGGATGGATATTTCATCGGCGAGGTGCCTGTTGGACAGGCGAGCGTCGCCTTGCACGACCTCGGGTTTGGCGTCGCGCATGGTGGAGCGGTGCTGCTACACGCGGATCGCGAGCTGGCGGTGGCGGCGGCGGTGTGCGACGCGGTCGTCCGTGGCGGCTGGCCCGGCGCCGAGGCGGTGGCCGCCCTGCGCGAGGCTGGTGCGGCGGTGCGCAGTGGCACCGATGCGGTGCGCAGCGCCATCCTCAACCGCACCCGGGTCGACTTCAGCGAACTTGGACAGGAGGACGCATGATCACGCTCGACCATCCATGGAGCGCCGAGGGCCAGCGCCAAGCCTTCCGCCAGGTGCTCGAGGCTTGGTCCAGGCCTGGC
>JBBREK010000168.1:0-9380 GCA_038203025.1 Planctomycetota bacterium
CGGCGATGATGCGTTCGCGAGCCGCCAGGATGTCGGCCTCTTCCAGGGTCTTGTCCTGGCTCTGCAGGGTCACCGTGATGGTGACGGCCTTGCGACCGGCGGCGTAGGGCTGGCCGCGGTAGATGCCAACCAGTTCGATACCGGCGAGCAGCTGGCCACCCGCCTTGCGCACCGCCCTGGCGATCACGCCGTAGGCCAAAGCCTCGTCGCACTCCCAGGTGAAGTCGTTGCCGACGCTCTGGAAGCGGCTGGGCATGGCCAGGCGCACTGGTGCCGGCTCGCCAGCCTGAGCGACCAGCCGTTCGAGGTCGATGCGGAACCAGCCGACGCGCTCGGGGCAGCCGGCAAGATCGCGCAGGCGGCGCGGCGCCTCGCTGGCAACACCGACCACGCGGCCGCCGACCAGCAGCTCGACAGTACGACCTGGCGTCGATTCGGCTCCCGGCTCGGCAGCGCGGAATCCGGCCTCGTGCCCAAGGGCGGCCAGGCCAGCCAGGGCGGCGTCGCGGGCAGCGAAGAACGGCGCCTTGTCGGCGGCGGCCGCGACCACGCCGGTGGCGATCAGTTCCTCGTCGCAGTTTACGCCGATGCCGGGGCCATAGCGCTTGCCGATCTCGTAGCAGGCCAGGGCCGGCAGGTGCTTGCGGTTCTCGGCCACCGCGCGCAGCAGACCGGGCAGCAGGCTGGGGCGCAGGAAGCTCCATTCCGGTTGCGGGGGATGCTCCAGCGCGACGCGTGATTCCACCGGCACTGCCAGGGCATCGCACCACGCCGGGGAGGCGAAGACGTAGGTGCAGACCTCGTCCAGGCCCTGCGCCGACAGGGCGTCGCGCAGGCGGTGCTCGGCGCTGCGCAGGGTGTTGCCCTTGGGCGCGGCGGCAGGCAGGCGCGGGACCTCGGGCTGCAGACGCGACCAGCCGGCAAGCCGGCCGGCCTCCTCGACCAGGTCGGCGGCAAAGCCGACATCCTTGCGCCGCCACCACGGCACGCCCACGACCACAGCGTGGTCCGGGCCGTCAACGGTGAAGCCGAGGCGGTGCAGCCGCTCGCGCGCCGCAGCCGCGCCATCGCTGAAGCCGGTGAGGCTATCGGCCAGCGCCAGGTCGAAGGGCACCGTCGTCGCTTCGCCGGTCAGGGCGCCGGCATGGAAACGGGCGGTGACGCGGCAGCCGGGGCACAGCTCGGCGAGCAGGGCGATGGCGCGGTTGATCGCCGCCGGGCACAGCTCGGGCTGCACCGTCTTCTCGAAGCGCGCCGCGCTGTCGGTGGCGATGAGGTGACGCAGGCGGGTGCGACGGACGCGCTCTGGGGTGAAACTGGCCGCCTCCAGCAGGATCGCCGTGGTGTCGGCTGCGACCGCCGAGCCGCTGCCGCCGATCACCCCGGCCAGGGCCAGGGCGCGCTCGCCGGCGGCGATCACCATGTCGTCGGCGACCAGTTCGTGTTCCTTGCCGTCGAGGGCGGCGAGTCGTTCGCCAGCCCGGGCGGCGCGTGCCGAGACCATCCGCTCTGGGAAGGCCCGCAGGTCAAAGGCGTGCATCGGCTCGCCCAGTTCGAGCATGACAAAGTTGGTGACATCGACGAGCAAGCCGAGCGGCCGCACCCCGGCGGCCTCCAGCAGTTCGCGCATCCAACGCGGGCTTTCGGCGTTGGCCACGCCCTCGACCACCGCACCGCAGTAGCTGCGGCAGCCGGGATCGTCGAGACGGGCAATCCAGCCCTGAGCGTCATCCTGCCAGCGCGTGTCCGGCACGGCCGGGGCGGGCAAGCCAAGGATCGCCGACGTCTCGCGAGCCCAGCCGAGCTGGCCCCACAGGTCGGCGCGGTGCGTGATGGCGGTGTTGGACACCTCCAGCACCGCGTCGCCCAGACCCAGCGCCGTCGCCAGCGGCGTGCCCGCGCGCAGAGCGTCCGACAGCACCAAGATGCCGTCATGCGAGGCGCCCAGGCCGATTTCATCCTCGGCGCAGATCATGCCTTCGCTCGGCTCGCCGCGCAGCTTGGCCGCCTTGATGGTGATGCTGGCCGGCTTGCCGTCCTTGCCCGGCATGGTCAAAGTGGTGCCAATGGTGGCGACAGCGACGGTCTGGCCGACGGCGACGTTCGGCGCCCCGCAGACCACGCGCAGCGGAGCCGGGCCGCCGGCATCGACGGTGGTGCAGCGCAGGCGGTCCGCGCCTGGGTGCGGTGCGCAGGTCAGCACCTTGCCGACCATCACCCCGTCGAGATTGGGTCCGGTGCGGTGGACCGCCTCAATCTCGCACGTGTGGACGGAGAGCCGGTCGGACAGTTCCTGGTCGGAGACCGGAAGGTCAGTGGCGAGTAGACGACGAATCCAGGAGAGGCTGACGCGCATGGGAAGGAGGCACGATGGCCGCATGCCGCCGGAAGCAATGGAGGCCGTGGCCGGGGCGCCAAGTGGCGGTGGCGGCATACAATCGGCGCAGCCGATGCCGCCACGGTTTCGGAGCCTGCGACAAAACCGAGCCGCGACAAAGCCCGGGGGGCAGGCCCGCAGGGCCGCGAGGGCGAAGCCCCCGCGCAGTCAGAGCTTCCCGCACATCGCCAGCAACCGCGCCAGCGGTAGCCAGGCTGGTGGCGGGACCAGGCGGGGATGGGCTCGCGGGTCCCAGCCGTTCTCGGCGCCTTGGCGTTTCAGCTGCACGCTAGTGGCCACGCCGCGCAGGGCTTCGGCGACGGTGTGCGGCCCGGCGAAGGCGCGTTCCAGCAGGCGGTCGACAGCAGCCAGTTCCTGCGGCAGGGCCTCGTAGTCACGGCGGAACCGCCACACCGCCAGATCGACGCGGGCGGACGGCGTGGTCGCATCGCGCGGCAGGCGGGCGACGAAGGTGGCCTGGCCGGCACACGCCAGCAATGCGCCAGAGCGGGTGCCGGGGGCGGACAGCTTCTCGGCGGTCTCGTGTTGCAGCACCAGGTCGAGCGCGTGCGGCGGTCGCGGTCCAAGCACCCAGCCGCGCACCAGTTGGGCAGTGAGCTGGAAGGGCGGATTGGCCACCACTCGCCAAGGCCCGACAAAACCGGGATCCCAGGAGCGGAGATCGGCGGACACCACCTCGCAGGCTGTACCAAAACGTTGGTGCAGGACCTGCAGCCGCTCTGGCGCGAATTCCGCTGCTGTGACCTGGGCCCCGATGGCCAGCAGTTCGGCGGTGATGGCGCCGTTGCCGGCCCCGGCATCGAGCACGCGCTCGCCCGGCTTGACCCGCGTGCCGACGACGAAGCGGGCAGCGATGTCCGGACGCAGATCGTGCTGCTGCGGACCCGCGGGATCAGTCGGCGCTTTGCCCACCGGCGGCCTCCATCATGTCGCGCAGCCAACTGGCATCCAAGGCGATGCGGGACGGTCCGACGTCGAGGCCGGTGAAGTTCTCAATCGACAGCCAGCCATGGTAGCCGGCGGCGTCGAGGATGCCGATGATTGTTGGCCAGCGCAGCGTACCCTGACCGAGGGGCGCGAAGCCGGTGGCGGTGCCATCCCAGCCGGTGCCGCCGGTGCGGTGCCAGACATCCTTCACCTGCACCTGGGCCAGATACGGACCGAGCAGTCCCAGCGCCGTGTCGAGCGGCTCGCTGCCCTCGCGCACGGTGTTGGCGATGTCGTAGATCACCCCGACCCGCGCCGGGTCGAGCCCGTCGAGCAGGCGCAGCGCAGCGCTCGGACCGGTCGCCAAGGTACCGTCATGGGTCTCAAGCACGAAGCGCACGCCTTCGCCGTCACCAATCGCGGCCAGCTCGCGCCAGGCCAGGCGCTGGGCGTCCACCTGGGCGGGGATGCGGCCGCGCTCGGGACGATCCACCCATAGTCGCACGGCCGACGCCCCGATGATGCGGGCGGCGGCGGCAAGCCGGCGGGCAGCAGGGATATCGGTGGCCGAGGCGTAGCCAGCCAGGACCTGACACTTCAGCCGCCACTCGCTGAGGATGCGAGCCACGTCCGGGGCCAACACCTCGATACGGTCGAGATCGATGACCGCGGCGTTGTTGTCCCAGAAGCCAGGCGCGCGCGACGGATCGAATCGGTGCGGCTTGCAAGCCAGGTCAAGCCCGCCGATACCGGCCGCGGCAGCCAGCGGGGCCAGCTCATCGAGCGGCAACCACGGCGTACAGGCAGTGAACAACGAGACCGGATGGCGCATGGAGCGGGAGGATGACCAGGGAACCGACCCGTGCAATGATTGAACCAGGTCTCAGTTCCGGCCGGTTACCGACATGGCCTTGAACAGCACGCCGACCGGTCGGCCCGGAACGATACCAAGCTGCGTGATCGTCCGCGCCGTGACCTCGACCAGCAGTTCCTGGCCGACGTCCACCGCGACCAGGACGCGGTCGCTGGCACTGGTCACGGCCCGCACCGTGCCCGCAAGCTGGTTCTGCAGCGACAGGCCGCTGACCGGTTGCACCGCCAAGGCGATATCCCCTGGCCGCAGCAGGAGTTCCAGCCGAGTACCGACAGGGTCGGGACGCAGCGGACATTGCACCGTGGCGCCACCCTCAAGCAGCACCTCGGTGATCCCGTCCTCAGGGCGCAGCTGCGCGACTGTGCCGCGCAGGACGTTGACCAGCCCGGCCTCGTGCAACAGCGGTAGCAGGCGGATGTCGCTGGCGATCGCAGCCAGCGGTCCATGCGCGGCGATGCGCCCGTCGGCAAGCAGCAGCAGGTCGTCGCAGGTGTGCAGCAACTCGGGCAGATCGTGGCTGACGTGCAGCATGGGCAGATCGAAGGCCTCGCGCGCCCGCCGCAGATAGGGCAGGATGGACTTCTTCAACCCGCCGTCGAGGGCCGCGAGCGGTTCGTCGAGCAGCAGCAGGCGTGGCGAACAGAGCAAGGCGCGACCGAGCGCGACCCGCTGCCGTTCGCCGCCCGACAGCGTGGCCGATCGGCGGTCGAGCAGCCCAGCGAGGTCGAGCAGCGCGACGACCTCGGGGAATCCGACGCGCCGGTCGGCCAGCGCCAGCAGGCGTTCGCCGTAGCGCAGGTTCGCCTGGACGTCCAGATGCGGCAGCAGATGCCCCTGCTGGAAGACCACCCCGATCCGGCGCCGATGCGTCGGCACATGGAGGCCGGCGGCGATGTCGTCGAGCACCTCGCCATCCAGCACCACCCGACCCCGCGCCGGCCGCACCAACCCGGCAAGCAAGCCGAGAAGGCTGCTCTTGCCGCAGCCGGATGGGCCGAATACTCCGCAGGCGCCGCTGGTCACGATACCCTCCAGCTGCAGCGTAAAGCGTCCGCGCTGCACCGTCGCCGCCAGTTCCAATCTCATCCAGCACCCAGCCGCGCGCCAAGCCGGCGCGACATCCAGGCGCTGATCGCCAGCGCCACCAGCGATATGATGACACTGAAGGTTACCAGCCGCCAAACCATGCCGTCGCCATCCGGCGTCTGGGTGTACTGCCAGATCGCCAGGGGCAGGGTCCGACTTTGACCGGGGATGTTGCCAGCGATGGTGATGGTGGCGCCGAACTCGCCCAGGCAGCGGGCGAAGGCCAGGACCAGACCGGCGAGGATGCCCGGCGCGGCCAGCGGCAGGGTGACGGTGGCGAAGACGCGCCACGGTGGAGCACCGCAGGTGGCAGCAGCGCGCTCGGTGTCCCGGTCGATCAGCTCGATGGCCAGCCGGACCGCCCGGACCAGCAGCGGAAAACCCATCACTGCCGCCGCCAGCACGGCCCCCTTCCAGTCGAAGACCAACCGGATGCCGAACCAGTCATCGAGCACGCGTCCAAGCGGGGCCTGCCGGCTGCAGGCCATCAGCAACACCCAACCGGTGACCACCGGCGGCAACACCAGCGGCAGATGCACCGCGGCATCGACCAGGGTCTTGCCCGGAAAGCGGCATCTGGCTAGCAGCCAGCCCATGGCGATGCCCGGCACGGCCATCAGCAGCAGCGCCGTTCCGGCGACCTGCAGACTGAGCAGCACGATCTCGCGTTCAGCCGGACTGAGCATCAGGGATCAGCCACGACGAAGCCACGGGCAGCGTAGACCGGACGCGCCTGCGGGCCGGTGAGATAGGCGAGGAAGGCCCGGGCGGCCGGACCGGCTGCAGGCATGGCGGCGAAGGGATATCGAATCGGCCGGTGCAGGGTCTGCGGGATGCTGGCGATGACCTCGACCCTGGTCGAGGTCCGGGCATCGCTGGCGTAGACCACACCGCAGTCAACTTCACCGGTTTCGACCAGGCGCAGGGTTGCGCGCGAGTCGACGGCTGGCGCTAGGCGCGGTTCCAGCCAACCCCACCAGCCGAGCGCGGTGAACGCCTCTTTAGCATAGCCGCCGACCGGAACCGAGGATGGGTCGCCAATGGCCATGCGGCCAGTGAACGCCCGTTGGGCGGGGAAGTCGGCGGCGGCGGTGAACGCGAACCCCTTGCCTGCCGGGGCGACCACCACCAGGGCATTGCCCAGGCGATCCCAGCGCGTCGCCGGATCGATCAGCGACCGTCCGGCGAGGTGGTCCATCCACGTCTGGTCGGCGGAGCAGAACAGGTCGGCCGGAGCGCCATATTCAATCTGCCTGGCGAGCGCCGGTGAAGCGGCGAAGCTGGTGACGATACGCACACCGGTCTGCGCCTCGTAGGTCCGGGCCAGCTCACCGACCGCATCCGTGAGGCTGGCGGCGGCAAAAACAGTGACGGTCTCGCCCGCCGGCACGGCCACGGCGAGGCAAGCGAGGAGGACGATCACGCCGCGCTTCACGTGTTCCCAGCTTGATGGTTACGCACGTAGCTGACCATCGCCGCCAACGCCGCACCGTCCAGCGGCAGGCCAAGGCGGGCGGCCAGCTGACGCACTGCACCGCGGCCGCTCTGCGGTCCCAGCAGCAGCTCGCTGACCGCGCCCACCAGGGCGGGATCGAACGGCTCGTAGGTGCGCCGGTCCTTGCATAGGCCGTCGACGTGCAGGCCGCTGGCCGCCTGCCAGATCGCCGTACCGATGACCGGGGCATGGGCAGGCACCCGTCGACCGAGGGCCATGGCCGCCTGTCTGCCCAGGGCCGGCAGTGCAGCCAAACGATAACCGGCGCCGCGATGCACGTTCAGCCAGGCGCATAAGGCCTCGGTCCGGGCGGTGCCGGCACGTTCCCCGCCACCCAGCAGACAACCGTCGGCCCAGGCCGCACCGGAGTCGAGGGCAGCCACGGCATTGCCGGTGGCGAGCCCGAAATCGTCGTGGCAATGCACACCGACCGGCCCGCCGAAGGCCTCGCGAGCAAGACGGACCAATGCGGCCAGTTCAGCCGGGGCAGCGACCGATACGGTATCGGCCAGACGGATGCGGTCGTAACCGGCCTCACGGGCGCGCTGGCAGGCGGCCACCAGGGTCACCGGGTCAGCCCGGGTGGCATCTTCCAATCCAAGAGCGAGCTGGGCTGCGCCGCTGCGCCGGGCCGCCTCGGCGGCGCGCGGGATCTGCTCTAGCAGCCAGGCCTCGTCCCGACGCAACCGACGGTGGAGATGCAATCGACTGACCGGCAGCGAGGCATGCACGACATCGACCCCACTGGCAGCACCGATGGCCAGATCAGCGGGCAGTCCACGACACCACACCGACAGCCGCAGGTCAGGTGCGATACGCCGCGCCGACGCGACCAGACCGCGCAGATCGCAGTCGCGCGAGGCGCAGCCGATCTCAGCCTCCTCGACCCCAACCGCCGCCAATCCGCGCAAGATGGCGAGCTGACGCCGACGGGTCAGGCGGGCGCCGGGCGATTGGGCTCCTTCACGCAGGGTCGCGTCGAGGATGTACATCTCAGGCGACCAGATGCGCATCCGCTGGACGTCCGTCGGCCAGGGCATCGAGGATCTCGTCGACCGTGTCCTCGGTCACCTTGCCGTACCACCAGCCTTCGGGATAGACGACCAGGATCGGCCCCTTGTCGCACCTCTTCAGGCAGCCGGTGTTGGACACGAGCACGTTGTCGATGCCCCGCTCATCGATCCCCTCTTGGAGGTACTGGATCAGCGAAGGAGCATCGCGCCTGGTGCAGGTGCCGTTGGGCTCGCCTATGACGCGCGAGCTGGAACAGAGAAGGAGGTGGTGCTTGGGTTTGGACATGGGTTTCTCCAGGACTGCGGGCTTCAGCCCGCGTAAGTTTCAGGCACAGCCGCGGGCGTTGCCGCCGCAGCCATCGCCGCACTTGAACGGCTTGGACATGCGCCGGATCTCGCCGCCGGCGTAGGCCTTGCGCACCAGCTCGCTGATCAGACCCTCGGTCTCGAAGACGCGCAGGCCGCTGGCGCGCAGGATCTCGCCCGGCGCCGGCCCGATGCCGCTGACCAGCAGGGCGCGGCAGTCCTCCAGCAGTTCGGCGAGGTCATGCCAGCGCGTCGCACCGGTGCCAGACTCCGGTGCCTGACGCACGCCGACCTGCCGCCAGCCACCGTCCTCCTCGCCGTAGATGAACAGTTCGTCCGCTTCGCCGAGGTGGCGGTTGACGAACACGCCCTCCTGCGAGGCCACCGCGACATAGCGTCGGCCCGGCCTGGCTGTCGAGGCGTGACGCTCCAACACGGTGAACTGCGCTGCCCCCATGGTGTCACCAATCTTGCCGACTGCGTCGGCACGGCAGCGGGCGCAGTGCGCCATCTGCGGTAGATACACCTGGGCGGCAGCCCTGGCGGCAGACATCTCCGCCTCCGATGGTTGCGGCACATCGGCGAACTCAGCTCCGGGCACGGGGATCATGGCCATGCAGTTGTGGATCGTCGCACCCAGTGCCTTGCAGGCCTCGGCCACCGCGCCGACCTGATCTTCGTTGATTCCTGGTACGACGATGGTGTTGATCTTCACCGTCACGCCACGCGCCACCAGTTTCACGATGCCTTCACGCTGTCGTTCCCACAGCAGCGCAGCGGCGGCGCGTCCGCGCAGGACGTTGCGCCCGTCGCGTACCCAGGCGTAGAGCCACTTGCCGATGTCCGGATCGACCGCGTTGACCGTCACCGTCACATGGCTGACCCCGGCATCGGCCAGGGCATCGGCGTTGGCCGGCAGGGCCAGACCGTTGGTCGCGACACACAGCATCATCCCAGGATGCGCCTCGTGGACGAGGCGCATGGTCTCCAGCGTCTCAGCGGCATTGGCCAGGGCATCGCCGGGGCCGGCGATGCCGACCACCGATACTGAGGGGTCGACGGCGACCAGCTCAGCGGTGTAGCGCTCGGCCTGCCACGGCTCCAGCACCGAACTGGTCACGCCAGGACGGCTCTCAGCGACGCAGTCGTAGGAGCGATTGCAGTAGTTGCACTGGATGTTGCACTTGGGCGCGACGGGGACGTGGATGCGGCTGTGCGTATGCTTCGCGTCAGCTGAAAAACAGGGATGTTCAGAGGTAGGCATAGCCGGTCTCCGACGTG
>JBBREK010000169.1:0-9295 GCA_038203025.1 Planctomycetota bacterium
CATCTTCCTGGTGGTATGGCTGGGCTATGTCGTCTATGCGGTGCGCAGCGGGCGCGGCTTGGATGAGGCGACCGAGGAGCCCGTCGCAGCCATGACTCCATCGATGATGGCGCTGTGGCTGGTCGCTGGGATCGCCCTGCTTACTGGCGGCGGCTGGCTGCTGGTCTGGGGCTCGGTCGAACTGGCCCGTGCCGCTGGCATCAGCGATGCGATCATTGGCCTGACCATCGTCGCCGCCGGTACCAGCGCCCCCGAACTGGTCACCAGCCTGATGGCGGCCAAGCGTGGCCAGCACCAGATCGCGGTCGCCAACATCGTCGGCTCGAACACCTTCAATATCCTGCTCATCCTCGGTGTCACCGGCCTGTTAGGCACGTTGCCGGTGGCCGACGAGATCGTGCGCCGCGATCTCTGGTGGATGCTCGGCTTCTCGCTGCTGCTGCCGGTGGCCTGGGGCCTGCGTCGGCGGGTGATCGGCCGTCTCGGCGGCGGTCTGATGCTTGCCGCCTACCTCGTTTATGTCGGAGTGCTCATCCGCGCTGTCCTCGCGCAGGGCGATTGACCAGTCGTGGGTTTCGCCATCGCAGTCGTCCTGTTGCCCCTCCTTGCCGCCCTGTTCGCGGTCCCATCCGCTCGGCTGTCGGAGCGCCTCGCCATCATCCTCGCCGCCTGCGCCCTGGCCGGGTCTGCCGCCTGTGCCCTGGCTCTGGCTCCCGCCGCACTCTCCGTGCCGGTCGAGGTGCTGCTGCCCTGGGCGGCGCCACTGGGCCCCGACCTGGCGCTGCGCGCTGACGCTCTCGGCGTCATCCTCGCCACCCTGGTTGGCGGCGTTGGCGCCTGCGTGGTGGTGTACATCGGCGGCTACCAGCGCGGCGAGCCCGGACTCGGCAGGTTGCTCGCCACCTTGCTAAGCTTCGCCGCGGCGATGCAGCTTCTCGCCCTGGCTGATGATCTCTGGCTGGTCTTCGTCGCCTGGGAGTTGACCAGTGTGTGCAGCTACCTGTTGGTGCTCCACACGCGAACCCGTGAGGCGCTCAAAGCCGGCACCACCGCCCTGCTCGTCACCGGCCTGGGCGGCCTGCTTCTGCTCGCCGGCCTGCTGCTGGTGCAGCAGGCCACTGGCGTGACCCGCCTTAGCGAACTTGGCGCGGCGCGCGACGTCCTGCTGGCCTCGCCACTGTGTACCGCCGCCCTGGTCTGCGTCGTCATCGGCTGCGCCACCAAAAGCGCGCTGTTCCCCTTCCATTTCTGGCTGCCAGGGGCGATGGCGGCGCCAACCCCGGTGTCGGCCTACCTGCACGCCGCCACCATGGTCAAGGCCGGCATCTTCCTGCTCGCCCGTGTCCATCCCGGCTTTGGCGGCACCGCCCTGTGGGAGGGGTTGGTCGGCGGCCTGGGCGCGCTGACCATCCTCGCGGCCTGTTGCCGCCTGCCGTTGGCCGATGACCTCAAGCAGTTGCTGGCCTGGAGCACGGTGCTGGCCCTTGGCACTCTGGCCGTGCTACTGTCGCTCGATGGCGCCGAGGCGGCGCTCGCGGTTGTCGTCCTGCTCATCGCCCACGCAGCTTACAAGGGTACCCTGTTCCTGACCGTCGGCTCAATCGATCACGGCACTGGCACGCGCAGCCTGGCCCGCCTTGGCTACCTGCGCCGGGCGATGCCGTGGACGGCGCTGGCCGGGTTGCTTGGGGCCAGCTCGATGATGGGACTACCGCCTTTCGCCGGCTTCGTCGCCAAGGAACAGATCAAGCTCGCTGGCGGCGGCTGGCTGGCGTCGGGGTCGCTGCTGCTCTCCGCAGTGGCGTTGGTGGCGGTGGCGTGGTGGGTCGGCATCCGGCCGTTCTGGCGCCGTCGCGCCGACCCGGATCTGCACCCGCACGAAAGCGGCCCGGCGATCATCGTCCCCACCCTGGTCCTGGCCGTGCTCGGCCTGGGCCTCGGTCTGGGCGGCGCTTGGCTGATGTCGCCGCTCGCGACTCGAGCCGCTGCCGATCTCGCCGGTCAGGCGGTGGACGGCGGGCTGCCCACCCTGCCCACGGCCTGGGCCAAGGCCGGGGTGGCGGCGCTGATCCTCGCCCTCGGTCTGACCGTTGCCTGGCAGCGCGAGCGCCTTGCCGTTGCCTGTGGCTACCTGCCGCGCGACCTGTGCCAGCGCGCCTGGGAGGCCGGCCTACACGGCCTGGTCGCCCTCGGCCGCGCCTGCGTCCACGTGACCCAGCACGGCGATCTGCGCGGCTATCTGGCGGTGACAATGCTCGTCGGCGCCGGCTTGGCTGCGCCCGGCTTGGCCGGCCTCGACTGGACTCTAGCCGCCGAGCCAGTGCCGCTGTGGATGTGGCCATTATGTGCTCTGCTTACGGTAGGGGCGGCGGTGGCCGCTTTCGCCCGCACCCGGCTCGCCGCCGTCGCCGGCCTCGGGGCGGTGGGCTACGGCATGGCCATGATCTTCCTTGCCCTCGGTGCACCCGATCTCGCCCTGACCCAGGTGCTGGTTGAGACCCTGGTGGTGGTGCTGTTGGTCCTCGCCTTTCGCCACCTGCCCGAGCTGCGCGCCGCTGCCCGGCCTGAGCGCCGGCGTTGGCTGCACGCTGCAGTGGCGGTCATCGTCGGGATCGCCGCCACCGGCCTGGTCCTTGCTGCCCAGCAGCAGCAGTTGGCCCCGAACCTGGGCAACCGGTTGATCGCCGCCGCCTGGGAGCGCGGCCTGGGCGCCAACGCTGTCAATGTCATCCTGGTCGACATCCGCGCACTTGACACCTTTGGCGAGATCACCGTCCTGCTGCTCGCTGCAATCGGCGTCGCCGCCCTGGTCGTGCCCGGGGCGGAACCGCGCATCGCCATCGCTCGCTCCCCCATTCTTGCCGCCGCCAGCCGCCTGATCCTGCCCCTGGCCACCCTGCTCGCGCTCTTCTGGTGGTGGCGGGGCCACCACCAGCCCGGCGGCGGCTTCGCCGCCGGGCTGTGCCTGGGTGCGGCCATAGTGCTGATTGCGGCGGCACGCGGTGGCGGGGCGGCGCGCCGCACCCTGCGCGCCTCGCCGCTGGCCTGGGCGGGCGGCGGCCTCGCCCTGGCCTGGCTTGCCGGCATGATCGGCCTCGTCGCCGGCGGCGGCTTCCTCTTCCCGCACTGGCTGGGACCCCTGGGTTCGCCCATGCTCTTCGATCTTGGGGTCTTCGTGCTGGTGGTCGGCATCGTGGTGATGTCGGTGGAGCGTCTGCTTGAAGCCGAGGAGGGCGAAGCATGAGCGTGCTCCTTGCCGTACTCACCGGCCTGCTCGTCGCCGCCGGGACCTGGCTGGTGCTGCAGCGCCTGCTGCTCCACCTTGTCCTGGGCATCGGCCTGCTCGGCCACGCCGCTAACCTGCTGATCTTCGCTGCCGGCGGAGTGTCCGAGTCGCCGGCCTTCGCCCCCGGCGGCACGCCCCTGCCTGGCGCCGCCGACCCGTTGCCGCAGGCTCTCGTCCTCACCGCCATCGTCATCGGCTTCGGCGCCACCGCCTTCCTGCTCGCCCTGGCCTGGCGCGCCTTCCGTACCCTCGGCGATGACGACCTGCCGGGCTGGAGTGGCAGCGAGCCGCCGCTGGAAAATGACCACTCGGAGCCGCAGCCATGACCGGGCTGCTGGTCATTCCGCCGTTGACCGCCCTGGTGCTGCTGGCGCTGTGGGGTCGGCCGCGTCTGCAGGCAGCGGTCAGCCTGGCTGGCATGATCGCCCTGCTGGGCGCGGCAGCGCACCTGCTGCTAGAGGTGGCTCCGGGCGGCATCCTGGTGTGGGCAGTCGGCGGCTGGCCGGCACCGCTCGGCATCGTCCTGGTCGCCGACCGCCTCGCCGCCGCTCTGGTCGCGGTTTCGACGCTGGTCGGCGTCGCCTGCGTGCTGGCAGCACGCAGCCCCCACGACGATCCGGCCCGCCACCCCGCTTGGCATCCGCTGGTCCACCTGCTGATGTGGGGGGTGTGCGGTGCCTTCTGCACCGGGGACCTGTTCAATCTCTTCGTCTGGTTTGAGGTCATGCTCATGTCCTCCTTCACCCTCATCGCGCTAGGCGGCGGCCGCGAGCGCCTGGAGGGAGCGGTGAAGTACGTAGCTATGAATCTGGTCAGCAGTGTGCTGTTCCTGTGCGGCTGCGGCATCCTTTACGGCGTGTGCGGCACCCTCAACATGGCTGACCTGGCGCGCATCATTTCAGCGGCTGATACCCCGCCGGCTGTGCAGGCGGCGGGAGGCTGCCTGTTGGCCGCCTTCCTGCTCAAAAGCGCAGCTTTCCCGCTCTTCGCCTGGCTGCCGGCCAGCTACCACACCGCCGCCCCGGCCACCGTTGCGTTGTTCTCCGCCCTGCTCACTAAGGTCGGGATCTACGCCGTGCTGCGCCTCACGGTCACGATCATGCCGTTGTCGGGCACTCTGCTGCAGCCGACCCTGCTCTGGGTAGCCCTGGCGACCATGGCGGTGGGCGTGCTCGGCGCTGCGACGCAGATGGAACTGAAGCGCATCCTCTCCTTCCATATTATCTCGCAGGTCGGCTACATGCTGCTGAGCATCGCCATCGGCGGCGCCACCGCCCTGGCGGCAGCGGTGTTCTACCTCATCCACCACATCCTGGTTAAGAGCAACCTTTTTCTCATCGTCGGGCTTGCCGCCGCCCACGGTGGCGCCGAGGACGTGCGCCGTCTGGGTGGGCTGCGCCGCTTTCCCCTGCTTTACGCCGGCTTCCTGATCTCGGCCGCCAGCTTGGCTGGCATCCCGCCGCTGTCTGGTTTTTTCGCCAAGCTCGCCACCGTGCGCGCCGCTGCCGAAGCTGGGCAGTGGGTGGCGGTGGCGGTAGCGCTGGCGGTCGGGTTCCTCACTCTCTATTCGATGGTCAAGATCCACCGCGAGGCCTTCGCCAAGGAGGCCCCGGCGGCGCCGGTGCCGCTGGCAGGAGCCGGCTGGGCTACGACCGCCGTCCTGGTACTCGCGACCGGTACCGTGCTCATCGGCCTGGGCGCCGGGCCGCTGTGGCGCTGGTCGCTGGCGGTGGGCAACGAGTTGGCGGCCCGCACCCCGTACATTGACGCCGTGCTGAAAGCCACGCCGTGATCCGCCTCGCCGCCGCCCTGCGCCTGCTCGCCCTGCTCCTCGTCGACACGGTGCGCTCGTCGCTGGTACTGGC
Organism: Planctomycetota bacterium; assembly: GCA_038203025.1. GTDB lineage: Bacteria > Planctomycetota > UBA11346 > UBA11346 > UBA11346 > UBA11346. Next base: position 5,152 of record JBBREK010000169.1, read on the forward strand.
CTGGGATGTGATCACCCCCACAGACCTCAGCACGGTGCGGGTGCTGGAGTTCCACACCCGTGCCACCAGCGATGGCGAGTTACTGCTGCTCTCCTGCTGCATCACCCTGACGCCGGGGACGCTGACCCTCGACGTCAGCGACGACCGCCGCACCTTGATCATCCACGCCATGTATGCCGCCGATCCCGAGGGCGTGCTGCGCGACATCCGCGAGCGCTACGAGGGGCCGTTGCTTACCGTGTTGCGCGGGAGACGGCCATGAGTGTCATCATTGTGGTGCTGCAGACGGTCGTCGGCCTCGCCAGTTTGCTGGCGCTGTGGCGGCTGGTGCGCGGTCCGCATCTGGCCGACCGTGTGCTTGCGCTCGACCTGCTCGCCAGTCTGGCGGTGGGCTTCCTGGTCCTGCGCGCCGCCCAGACGGGGCACTGGATGTATGTCGATGTCGCCCTTGGCATCGGCCTGATCAGCGTGGTCGGCACCGTCGCTTTCGGTTCCTTCATCGAACATCGCGCGCGCGATGCGCGCGCGGAGGGGCCGTGACCACGCTCGCCATCCTTGCCGCCGTCCTCGCCTCCGTCGGTGCCGGCTTCATGCTCATTGCGGCGGTCGGCGTCACCATCTTCAGCGACACCTTCGCCCGCCTGCACTGCGCCGGCAAGTCGGCGACTCTGGGCGTGGCTTGCATGCTGCTGGCGGCGGCGCTGTGGAGTGGCGATGGCGGCGTCGCCTTGCGCTGCAGCCTTGCCGCCGTCTTCTTCCTGATCACTGGCCCAATCGGCTGCCACGCCCTCGCCCGTGCGGTGTGGCGGACGCGGAGTTGAGGTGGGGCTACTGGCGGTCTACCCGCCGTCCCTCGGTCCGCCCGTTCGCTCCGCCTTGGGCTGATCGCTGGTGCTGCCTTGGCGGCTTGCAACCGCGATTCCACCTCCACTTCACGTCCACCAGTGCCTCCTGGCTGAACATGGTCGAGTGCTTCTTTCGAACCCTCACCATTCATCAGTATCCGTCCGATGAAGCCTTCGTATCCCAGTTGCCCTGAATCAGCGCTCAGCGCGGCACTGGAAACCGCAGAGCGCAGCGCTCGGGGGTAAGCTCCTGCGGGTCGGCCGAGCCGCTGTGGAGGCTGGCAATCACGTGGCGCAGGTAGGCACGCGGCTCAACGCGGGCGAGGCGGCAGCTTTCGAAGATCGTGTGGTTGATCGCGGCCCAGGCGGTGGCGTCCTCGCTGCCGACAAAGAGCCAGTTCTTGCGGTCGATGACGATCGGGCGGATGACGCGCTCGGCCTGGTCGTTATCGATGGGGAGGTCGCCCCGGGTGGCGTAGACGGTGAAGCATTCCCAACGGACGAGCAGGTAGTCGATCGCGCTGCGCAGGCCGGCGCCGGGTCCGTAGCGTTGGCGATGCGGGCTGAGCATCGCGTGAAGTTCGGCGAGCAGTGGCGCCGCCTGCCCTCGGCGCGCCACGGCGCGATGGGCCTGGGCGTCGGCGGGGCTAAGACGCTGGTCGCGGGCATGGGTGTCGGCGTGGCGCTCGATGCGGTAGAGGGCGCCGATGCGGGCGATGACCTCGGTGGCGAAGGGATCCTGCTCGTGCGGCAGGAAGTTCCGCCGGGCGTGCGTCCAGCAGCAGAGGCGGGTGATGCCGCGCTCGGTGGTGACGCGGTCGTAGACGGCGTAGGCGTCGGCCATGAGGTAGACGAGCGTGGCGTGCAGGCCGGGATCGTCGTCGCCGGCGGCCTGCGCGCGCGCATCACCAAGCGCGGCGCGCAGTTCGGCGCCGCCGCGGCCGCCGACATGGAATAACGCTTGGCGTCCGCCGCCCACCGCCCACAGATAGCGCAGGCCGTCTTGGGTTGGCAGCGGGGTCTCGTCGACGTGGACGAAGGCCAACGTCAGGATCTGCAGGTGGATCGCCTGGCACACGGGTGAGAAAAAGGCACCAAAGCGGCGCGCCAGGTTGCTCAGCGTCGAGTCTTCGAGATCCGAGCCCATGGCGCGGAAGTCGTCGAGCATGCGAAGAGCATGCCATGCAGGTACTTCCGCAGCATCGCCTCAAGCAGGTACTCGTCACTGTATTTGCCTTTGGGCACGATCGCCGCCGGCACCGCGGCGCGGACGAGTTTCTCGCGGGTGTCGGGCAGGCCCCAGCGCTCGCGCTTGAGGACCAGGCGGACGACCTCGGCCACGATGTCATGCTCGCGCTCTAACGTCTCGTAGCCGAGCAGGATCAGCGGCGTGCCCTCAGCAGCGGTCCGTTCGCTCACCGGCGTCTCGATCACCGGTTCGACGGTCCGCAGGCTGTGATTGACCGGCTTGCGACTGCCGCCATTCACCGGCTTCGACTTCCCATCCGCACCGCGGCCCTTGCGCTCATTATTGCTCTTGGCCCGCTCCTCGCGCTGCACCTGCTTTGCCTCGGCCACGGTCACCGTCGCGCCCGCATCGGGTGGTGCGGCCAGGGACTCCTGCTGCACGGCCGCGCCTAGATCCTGCGGCGGAGTCGGGCGGTGCTCGCTTGACGGGCCGTACACCAGCCGGCGCATTCACTTGTTCTTCACCACGAGATCGCCGACCTCCTGCCGCAGCGTGCGGTTCTCCGCCCGCAGATGGGTGAGTTCGTCGGCGGCACTGATGAAGGAAACGTCGGGCACGCCTGTATTATCGCGGCTCCGTCAGGCTCCGACACCGCGTCCACGGCGGTGGATCAGCACGCGATCGCGCACCACGATGTCATCGAGCAGCAACTGCCAATCGGCGTGGCTCAACTCCAACGCCGACGGCAGGCCATCGCTGCGCGAGATCCGCGGCACCACGAAGCGCCCACCCGGCAAGCGCTTTTCGCACAGCCAGAACCCATCGCGATCCCAGCACAGCGCCTTCAGCCGAGTGGCACGCTTGCCGACGAAGACGAAGACGTCGCCCGCGTTCGGATCCCGCTGCAGCCGACCGATGACCGCCGCGCTCAACCCGTCCATGCCCATGCGTATGTCCACCGCTTCGCCGCAGAGGAGCACCCGACGCGCGCCCAACGCGATCATCGCCGACCTGGCCCAACGCGGTGACCAGGGTGATCGCGCTGGCGAGCTCCAAGCCGATGAGGCGCATCCCGCCGCCCACGTCCAGCGACAAGCCGACCGGATCGGACGGCGGCCGGAGCTCCACGAACTCTGCCGGCCCAGACGTCCGCCCACCACCCATCACCCGCGACCAGCACGATGACAACGTCGACCGCAAGATGCCGCGATAGCGGCAGACGGCCTCCTTGTTCTGTCCACTCGCCTGCCAGTCAGCGACCAGCGCCGCTGCTTCTTCCTTGCTACGATGGCGGCGTGGAGGACGGGCGGCAATGGCGGTGATGCCCTCGGTCATGACCGCTCCTGTGGGGACAGCTTAGACCGGGGAGGATGGGGATTCATCGCGGCTTCATCGGACGCATACCTATCGACCGTCAGCGCCGGGAGGGCGCATCAGGTGCATGTCCACGTCCACACGCATGCATTCAGGCGTCGCCGTAGGGACAGGCATCGCTGCCTGCCGCTGGTACAGATCCGTACGGGCGGATTTCCCGCCTACGGCTCTTTCATCAGGTGGTGACGCCCAGGCGTTGACTCGGATATGGATGCAGAATGGTCGCTCTGGGAATGAAGCGGGCTGCCAGTGCGCGCATGGCGGGCCAACTTATTCCACGCGCGGCCTTCTGGCTACGTCGGCGCAAGGCGCGCCGCCACGCTTCGATGACACGATCGCGGAAGCTGTTGATGGTCGCGAAGTTTCTGGGCACGGCGTGGTAGCCCAACCAGCCTCGTTCGACTGCGCCCAGCCATTTGCCTTGTTCGTCAAGCGTGGTGGCGCGCATCGCCTTGAGGGTCTGGCCGATCTTCTTCACTGCCGCGCCCAGAAGCTTTGCCATGCTGGTGCGGATGACCGTGAAACCGCCGTCACTCCATCGCTTCGCGCAGCAATGCGTGAAGCCGAGGAAGTCGAAGGTCTCCGGCTTGCTCTCACCGCCACTCGGCGCCCGCCCCACCGCAGGCGCGGCGGGGCCCCGGCCAGAGGTGTTACGCCGCCTTTTGGCCAACCAGGCCCGTTCCGTATTCCTATCCATACCGTAAGTGACGGTAGCCTTCGTTTTGGGAGATTTCCC
>JBBREK010000170.1:0-9224 GCA_038203025.1 Planctomycetota bacterium
CACTAGCCGGCCCCGGGATGTTCGCCACCGCTACCCCGGTCGTCGAGGGGGCGGTGGTCGAACGCACGCCTGAGGGGATCCTACTGACCAGCGGTCCGAAGACCGGGAAATGGACGCATTATGGCAAGGCGGTCTTCACCCTGCCCGAGCCGGTAACGACGCGGGCCGTGGTCAAGGTGACCGCAGCGCCACGTGATGATAAGGCCTTCCTTGGCCTGGTCCTGGGCGTGCGCGGCTCCGACATGCTCATCCGCGTGGTGTTCAGCACCAATTCGCACTCGTGCCAGATATCGCAGTACGATGCCGCCGGCAAGCAGGTCCAGCAGAGCGCCATGCGCAGTGGCGCCGCACCCAGCGGCCCGATCGAGGTCGAGGTCGACGTCGCGCAGCATCAGTTGATCGTGCGCACCAACGGCTTCGAGATGCGCGAGGCCTTGGTCGCGGGTATCGACCGCCTCGCCACCGTCGGAGTCTGCGTGCTCAATACCGACGTCGTCGCCTTCTCCGGCCTGGCGGTGGAGACGGCGCAATGAGCGGCCCTCGGCCCGGTGCGGCAGCGCGGCTGGCACCCAGGTCGAGGTGACGGCAGATGCGGGCACCACCCGGCAGCGTAGTGCCGTTCTGGTTCTGGAACGGCGAGGTCGATGAGCGGCGCATCGAGACCCAGTTGGCGCGGGCCGCCGCCGAGGGGCTCTCCGGGCTGGCGGTGCACGCGCGGGCCGGCAATCGCATCCCCTACCTGTCGCCGCGCTGGCTAGAGCTGGTGCGCCATGCCGCCTTGGTCGCGCGCCGCCACGGTTTGAGCCTGTGGCTGTACGACGAGGAGGACTATCCCAGCGGCACCGCCGGTCGCAGCATCCAGGCGGCGGAGCCGGCGCTGCGCCAACGCGTGCTGGTCTGGAGCACCGCGCCGGCGGGGGAACTCGCGACCCTGCCGGAGCCGGTGGCGTGGTTCCAGCCCGACGGGTCGCCGGTCGATCCCCAGGATCTTGCCAACGAACAGCCAGCCCTGCTATTCCACGTTCAACGGGCAGATCGCTACGTCGACACCCTCGATCCGGCGAGCTGCCACCGCTTCCTCGCCAGCACCCACGAGGTCTACGCAGCGGCCCTCGGCGACCTGCTCGGCAGCGTGGTGACGGCGGTGTACACCGACGACGTCAACTACCATCTTCAGGACCGCAAGGGCCTGGGCTGGACCGCCGACCTGCCGGGCGAATTCCGCCGCCGGCGCGGGCGCGACCTGCTGCCCCTGCTGCCCGCCCTGGTCGGTGACCTGCCCGGCGCGGCCCAGGCGCGTATCGACTTCCACCGCACGCTGCTGGAACTGTTTCTCGAACGCTGGGTGGTGCCGCAGCGCGCCTGGTGCGCAGCGCACGGCGTGGCCTTCCTCGGCCACCTGCGTGGCGATGAAGGTCCGCTGTGGATGCTGAGCGAGCAGTGCGGCGCGGCGATGCCGTTCTATGCCGCCGAGGATGTCCCGTCGATCGACGACTACCTGCTGCGCGCCCGCGATGGCGGTTTCGCGCGCCGGGAGCGCACCGACCACGGACTGGCTCCGATCCTGCTCTACCGCCAGGCCGCCTCGGTCGCCGACCAGTACGGCGACGGCATCGTCAACAGCGAGGTCGGCGCCTCGCTCGGCTGGGACCTCACGCCGGCCGAACTGCACCGCCATCTGCTTTTCGAGCAGCTGATGGGGATCAATCAGCTTACCCCGCATGCGGTTTCGGCCTGCACCGCCGGCGTCGCCAAGCGCGACCACCCGCCGAGCTTCGCCGGCCAATTGCCATGGTGGGAGCTGGCACCGGCGGTGGTGGCACGCTGGTCGCGCCTGTGCGCCTGGCTGCGCGAGGGCCAGGCGGCGGTCGAGGTCGTGGTGCTGTTCCCGACCTCGGCAGCGTGGGCGGCCCTGCGCGGCGCCGACCGCCGACCGGCCCCGGGGCTGTCCGTGGCAGCGGACGCTGTCAGTTGCGACGACCTGGAGTCGGGTCTGGCCGCCCTCGCGCTGGCCCTGGTGCGGGCGCGGGTGCCGTTCCACTTCGCCGACGAGTTGCTGCTGGCGCAGCATGGCGCGGTCGCGGACAGTCAGCTGCAGCTGGGACACATGCGCTATGTCGCTGTGGTGGTGCCGCCGGCTGCGACCTGGCTGCCTGACACCCAGGCCGTGCTGGAGCGTTGCCGCGCCGCCGGCGTCGAGGTGCACGAGGGGCTTGAGGCCGTGGCGGTGGCGGCGGTCCTGCCGTCGCCGATGCCCGGGCTCCAGAGCGGTCCCGGCGAGCTGGTCCTGCACGTGCGCCAGGTCGGCGGCGAGCGTCGCTACCTGCTCGGCAACTGCGGCGATGCTGACCTGGCGGTGTCGCCGGCGCCCGGGCCGGGCGGGTGGCGGATCGAGGCACTCGAAGGTGGGGTGGTGTATCGGGGACCACTGCCCGCCGCTGGCTTGGTGCTGCCGCGCGGGGCCTGCTGGCACGTGCGGCGCGACGATGGCCCAGTGGTGCCGACCGCTGTGCCACCTGGCCCGCACACCCGCGCCATCACCGATTGGCGTTGGCGCCTCGAACAGCCAACGGTGGCCTGGTGGGACGCCGCCGAGGACGCATCTGGCTCATGGCGCCGCCTGCGCGACCTCGATCCGACAACCTGCGGCCGCCTGACCATCCCGATCGAGGTGCCGCCGGGGGTGCGTCTGCGCGGCCTGATCGGCGAACAGCTCGCCCGCCTGTCGCCGACCTGGGACAACCGGCCGCTGCCGTCGCCCGACGGCCACCACCCGGCCAGTCCGGACCTGAGCGTGATCAGTCTGGAGGCCGTCGCCCCTGGCCGTCATCGCCTGGCCCTGGATCCCTCGCGCCTAAGCGGACGGATCGAGGACGTGGGCCTGCTGCTCGACGGCATGGTCGAGCTGGAGCGCGAGGCCGGCCGCGGCTGGCTGCCCCGGTTGCGGCCCTGGCGCGAGCCGCCGGCCGGAGCCGACCTGGCGCGTCACGGCCTGCCCTTCCACTGGGGGCCGGTGGTGGCCGAGACCACCCTCGACCTCGACGATCCCACCGGGTGGCGCTGGCTCGACCTCGGCTCGGTGGCGGTGGCTGCTCAGGTACTCATCGATGGGGTGGTTGTCGCCGAGCTCGATCACCCGCCGTGGCTGGTGCCGCTGGCCGGCCGGCTGCGACGCGGCCCCCTGCAATTGATCGTGCGCGTCTTCGGCACGGCGCAAAACCTCTTCGGACCGCACCGCAACCCGTTGCTCGGCCGGACGGTCAGCGCACCGGGAGAAGGCGAGGCCCAGGCTCCCGAAGATGCCTATCACCTGGCTCCGTTCGGGCTGCACGGCCCGGTTCTGCTGAGATCCTGAATCAAACTCACGACTCAAGTCACGGGGCTTTTTACTTTATATTCACTCGTGTGAACACATGCTGTCCAGTATGAGACCTGCCCCCGCCGGATTCTCCCTAACCGAGCTCCTCGTGGTCACTGCGATCCTCGCCGTCCTCGCCTCTCTCATGCTGCCTTTGATCGCCTCGCTGCGTCAGCAGGCGCGGACGGCCTATTGCATGAACCGCCAGAGCCAGCTCTTCCTCGCCCTGCGCGGTTATGCCGACGACCACCAGAACCAGTTCGTCTACCTCGGCTGCTCCAGAAAGGGCTGGCCGGACTACAGCGGCGGGGAGATGTGGTACGACACCCTGGTGGACTACGTCGGTAATCGCAGCTGTGTCGGCACCAATGCCCGCGACGATTCACTATGGGACTGCCCCCAGTTCCGTATCGGCAACCAGTTCGGTGCCCTGGGTGGTTACTCAGGACACGGCATGGTCGCCGGCATCGCCATCATCCATCGTGGTCCGAACAGCTCCCGATCGACCAAGTTCGTGAACCCCTCGGACACCGTGAATGCCCCCAATGCCAACTACCGCCTGCGCTGGAGCGAGTTCTCGATGCTGGGCCGGCGGATCATCGCCGGCGACGCGGCGAAGGAGTTCCTCGACGCCAATTCGGAGGTTGGCGCCAACCAGGCCCCATTCTATTTCGGCCGCTCGGGCCAGGAGTTCTACAACGGCGCTCCGGCGCGGCACAGCCATCCGGGACAGGTGTGGGGCGGTCTGAAGGGCGATGCCAGCTACCGGGCGGTCTATCTGCACGCCGATGGCCACGTCGAGATGCTCAACGAGCCGACCGCGGCCTGGCGCACCTACCACCGCTCGGCGCAGCCGCCGCCCTGAGCTGCGGGCTCAGCCAGAGCCCCAGGGGATGGCGCTGCCGACCGCTTCGATCGCGGCGAAGGGTACCGTGCGCGAGCGGTTGGATCCGGTCGTGGCAATCAGGCCCAACAGCATCTCGACCGTCTGGCTGGCGGCCGCCCGCCACGGAAGGAGTGCCAGATCGCTTGGCTGGCCAACCAGATCGGCCGGCCTATCGCCGAAGCCAACCAGCGACAGGTCGCGTGGCAGGCTCAGGCCCAATGACTGGGCGGCGAGGCGGGCCGCCACGAGTTCCGCCGCAGCATGCCAGATCAGCGCCGTCGGCCGATCGGCTCCGGCGAGCAGTTCCCGCACGCTGGCGATGCGCTCGGCCGACGGGCAGGCGGTGGCATAGCGCAATTCGCGCAGAGGGACGCCGGCCGCAGCGCAGGCCTCGGCGGCTCCCCGCGCGCGGTCATCCAAGGAATAGTGTGGGCCACGCGGGATGACGCTGGCGATGCGGCGATGGCCGAGCCGCAGCAGATGCTCCGCGACCAGCCGGCCGCCCTGGAGGTCGTCAGGATGCACAGCGCCCTGCGGGCGCTTGACGTTCAGCCAGACCAGCGGCAGGCCGAGACCGGCGAGGACCGCCTCGGCGCTGTCTGGGGCGTCGTGAACGTAGTCGATGATGATGCCGTCGGCATAGAAGCTGCGCAGCATCTGTGGCATGGCGACCTGGTCGGCGAGCAACTCGTCGCTCGGTACCGCGGTGGCGATGTGGTGGTCGCGGGCGGCCGCGGCCTGGGCCAGGGCGCGCAGTAGTTCGGGCGGCATGTAGCAGCGTTTGCCCAGTAGCAGGGCCAGGCAGCCGAATCGGCCGGTGCGCACCGCCAGGGCCGAACGGTTGTGTCGGTAGCCGAGCTTGGTCACGGCCAGTTCGACCCGCTTTACGACGGTATCGTGGAATCGATGCCCCTGTCCCGACAGGATCAGACTGACGGTCGAGCGCGATACGCCGCAATGCCCGGCGATGTCCTTCATGGTCACAGGCATGGCCCCATCCTCTTATCCGGACCCGGCTGACAACCGGCCGGACGCCGCCGGGCCGCTCAGGGCGACAGCAGGCTGGGGTCGTTCACCGAGCGGTAGACGCTGACCTCGTCCAGGGCGGCGAATCGGCCATCACAGAAGAGGACGTTGCCGCTGCCGTGGTGGCGTCCGACCGACAGCGGGTGGGACCAGAGCAGTTGGCCGGTCACCCCGGCGTTACGGACCGACGTGTTGATCCAATTGTCCTGAGCGTCGCCGAAATGGCAGCGCACCGAGGTGTTGCGCACATTGCTGGTGGTGAACTGCACGTAATTCGGAGCCCCCCACACATCGTTCCTGGTGGTCCCACCCTGCAGGAAGCGGCTTTTGCCGATCCCGCCTGGGGCACTGCTGGCCGTCTCACCGCTGCCCCCGGCCAGGGCGACGGCGTTGTAGCTCGCCACCAAGGCCTTCTTCGAGCGTAGATAGGTGCGGCAGACGCGGTTGGTCAGTCCCGACTCGTCGTAATCGACGAGGGTCGTCGGCCAGGCGACGTTGGTGCCGTTGGCGTTGACGATGCGGCTGTTGGGGTAGGCCCCGTCCCAGTCCTGCATGTAGACGGTTGCCATCACCCCGACCTGGCGCAGGTTGCTGCCGCAGATCATGCGGTCGGCCGATTCGCGCACCAGTCTGAGGGCGGGCAGTAGCATGGCGGCGAGCACGGCGATGATGGAAATCACCACCAGCAGTTCGATCAGGGTGAAGCCTGCCCGCATAATGCGTGGATAGCCGATCCGGACTCGCCTGCAATGGTGGCCGGGGATTCCCATTGGTCGGCGCCAACCCTCAGCAAGACGGGCCTGCAGCCTCCCGGCGCGCGAATGGCGGCGCGGGAGCGGGAGCGGCGACTTGCGACAGACCATGAGTCACCCCCCTTGCGGACGGTCCGTGGTGACCTTCCCAGGATGCGCCGCATGGTCTTGTTGGGCAGTCATGGTCGTGCGAATCCGTCGGTAATGCCTGTTGGCGGCGGACGATTATTCGCCGGTCACGGTCAATGCGGTCAGCTTTACCCCCTGCTTATAGCTCGTCAGCCACAGGCTGTCGATGCCCGGCAGAGTCTGCAGTATCGGCAGGGTCCGCTCGGTCGTCCCGAACATCGCAATCATGGTCTTCTTCTCCAGGTCGACCGTGAACACCACGTCGATGGATGGTCCGCCGGTGGCCCCGCCCTGGCGGTCCTGGGCGATCTTCTGGGAGAGGCCGTTCCACTCGCCAAGCCAGGCTTCCTTCGAGCCGGGAGCATAGCCGGCCCCGACCCGCTGGTCGGAGGCCTTGTCTCCAAGGTGGATTGTCCAGTTGCCGTAGGGAGACTTGGCCGTGCCCGTGACCGAAGCGCGTACCGTCACCCGCTTTTTGTAGGTGGCGTCCAAAGCAACCTGCGCCTGACCCAAGGAGCCCTTGTCGCCGACTGCGAATTCCAGCGCCTTGCCATCAGCAACGACGGTCGCGTTCTGCACCGTGTAAGAGGCAGGGTCGAGCAGTTCGGCGGCAGCGACGCTCGCCAGGAGCGCGCACACGAGGAGGGTCGGGCGGAACATGGTCATGACAGGCTTTCTGGTCGTCGGTGGTGTGTGCCAGAATAACGCCCCGCTGCTCGTATGTCCTGTCATGGACAACCAGCATTGGTCGCCGACGTGCATCCCGCCGCCTGTCGACGTGCGCAGCCACTGCCGGGCTGCGTTCAGCGGGCCGTCGGCGGCGATCCGTAGGCCCGCCGCCAGGCCCGGGTTAAGCCTGCCCGGTCGGCGAAGCCAGCAGCGGCAGCGGCAGCGGCGACCGTCACCGAGGCGCCCGCCTGCAGCTGGGCTCGGGCCAGGGCCAGGCGCTGATCGAGCACGGCCCGCTTCGGCGTCGTCCCGAACCAGGCGGTGAACAGCCGATGCGCCTGGCGTGCCCCGAGACCACTGGCGGCGAGCACGACGCTGGCCTCGACCCCCTGGTGCAACCCGGACCACATGCGATGCGCCATGCGACTGACCGCCGGATGCGGCGCGTAGGCATGCACCGGTCCGCCGACGACGGCCGCGACCAGGCGGCGCACGCGGAGCCTGCGCGGGAAGCAGCAGCCGCACCGTCGACTCCTCTTCGGCGAGGCGCTCGGCCAGGCGCCAGAGGCGCATCGCCCGCGGATCGAACAGAGCCTGCGACATGGGAGCATTTCCTGATATGACCGTGTCAATTCCAGCATCGAACGGGGCGCCACGGGCCATGGCGGCCGGCACGGACCAGGCACGATGCGGGCATGCCACTGCTCGATCGCATCCAACGTCGCCTGGCCGGGGACGTCGACAGCCTACAGAACGCCATTGGAGCAGGCCCCTGGCTGTGCGTCGCTCCGCACGATGACGATGTCTGCCTGGGCATGGGCCTGACCGTGGCGGCGGCGACCGCGGCCGGGCTGCCGGTGCATCTCGCCGTGGTCACCGATGGTGGCATGGGCTACCGCACCCCCGCGGACCAGGCCGCGATCGCCACCACCCGGCACGGCGAGCTGCTCGCCAGCTGCGCCCGCCTGGGCGTACCGGCGGCGCACGTGCACGAACTCGGCTTGCCCGACGGCGAGCTGGCCGCCTGGCGTGGGGTGCGGCGGCAGGCCGATGGCCGGCATCAGGGCGTGGGTCGTGCCCTGGCCGCCGTCCTCCGGCAGGTGCGGCCGGCGGTGGTCTTCGGTCCCAATCCGGCCGACGTTCATCCCGACCATCAAGCGGTGTCCGCCGACCTCGACATAGCCTGCTTCTGGGCGGCCTCAGCCATCTGGCTGGAGCTGGGTGAGCCGATCGCACTGCCGGTGCGCTGGGATTATGCCGTCTACGCCCCGTTTCCCGGCGAACCTGATCTCCGCCTCACCGGCACGCCGGCCGGACGCGCAGCCAAGGCAGAAGCCTTCGCCGCCTTCGCCAGCCAGCAGTACGTCGCTGAGCAGCTGTCGACCGCCAAGCCGGTCGAGCATCTCCGCCGCGTTACCTGGCAGGTCTACGATCCGGCGCAATACGACCACCTCTTCGCCTGAGGACACATGGGCTTGTTCCTCGACGACTGCCGACGCACCCTCGACCTTCTCGACGCTTGGCCAGGTCCGTGGAGCGCCCTGGTCGAGGCCCTGCGCAGCGGCCCGCCGGTACTGCTGGTGGCGGAAGGATCTTCACAACTGATGCCCGGCGGACTGGCCATGACCATGGCGCGGCGGCTCGGCCTGCAGGCGCGGTTGACGGTGTGCGGCGGACGCGAGGCGCAGCGTCTGGATCTGTCCCGGTTCCGCGTGCTGTTGGCGAGCAACAGTGGCCGCAGTCGCGAGCCGATGGCGGTGGCGCAGACCGTCGCTGAATCGCTGGCGCTGGTCGGCATCGCAGGCGGCCCGCTGGCGCGCCTGGGCGGCCCGACGCGCGTGCTGCTGTCGGCGCCAGAGCGGGCGGTCGCCGCGACGGTCAGCGTCTACGCTCAGACCCTGACCGTGGTGGAGGCGGTCTGCGTGGCGGCTGGATCTGGCGTACCGCTCGCTCGTCTGCGTGACGGCGTCAGCGCCGCACTTGCAGCCACACCGACGCCAACTGCCGCCTGTGGCCGCATCTTCTGGTGTGGCGGCGAAGATGGACTGGCCGAGGAACTCGCGCTGAAGACCGCCGAGACCACTGGCCTGCCCGGATTCGCCTGTCCTGGGACGATGGCCCTGCACGGCATGGAAGAGCTGTGGCAGGATGGCGATCTGGTCCTCGATCTCGGCCTATCGAGCGAGGATGCCGCCGATCTGGTGCGCCGCGTCAGCGAAACCCCGGCCAGGCATGCCCGTCTGCCAGCCCTGTCCGAGGACGACTGGGCCCCCTTTGATCGTCTCGTCGCTGGCTGGGTCCAGCTGGCCACGATCGCCGCGACCATCGGTCGTGACCCGGCCAAACCGGTGCGGGCACGCAAGGTGGGCAACCCAGGCTGAGGGTCCAGATGTGCCTCAGGACC
>JBBREK010000171.1:0-9176 GCA_038203025.1 Planctomycetota bacterium
CTCCACGTGGAGGTTAGACTATCTGCCTCCACGTGGAGGGCAATAGGAATTTGCTATACACGACAGGGGCAGGGATAGATTTCGTACCGGTCAGCGGGCAGTCAGGCTCGGCAGATCGACGCATCTCGATTGTGGCCAACGAGCTTCGCCCGCTACGGCTGCGCGCTATGGCCGGCCCCCGGCCGGCGCTGCAGCGCGCAAGCGAGGGCCACGCCGTAGCGCCCGCGAAGCGGGCCGAAGCGCGCAGCCGTAGCGAATAAAACTAGACCAACCCGCTATGCTTCAGCAGCGCCCTGGTGCTCGGCTCGCGGCCGCGGAAGGTGCGGAATATCTGCATGGGGTGCGCCCCGCCGCCCAAGGACAAGACGGTGTCACGGAAACGAGCCCCAGTGGCAGCGACAGCAGCCGCGTCATCAAGGCCGGCCTCCTCGAAGGCGGCGAAGGCGTCGGCCGACAGCACCTCGGCCCACTTGTAGCTGTAGTAGCCGGCGCTGTAGCCACCCGCGAAGATGTGGGCGAAGGCACACAGCATACGATCCTCGGGCAGCGGCGGGATCACCGTATGGGTCCGCGCCACCTCACGCTGGACGGTGTGCGGATCGCCGCCCTCGGCATGAATGATCATGTCGGTGCGGGCGAAGTAGACCTGACGCAGGGTGGCGCTGCCGGCGCGATAGGTCTTGGCCGCCCGCAGCTTGTCGACCAGGGCCTGCGGCAGGGCCTCGCCAGTCTGCCAATGGCGGGCCAGGCCAGCCAGGGTCTTGGGATGCAGGCACCAGTTCTCCATGAACTGGCTGGGGAGTTCGACCGCATCCCACTCGACGTTGTTGATCCCCGCCGCCTCCAGGCGCGGCACCGTGGTCAGCATGTGCTGCAGGCCGTGGCCGAATTCATGGAACAGGGTCTCGACCTCGCGGAAAGTCATCAGCGATGGCGTGTCCCCGACCGGCGGGGTCTGGTTGCACACCAGGTAGGCCACCGGTACCCGCGAGCCCTTGAGGTCGAGCGTATTGTCCATCCAGGCGCCACCGCGCTTGTCGGCCGGACGGCTGTAGGGGTCGAGATAGAACGCCGCCAACTCGCGGCTATCGGCGGCGTTGCGTACGCGGAAGAAGCGCACATCGGCGTGCCACACCGGGGCCTGGCCGTCGGCTGCCTCGACGCGGATGCCGAACAGGCGGCCACACAGGCTGAACAGACCCTCAAGAACGCGCGGCAGGGGGAAGTACGGACGCAGCTCCTCATCGGTGTAGGCGAAGGTCTTCTCGCGCAGCCGTTCGGCCCAATATCCCACGTCCCAAGGCTGCGCCTCTAGGCCGGCGAAGGCACACAGCTCGGCGTGCTCGGCCTGCGCCTTGGGCAGGGCAGCGGCGTGCAGCTCATCGAGCAGTCGATGGACGGCCGGCACCGATCCGGCCATCTTCTGCGACAGCGAGATCTCGGCCCAGCTGGCGAAGCCAAGCAGCTTGGCCTGCTCGCGCCGGAGGGCGAGCAGGCGGTCGATCACCGGATGGTTGTCGAATGGCGCGTCGGCGGCGCGACGGACGTAGGCGCGATACAGCCGCTCGCGCAGGTCCCGGCGCTTGGCGTGCTCCATGAAGGCGAGGAAGCTGGGGATGTCGAGCCCTACCACCCAGGGGCCGGCCTCAGGCGTGGCTGCGGCGTGCCCGGCGCGGACGGCGGCCGAGGCGGCGGCGGCACGGGCGCTCGCCGGCAGCCCGTCTACCTCGTCGGCCGAGGTCAGGGTCAGGGTGAAGGCCTTGCTGGCGTCGAGCACCTGATTGCTGTAGCGCGTGGCCAGCTCGGACAGCTCCTGCTGGTTGCGCAGGAAGGCGGCCTTGGCCTCGCCCTCCAGGCCTACGCCGGACAATTCGGCCTCACGGATGCGCGCCTCGACGACGCGACGCTCGACGACGTAGGCGAGCTGCAGCTGCTTCAGGGCCAGGTACACGGGCCGGGACTGGGCCACGCGCAGCCACATCGCCACCACGTCACCCTGCACCGCCTGATGCGCCTGGCGCAACGCCTCGGAGTTGCGCACGCCGAGCAGGTGGTTGACGACCCCCCAGGCCCAACCCATCGGCTCAGTGATGGTGGTCAGGGCGGTGACCACACCCTCGTAGTCGGCGGCCTTCTCCACCGCCGTCTCGAAGACGGTGAGATCGCGATCGACCTGCGCCAGATGCGCACGCATCGCCGGCTCGACGTGCTCGGGCTGGATGCGGTCGAAGGCGGGCAGGCCGACGGGGCCGAGGAGCGGGTTGGTCATGCCGCAAGCTGGTCACTGGAGCCTTCCCGTGCAAGCGCTTCCGTGCCAGCCTGCAGCCGCTAGCGTCCCGGTCCATGAACGTCCTGACCGACAGCCAGTGGACCACACTGGAGCCGCTGCTGAAGAAGACCTGCCCGCGCCTGACCCCCCTCGACCTCAGCGAGAGTCAGCACCGCGTCGACATCCTCACCGCCAAGATCCAGAACCGCCACTGGATGGACCGCGTCGCGGCGCAGCGCGTGGTCGTCGGACTGCTCCAGCAGTCGGGCATCCAGCGGTTCGCGTGATGGCGTCGATCTTCTCGCGCATCCTCGCCGGGGAGATCCCGGGCCAGTTGGTCTTTCGCGACGACCTGTGGGCGGCCATCCTCGACATCCGGCCGGTGGCGCACGGTCACGTCCTGCTGCTGCCGCTGTACGAGGGTCAGTACCTCGCCGACCTGCCCGTCCCAACCCTGGCCGCCCTTGGCAACCGGTTGGCCCGGGTAACCACGGCGGTGAAGTCCGCCAGCGGCGCACCGGCGGTCAACGTCGTGGTCAACGATGGGCCCGTCGCCGGCCAGGAGGTACCGCACGCGCACCTGCACATCTGGCCGCGCTTCCCCGACGATGGCCGACGCCTGGCCTGGCCGGTCACCCCCTACGTCGACGGCGAGCTGGCGAGCTGGGCAGATCGCCTGCGCACGGCCTGGGCATGACCACCCCCGACGCCGGACCGCCCAATCCCAACGACGTCGAGCCGACCCCCTCGCCCAACTTGCGTGGCTGCGTCCTCGTCCTGGTGCGCACCCAGGGGCCGATCAACCTCGGCATGGTGGCCCGGGTATGCGGCAACATGGGCGTCGACGACCTCCGCCTGGTGGCGCCGATCGCCGAGCAGAACTGTGAGGATTCGCGCAAGTTCTCCACCCATTCGCGCGGGCTGCTGTTGGCGGCCCGAACCTTCCCTGACCTCACCGCTGCGGTCGCCGACTGCCAGTTGGTAATCGGCACCAGCGCCCGGTTTCGTGACAGCGAGCTGGGCAGCAGCCTCGCCCCCAGCGAGGTGCCGGCCCTGCTGGCGGCCCGGCCGGCAGAGCGCTGGGCGCTGGTCTTCGGCAACGAGGCCGACGGCCTCGACACCCGCGAACTGCGCTGCTGTCAGGCCTGGATCCACCTGGAGACCTTTGGCGAGAACAGCAGCTACAACCTGGCCAACGCCGTCGCCATCACCACCTACGTCATCGCCACTGCCGGCGTCCAGAGCGTGCGCGGCGAGAACGAACCGGGAGCGCCGCGCGAGGCGGTGGATGCACTGTACGACTACTGGCTGGGGACCCTGGACCGCATCCGCTACTTCCGCCGTGCCGATGTCGAGCGCTTCCGCCCGATGCTCACCCGCATGCTATCACGCTGGCACCTGACCATGACCGACGTGCAGGCCCTGCGCGGCATGCTGGCGCAGGTGAATTTCCATGCCTTCGGCCGACGTTTCGACCGCCTGGATATGCCGCCTACGGAGCCGGAGCCGGAGCCGGAGCTGGAGCTGGAGCCGCCGGCAGGGCCGGGATGACCACCGTCTGACCGGCCTGGATGCCGTCCGGGTTGGCGTCAGCGATCAGGCGCCAATGCTGCGGGCTGCCGTAAAAGGCCGTGCTGAGGTCGGCCATGGTATCGCCCGGTTGCACAACGTAGGTGCGCCGCCCGGCCACCTGCGCTACCGGCGCTGCCTGCGCGGCAACGACCTGAAAGGTGAAGGACAGCAGAGCCGGATCCTTCTTCACCAGCTTGGCGAGGAGGATGTCGCGGGCATCGCCCTCGAACTCGGCGCGCTTGTCCGCGGGTAGTTGCTTACCTGTCGGCGGAGTGATGTGAACCGAGGCGGTGATACGCTCCCAGCGCCAGTAGCCGTCGTCGTTGATGCGCTCGGGGATCCAGATGGGCAGTTCCTCGATGGCCACCTGTACGGCCCAACCGGGTCCGAGGTCGTCCTCCATGGCGATGCGCAGTGCGTCGGCCGCACTCTCGCGCTGGTTGCGGGCATTGTTCGCCCCGACCTTGCCGTCGCCGGTGATGACGATGCCGCGCGACAGCGAGTCGCCGCAGCCGGAGATACATAGGGCGAGGGAAGCGAGGGAGGCGAGGACTGCGAGCAGGGCGAAGCGCATGGTGGGCGGCAGCCTGCCGCCGGTTCAGGCGGCGGCAATGCTCCACGTGCACTCGCCAACCGCCCAATCCGTGCAGTAGAGGGCCTCTGCCCCGTCGGCGTCCAGGCGCCCGGCGATGCCGCCAAGGTCATCGCCGACCGGGCCGTCCACGGCTGCGACCCGGATCAGCCGGGCATCGTGGCGCCCCACCGCCAGCGGCACAGTGGCCCGCCAATCCGCCCCCAGCATGCGCGCCACCGCCGGGATGGTCGGGTCGAGGGGGATCCAGCCAGCCGGGCCGTCGTCGACCTCGACCCAGAAGTGCGGGTTGGCCAGACCACGGTGCGCCACCACGCCACTGACCAGCCGCCATGGGCGCCCGAGGGCCGCACCGCAACGGCGGGCAAGATCCAGGCAGGTGCCCGTGGTGCCCGGCACCTCGCCGGGGCGATGCCGTCGGTAGGCGTAGGTGAAGGCGGCGGCCTGCTCAGCGACCACCCCCTCCCAATGACTCCGATCCCGGGGTTCGGCACTGGTCGGGGTCAGCAGCAACTCGTCCTCGGCGTGGTAGCGGTGTTCCTGAGCCGTCGCGCTGGCCACCAGGCGACTGCCGTCCTGCGGCTCGCCGACGCTCCACACCCGGGCCAGGACCTGCTGACCCGGTGCATCGGCCGGTTCGGGCACCGACCATAGCAGCGGTCGTGACTCGGGCAGGACGCAAAGCTGCTCGCGACGCACCGTCACGTGGCACGGGCGACCGGTGGTGGTGAACCAGCGCAGCCAGGCCCGCCAACGACGGGCCAGGGCCGGACAGCGGTCGAGTCGTCCCCAACTCAGCCAGTTGCACACCGCGTAGGGGTCCAACGTCCCGTCGGATCCGGCCGGACATCCCTCGGCCTGCCAGGCGGCTATCTCCGCGACTTCGACGCGCAGGCGGCGGGCGATCTCGTCAGGCGCACAGGGCGCGTTGGCGTGCTGGTCGCCCGGATCGAGGAACATGTCGGCGCAGCGTCAGTCCGGAGGCTCAGCGGCCGGGGGCCGGTCCGATGTCGGTGGGCGGCGTCTCGGAATCACCAAGATCTTCTGCCTCCTCCTCATCGGCATCGGTGAGCGCGCCGCGACCCTGGCGCCAATTACACCACACCTCGTAGCTGCCGCGGAACAGGCCCCAAGCGACGTAGCCGCTGGTGACGCAGAAGATCACGTAGGGGAAGGGCACGATGACCAGCGCCGCGATGACCATGAGCAGCAGGATCATCGAGCGGAAGCCGATGCGGCCGAACAGCGTGTTGCCGGCGTGCGGATAGCGCACCGTCGAAACCATCAGCAGACCAGCGCCCACCGTCACCACCACCAACGCCCAGCGGTACGGATCCATGCTCATCAGACCGGTCCACGGCGCCGGGGCGATCAAACCGCTGTCGAGTAGCCAGGCAGAGATGGGCTGGTCCGGATAGATCACCGCCCACTGGTGGAACAGCACCCAGCCGCAGATCAGCGCGGCGGCGCCGGGACTGGGCAGCCCGCGGAACCACGGGCTGGCCTCGTCGCTGTGCTCGACGTTGTAGCGGGCCAGACGGATCGCCGCCATGACGGCGTAGAATGCGGTGACGAACCACAGCAGGCGCTCGCCGTAGGCGAACACGCCGGGCTGGCCGAGCACCAAGCGGTGCACCAGGATGGCCGGGGCGACGCCAAACGAGACGATATCGGCGAGGCTGTCGAGCTCGGCGCCGAACGGTCCGGCGGTATGTGTCATGCGCGCGACCTTGCCGTCAAACATGTCGCAGATCATCGCCACGAACACAGCGCAGGCGCCGATGAACAGCATCCAGCGGTGTGGCGGGCTGCCCGGCACGTAGGAGGCGGCGCAGAGCACGGCAGTGATGCCCGAGGCAAGATTGCCAGCGGTCAACAGGGTCGGAAAGACGGGTAGCGTCTTGAGCCGGCGAAATCGCTGCTGGAGGTGCTGGTTCACGGCTGCGTGAACTCCACCAACACGGTCTCACCACCCTTGACCTTGTCGCCACGCTTGACCAGCACGGTGTGCGGACGGTCGAGCGGCACGTACAGCTCGGTACGGCTGCCGAAGCGGATCATGCCGAAGAGTTCGCCGCGGGCGAGGTGGTCGCCGACGCCGTGCGTGCAGATGATGCGGCGAGCGATCAGACCGGCGAGCTGGCGCACCATGATGCGGATGCCGTCGCCAACCTCGGGATCGCAGGCAATGCCCAGGGTGTTGGCCTCGTTGAGCTCGGCGCAGTCGGGATGACGCACATCGAGGAAGCGCCCCGGCCGGTAGGCAGCATAGGTGACGGTGCCGGCGCACGGTGCCCGGTTGACGTGCACGTCGAAGACGCTGAGGAAGATGCCGATGCGGCGTGCAGCTCCACCGATGACCAACGGTTCGTGCAGTTCGTCGACGTCCCACACCGTGCCGTCAGCCGGCGCCACCAGACGGTGCGGCCCGGGCGGCGGTGTGCGCCGGGGGCTGCGGAAGAACCACAGTACGAAGAGACCACAGGCGATGGCGACGGAGATACCGATGAGCTGCACCAGCCCATCCGGCAGCAGCCAGGCGCCCCAGCCGAGCACGCCCCAGGACACCAGGATCGGGGCGATGCCCCAGCGTGCGATCATCGCAGGTCCCCTGGGAAGTCTGCCGGCGGGTCGCCGTGGAAATGGAACTCAACTGGGCGGGGGCCGGCAGCGGCCGGCAGCACCCGCGACTGCAGCGGGCAGCCGAGACGGTCAGCGGTCAGCAGCACCGCGCACATGACGATAGCCGCCACCAGCGGAGCACGGAACAGCGAGCCGACCTCGCGCTTCCACGCCATCAGCCAGGCGACCAGCAGCACGATCAGCAGCAACCCAATGTTGCGCGGATTGTGAGCCCACCATAGCACCCCGATGCAGGCGGCGTAGCCGGCAAGGCGATAGATGCGTCCCAGGCCAGGCCTGCGCGCATAGAACGAACCGAGATCGACATGAGCAGCATCCGCCAGGCGCATAGGCTGCAGATCCTAGACTTGACCAGCGCTGCGCCAGCGCGCTCTTCCCGTAGGATGCCCGGCCACCATGATCTCCACCGTGCCGGCGATCGCCTCATCCTCTGACCTGTCACCCACTCCTGCGATTCGCGCCCAGGCCTTCCACGGCCAGGTCGCGCGGCCCGGTCTGCTGGAGATCATCGAATCCTGCCGCGACCTGCAGCTGAGCGGCATGCTGCGCATCACCAGCGGGTCACTGAACGCCGACATCCACATCGAGGGCGGACGCCTGCGCCATGCCACCTTCGGTGAGCACATCGGCACCGCCGCCCTGACGCGGACGATCATGCTCGAACAGGCCGAGTTCAGCCTGCTCCAGGGTGCCCCACGCCCGCCGCGCAACATCCACCAGGATACAGCCTTTGTTCTGCAATCCATCGCACGTGTCCTAGGCGATGCCGGCATCAAGGTGCCGCCCCGGCCAAGCCGCGGCGGCGACGGCTCGGGCATGCGCCAGGCCGCGCCCACGGTTGGCGCCACCCTCGGCCGCTGCCGGCTGGTCACCGAGTTCGCCCGCGGCGCCAATTCGCTGATCTTCCTCGCCTGGCACCAGACGCTCAAGATTGATGTGGTGGTCAAGGTCCTGCTGCCCGGCGCCGAGGGCGCACCGCACGCCCTGTTGCTGACCGCCAACGAGGCGCAGGTGCTCTCCCGCCTCGGCCATCCCTCGATCATGCGCATCTTCGACTTCGACGACCTTGGATCGTATCCGTTCCTGGTCATGGAGTACATTGATGGGCAGTCCCTGGCCCGACTGATCAAAACCCGAGGGCACCTGGTTGCGGCAACCTGCCTGCCGCTGTTCGCCCAGGTCGCGGAAGGCCTGGCCTACGCCTACGAGACCTGCGGCGTGATCCACTGCGACATCAAGCCGGACAACCTGCTGCTCGACAAGGGTGGTCGCGTGCGCATCGCCGATTTCGGCCTCGCCGGCGTCCCCGGGCGTGACAAGGGTGGCCTGCACAGCCAACTGGTCAGCAAGGGCACGGTTATCGGAACGCCGACCTACATCGCCCCCGAGTTGGTTGAGGGCGGCGTCGCCAAGGCCGACCAGCGCAGCGATATCTATTCGCTCGGCGCCACGTTGTATCAGGGTCTGACTGGCCAACCGCCGTTCGCCGACCCCGATCCGATCCAGTTGATGGTTAAGCGCCTGCGCGAACTGCCTCCCTATCCGCAACAAGTGTGGGCAGATGCCGACAAGGGACTGTCCGATCTCGCCATGCGCATGCTGGCGACCGATCCGTCGGCTAGGCCACAGACCCATCGCGAAGTGCTGGAGCAACTCGCAGACCTGAATGATGAACGCAGCAAGGTGATTCGTAGGCGGACGTCGTTCTGGCAGTATTTCAGGAGTGAAGGGGTGACGGAGGGCGGGTAGGGGATTGGGACCAAGGTTGGTGTTGGGCACGAGCACGTTCCGAATGGCGATTCAGAACACACCCCGGACAGATACGACCTCTCGGCATAGGCTCGGATCGACCGGCGACTGGGTTGCTCCGTGTGCATGGAATCGTCATTATGACTGCTGGTATGGGTGAATCCGTCGTCACTACCGGTCAGCCTTGGGTGACCACGGCCTGCTGGTAGAAGCGGCTTCAGCTGCCGGAGAGCACGTTCACTGCTTGGGGCTTTGACCCCGTCCCTGAGATCGTGCCTCTTGTCGTGAGGTCCAAGTCCGAGTCGGCACCTTGGGGCATGACCCCGCATTCTACCAGCCAGGTCTGATACC
>JBBREK010000172.1:0-9125 GCA_038203025.1 Planctomycetota bacterium
GGATCGGAAAGGGGGTTGATGGCGCAGCCGAGGAACGGACGTGGGGCCTTGGCGACCTCCTCGCCGGTGTGATGGATGCGGCTACGTTCACGCAGATGCCGGGCCTCGTAGAGCATCAGGGACGAGTCGAGGTCGTAGACCGGCTTGACCATCGGGCGTCCCACCCGCCAGTCGCCAGTCAGGCAGAGCAGGTTGTGGATCTGCGCCTGGGCCAGGGTGAACAGCTCGCCGGCGAAGGTGGTGCGGGTGCAGTCGCGGGCGGTGACCTGGGCGACGGCCTCGATACCGGCGGCCTGCAACTCGCGCGCGACGACGTTGCTGGGTAGCGAGGGATGGCCACTGAGATAGGCGGTGGCGTTGACCGCATCGAAGCGTCCACACAGAGTCTTGGCCTCGCGCAGCACGCGGGTGAGGTCACCGCCGCGTGGGGCGCGTACCTCGGTGGTCACGGCGAAGCGTCCGGCGCGCAGGGCTGCCTCCAGACGTGAGGCAGTGCGCGGCTCGCCATCGGCCCACCCGGCGCTGGTAAGCGCGGGCAGGGGGTCACGACACCCCTTGTCGGCACCGGTGCAGGCGTTGACCAGGCTGGCGGTGGCAACCAAGGCGTGATCGATGGCCGGCATGATCGGGGCCGCTTCCGCTCGGCCGGCATGGCGTCGGGCGTGGATGCGCACGTGGATGCAGGGGCGGTCGGGATGCACTTCGCAGTGACCGCCCAGTGTTCCGCCGCACGGACCATTGCGCAGGCCCTTGGGGCAACGCATCGGGCAGGTCATGGCGTTGGCCCGCAGCACGCACTGGCCACAGGCCCGGCAGCCGAACACCAGGCCCTTGAGGAAGACTTCGCTGCGCTCGATGAGGTTGGTGATCACGCCGGCATGCTAGGTCGGCGTATTCCCCCCTCGCTGGCAGTTCACGCCGCGGGCTGGCATTCGGCGTAGGGTGGCTGCCTCAGCGCGGCTTCATCGCCGGCTTGGGTTTCTCCCGGCCGTCATGCCACCAGGCGGCGTCCGGCACGATTGAGCGGCGGATGCCCGGCCCCTCGTACTGCACCTTCAGGCCCTGGCCGCCCGTGCCTTGGAAGTAGAGCACCATCACCTGGTGCAGGCCTTCGCGCAGGCCGATCTCGCCATGCCGGTAGATCACGCCATGGCTGTCATCATTGTTGACCACGGTCTGATCGCCGAGGAGCAACCGACTGCCGTCGTCGCTGCCGAGGTAGAAGGTGTAGACGCCGTCTGCCGGCACATCGATGAAGCCGGTGAAGCGCAGGCCGAAGTTCTCGCGGATCGCCGGCATATCCGGATGGTCAGGTCCCATCTCCAGGTCCGGGGCGTACCATAGGCCGGTGAACAGCGGATCGCCCAGGCTGTCGAAGTCCGGCAGCTTGCCCCAGCGGCCCTGGAACAGCTCGAAGCGCAGGCCGTGCTCGCGCTTCGAGGGACGATCCACCGATTTCAGCTTCACCTCGTTGAACTCTCGTTCCAGTGTCGCGGTGCGGCTGCCTGCCTTGTCGGCAGCGTACACCTTCAGGGTCGAGTGGCTGCGGATCAGCACCGGACCCTGGTATGGCCGGCCGTCGCGGCCGGCGGGATCCTTGCCGTTGAGTGAGTACTTGATCTCGTAGACCGCCTCTGGGTCGGCACGCCGCAAGCGGATCGGCACCATGGTCTCGCCCGCGAAGGTGCCGCCGCGCACTACGATCTGTAGCGGTGCCTTGGCCATCAGCTCGCCCAGGGCCTGGGCAATGTGTTCGGCGGCGAAGCGATGGCCGGCCGCGGTCAGGGCCCAGTGCTTCCCGGCATCCTGGATGCTGAACACCCCGTCCGGTTTGTCGGTTGCGTTGAGTGTCGCTAGTTCGGAGGTGGCGGCTGCGCGCAGGTCGCACAGCTGCACTCCGGTCTGCGTCGCGACGTTGCGCACCACTTCTGCATAGGCATCGAGCTGCTGGTCGAGGGGATTGCCGGTCTTCTTGTCGCCGCAGGGCATCGGCGTGGCCAGTACCACGAGCGTGTTCTTGGCCACAAGCGCCTTGATCGCGAGCAGCAGCGACTGCTCGAACGCCGGGGCGTCGACTGGTTTCTCGACCTGGGCGTCGGTGGCTCCGGCAACGATGACCGCGACCTCGACCGAGCTGTCGGCAAGCCAGACGTCGGTCCAGCCTGCCAGGTCGGCGACACGGTAGCCGCTGATCCAGCGGCCGGACAGCTGCAGGTCATCGCGCAGGCCGGGTAGCGCCCCGCAGAGCTGATCCATCCAAGCGGTGGCACCGGCGAAACCGCGGTGATCGCCGAAGAAGAACACCTGATCGCCGCGGTCCCAGCGGGTACCGGGGGCGACGGCAGAGGCGAAGGGGCTGTCGCTGGCGGCGAGCAGACAGCACAGAGCCAGACAGGCGAAAGCATGGAATGGGCGCATACGTACGGGTCCTTAGCACGGGCTGGCGAGCAGACCAAGCGGCAACTCCGTTCTGCCCGGAGTTCTGGGCTTGAGGACGGACCAGTGCTACCATGCTTGACCCAGGAGAACTGCATGCGCATCGCAATCTTTGGCACGGGTTACGTCGGCCTCGTCACGGGCACCTGCTTCGCGGAGATGGGTAATGACGTCACCTGCATTGACGTGGATGCGGCCAAGGTCGAGCGCCTACGGCGCGGCGAGAGTCCGATCTACGAACCAGGTCTGAATGAACTGCTGGCCGACAACATCCATCACGGCCGGCTGGTCTTCTCGACCGTCGCCCCCGAGGGTCTGAAGGACGCCGAGGTGGCCTTCATCTGCGTCGGCACGCCGATGAGCGACGACGGCCACGCCGACCTGCGCTACGTCGAAAGCGCGGCGCGCGACATCGGCCGACATCTCACCGCCCATGTCCTGGTGGTAGACAAGAGCACCGTCCCGGTCGGCACCGCCGACAAGGTGCGTGGCTGGATCGCCGATGAGTTGCAGCGCCGTGCCGCCGTCATTCCCTTCGATGTCGCCAGCAATCCTGAGTTCCTCAAGGAGGGCAGCGCGGTCGAGGACTTCATGAAGCCGGACCGCGTGGTCGTCGGCGTCGATTCACCCAAGGCCGCCGCGCTGCTGCATGAGTTGTACGCGCCGTTCATTCGCAACGGTCTGCGCTTCTACACCATGGACATCCGCAGCGCCGAGATGACCAAGTACGCCGCCAATTCCATGCTGGCGACCAATATCAGCTTCATCAACGAGATCGCCAACATCTGTGAGCGGGTCGGCGCCGACGTCCGCCAAGTGCGCCTTGGGGTCGGGGCTGACAGCCGCATCGGCCTGCAGTTTCTGCATCCCGGTTGCGGCTACGGCGGCTCGTGCTTCCCCAAGGATGTGCGTGCCCTGGCGCGCACCGCCGAGGAACACGGCTACCAGCCGCGCATCCTCGATGCCGTCGATCAGGTCAACAAAGACCAGTTGTGCATCGTCCAACGCAAGCTGACTGCCTGGTGCGAGCTGAAGAACCGGCCGATGGCTGGTCTCACCGTGGCAGTGTGGGGCCTGGCCTTCAAGCCCAACACCGACGATGTGCGGGAGGCCCCAGCCATCGGATTGATCCGCGATCTGATCGCTGCCGGCGCAACGGTGCGGGCGTACGATCCTAAGGCGACGCACGAGGCGCAACGGGCCCTTGGCCCACTTCCTCGCCTGACCTACCATCCGGAGATGCACGAGGCGACCCAGGGCGCCGACGTGCTCTGCCTGATGACCGAATGGCGGCCGTTCCGGCGCCCGGACTTCCGCAAGCTGGCCCAGCAACTCACTGGCAAGGCCGTCTTCGATGGTCGCAACCAGTACGATGACGTGCGTTGCCGCGAATTCGGCCTCGATGTGTATCCGGTCGGAGTGCCAACGGCACTAGAGCGCGGCTGAAGGGACGTCGCCTGGGACGGCGCGCCGCTGGCGCGCTCGAACGAGGGCGGGTCCGCCCATTGCCCCTGGCGCGCGAGCCGCGCGCAGTCCCAGGGTGCATTGCCCTTGAACTTCCGTCATACAGCTTGCTTAACGGACCCGGGTTCATCTGATCCTTCATCCTTTCGGCTAGGGCCGTGCGCAGCGTGCGCGTGGCCGGCCGACCGGGTGGCGCGCGGCTCGGGCCGCAGCGCCCCGCTTTGACAACCAGGGATTCACATGAACGACTCCGAGCAACTCGCCTCGTTGACCATCAAGGACTTGCGTCAACTTGCAGGCGAACACCAGATAACCAACCGCAGCCGACTCGGCCGCGATGAACTGATCGAGGCGCTGCAGATGGCCATCACGGCCCGCACCGCCGAACCGGCCGCCACTGAGGCTGCCGCCCTTTCACAACCTGCCGAACCCATCGCCATGGCCGCATCCGCGGCCGGGGACGGGGCCGGCGTAGCCGCCCCCGTCACGCCACCTGCTCCGCCCGTCGCCGCCGACGAGCCCGAGTTGCTGGATGCCTCCGCCTTGGCTGCCGTCGAGGCGGACCTCGGCGATGATGGCGACGATGATGGTGAAAAGGGCGATGATGATGGACCCGATGGCGGGGACCAGCCGGGCGATGGGCAACAGCCTGGTGAACAGGGTGAACCCGGACGCCGCCGCCGTCGTCGTCGTCGCGGACGCGGTCGTGGTCGCGGACCCGATGGCCAGCCGCTGAACGGCGAGCAGGTCAGCGGTCAGCCGCACGACCAGCAGCCGTCTGCAGAGGGCCAGCCGGCCGCCGGCCCCGAGGACGTCACCGCCGCCGTTGCCGCCATCACCGAGCAGCCTGCGGCCGATGCCGCACCGCAGCCTGAGGCGCGCCAGCGCGACCAGCAGCCGCGCCGCGACGACCGCGGCCGGCGAGACGATCGTGGCGGTCGCCGCGACGACCGTGGGCCACGCGATGATCGTGGCCCGCGTGATGACCGTGGACCACGCGATGATCGTGGCCCGCGTGATGACCGTGGCCCGCGTGATGACCGTGGCCCGCGCGATCAGCAACAGCGCGATCCAAACCGTGCCCCGCGTCCCCGCTTGGACGGTCCACAGCGGCATGTAGGCAGTGTGCTTGACCGCCTGTGCATCTTCTCGCGCGGCCTGATCGAGCTGTGCGATCCGCAGACACCGACCTGGGCCCAGGCGCGCATCGCGGAACTGCTCGCCGAAGCCGGTGTCTCGCCGACGCCGTGCACTGGCGTCCCGCACCCGGACTTCCACCACATCCTCGGCACTGTCGCCGGGGCTGCTGTGGCTCCAGGACACATTGCTGAGATCACGGCGCCTGGCTTCAGCCTGCGCGGTGATCGGGGTGACCTGTTCCCGCTGCGCAAAGCCCAGGTGCGCATCGCTGAGGGTGGCCGCCAGCCGCTGCCGCCGCCGCAGCTGCAGCCCGAATCAGCTCCAGTGCAGCTGACCATCCCCTCGGTAGTCAACCAGCCGGCCGTTACCGAGGCGCCTGCCGCTCCGGTCCAGGACGCTCCGGTTCAGACCCCACTGGGACAGCAGGCCGCCCCGGCCCAGGTTCCGTCCATGGAATCCGAGTCTGCTGGTGATGCGGTGGATGGATCCGGAGCCCAGCCCCAGGCTTCCACCCAGCCGCGTCCCGAGGTTCCGCCGCCCGCCCAGGGCCGCGATCCGCACCGCCGTCACGGCCGCGAGTCGGCCCAGGCCGCTCCGGGCCTGCCGCTCGCTCCGCAGATCGCGGAAGAATTGGCCGCCCGGCCCAAGGCCGAGGGTTTCCGCTCCCTCGGGTTGAACGATCAGGTCCTCGCTGATCTGGCTGCCATGGGCTGGAACGAGCCGTCGCCGATCCAGGTCGAGGGCATTCCGCATGTCCTGGCGCGCCGGGACGTGCTCGGCCAGGCTCAGACCGGCACCGGCAAGACCGGCGCCTTCGCCCTGCCCATGCTGCAGCGCCTCTACAGTTTGGAACGCGAGCAGGGGGCCCCGCCAGCCGTGCTGGTGCTTGCTCCGACCCGCGAACTGGCCCGCCAGGTGCACAGCGAGTTCGTCAAGATGGCCGGCGCCAGCGGCGCGCGCATTGCCCTGATCTACGGCGGCGTGCCGATGGACGAGCAGTATCGCGCCCTGGAACGCGCTCCGCATGTCGTCGTCGGTACTCCCGGCCGCGTCATCGATCTGATGAAACGCCGGTCGCTCGACCTCAGCCGCCTCGAGGCGCTGATCCTCGACGAGGCTGACCAGATGCTCGACATCGGCTTCTGGCCGGACATCCAGTATGTCGTCGGGCACACCCCGCCGTCGCGCCAGATGCTGCTGTTCTCGGCGACCTTCCCGCAGCCGATCCTCGACCTCATCTCGCGCCACATGAAAGAGCCGGTGCACATCCGCATCGCGCCCAAGCAGGTGACCGTCGAGCAGGTCGACCAGGCCTACATCGCGGTGGCCCACAACCGCAAGAACGACCTCCTCGACCACTTCATCGGGGTGCAGGATCCGCCGCAACTGCTGGTCTTCTGCAAGACCAAGCACCAGACCGATCGGGTCGCCGAAGTGCTGAAGCGCCGCAACAAGAGCGCCGCCGCCATCCACGGCGACCTGCCGCAGACGCGGCGCGAGAAGACCCTGCAGGCCTTCCGCGACGGCGAGCTGCAGTGCCTGATCGCCACCAACGTCGCGGCTCGCGGTCTCGACATCCCGACGGTCAGCCACGTGGTCAACTACGACGTGCCCGAGACCCCGGAAGAGTACGTGCACCGCATCGGCCGTACCGCCCGCAACGGCGCCAAGGGCGTGGCGCGGACCTTCATCACCCCCGAGGACGGCCAGTTCCTGCTCGAGATCGAGAAGCACATCGGCCTGCTCCTCGAAGAAGAGGTCGTCGATGGTTTCAGCAATGATCCAGGTGCCGCCGCCAGCGGTCCCAAGCGGATCCTCGCCGAGACCCAGCCGGGCAGCTTCCAGCTGCTCAAGCCGATCACCGGCTCGATCCGGCTCGGCCGCCGCCGCTGACCACCAGTCGCCGGTTGCCCGTATCGGGCCGGGTTGCTAGCATGAGCCATAATGCCTCGTGCTCTCTCCTGCTCCGTGTCGCGGTCGCCGGTCTGGCGCTGCATATCACTGTTCCTGGCGATCGCCGCGCTGGCCGCCATGGAGATTCCGCCGCCGCCCGATCCCGAGGGACTGGGCGAGCGGCTGTCGATGCTGGAATACCTGCGTGAACGCGGGGTGAAGGCGCGCAGCGGTCTTGACGAGGGCGCCGTGCGCCAGCTGTACGAGGAGACCTGGCAGGTCGATCCGGCCAACGGTCCGCGACTGGCGATCCTGCTGCGCGACGAGGCTGCGCAGCAACGCGTCGACACGCTCCGCGCCGCCATCATCCAGCACTTCGGCATCCAACCGGATCCGGCCCTCGATGCCGATGCCCTGCAGACGCTACAGATCCGTCTCGAGGGCGAGCGCCTTGAGCAGCTGGCCGACCGGGCCCGCGAGGCGGCGGCCCGCGGCGAGATGGAACTGCAGCGCGTACGCTTCACCGACGGTGGTACCCTGCTGGGCCTCTACGATGCCACGACGCATCACATCGAGGTCCACGATGAGAAGACCGGCAAGCGCATCGGCGAGGTTGCGCTGAACCTCACCTCGATCGCCTCGGTGGTCAACGTCACCATCCGCATCACCCCGCCGGCTGCTGCCGAACCAGCGGCGGGCGGGGCGCAAGCCGGCTGCGACGGGGCCTGGATCACTGACGCCGCGTCTGCCCGCCGCCTGGCCGCCGCTGAGCACCGGCCGGTGCTGATCCTGTTCACCGGCAGCGACTGGTGCACGTGGTGCCAGAAACTCGATCAGGAGGTGTTCTCGACGCCGCACTTCAAGTCCTGGGCTGCGGCCAAGGTCGTGCTGCTGTACGTCGATTTCCCCCGGAAGAAGCCCCTGGATGCCAAGCAGGCTGGCGCCAACCAGGCCCTGCAGCAGCAGTACGGGGTGCGCGGCTTCCCCACCGTGCTGTTCACCGACGCCGACGGACGTCAGCTTGGCGAATTCGGCTATCAGAAAGGTGACGCCCAGGCCTGGACCACCGTCTGCGACGGCATCCTCGCGGCCAAGCCCTGAGCTAGCTGCCGGCCGCGCAGGACATGCAACACGCCATTACGGTGCTACTAGGTTCGACCCCATGAGGCCGACCATCGCAGACATCGCCAGGGAAGCCGGGATCAGCAAAGCGGCGGCCTCGTATGCCCTCGCCCATCGTCGCGACAAGGTCTCGCATGAGCTGATCGAGCGGGTGGCCGCGATCGGCGCACGCATCGGCTACCGACCGAATGCAGCGGCACGCAGCCTCCGTTCTGGCCGTTTCCGCCGCGTCGCCCTGCTCGCTGAGGACCGTTACCGCTTCGAGCACGTGCCGCAGCAGCTGCTTGCCGGGATGCTCGACGCCCTTGGACAGCAACGGGTCGACCTGGTGCTGATGGCCGTACCAGAGATCGGGCCAGGCGATTGGGCACCGCGGCTGGCCCAGGAATCGTCGGTCGACGGCATCGCCCTGCTGTGGGACCGCCCCATCCTGCCGACCTGGTATGACGAGATTGCCTCCAGCGGCGTACCCCTGCTGACGATCAACCGCGGTGCTGATCAGGACGACGTCTCGATCGATGAGCGCGGCGGCGGCATCAGTCTCGGCGGCGTGCTGGCCGCGGCTGGTCATCAGCGCATCGGCTGGTCCGCCTTCTGGCAGCAGCATCTCGGGGCGGGGCATCGGCACTACAGCGTCACCGACCGGGCCGGGGGGCTGGCCGAAGGGGCCGGCGTTGGCCCCATCCATGGACCAGCCTATCAGGACGGCGGTTCCTCCATCGCCAAGCCATTGGGGCCCACCGACGTCATGCTGACCGGCTGGCGTCGCGATCTGCGGGCCTGGCTGGCCCGGGACGACCGGCCGCCGGCCATCGTCTGCTACGACCGCACTAATCTGATCGAGGTGGCGCACGCCGCCCTGGCGGTCGACCCGGCGATGGCCGCCAAGTTGACCCTGGCGGTGTTCGCCGACAGCGCTGTCGAGCTGCCCGGTCTCGACGTCATTACCGTGATCCTACCGCAGCGGGCCGTCGGCAGCCTGGCTGCAGGTGAACTTCTGGCCCGCAGCTCGGACGGCACGGCACGCCATGCCCCGCTGCGACCCATTCCCCGAATGGTCCGGGGCGAAC
>JBBREK010000173.1:0-9033 GCA_038203025.1 Planctomycetota bacterium
CCACTGTGGCCACGGATTGTTGCCCGGGCGGGCTTCCGGCGGGCACGGCAGCAGCTCGAAGTTAGTCACGCTGGTCGCGACTTGGCGCAGGCTGGTGCCGATGCAGTCGCTGCCCGTGTCGCCGCCGCCGATGACGATGACCTTCCTGCCCTTGGCCCAGATTTTTTGCTTCTTGGGATGCAGGGCAGCGATGTCGGCATCGCCCCAGTTGGCGCGGTTCGATTGCGGCAGGAACTCCATCGCGTAATGGATGCCGTCGAGGTCGCGGCCAGGGGCCGGCAGGTCGCGCGGCGCCTCGGCGCCGGTGCAGATGAGGATGGCGTGGAAATCCTTCTTCAGCTGCTCGAAGGTGATGTCGACACCGACCTGGCACGAGTAGCGGAAGGCGATGCCCTCGGCCGCCAGCAGGTCGATGCGGCGCTGCACCTTCTCCTTGCGCAGTTTGTAGTGCGGGATGCCGTACATGAGCAGGCCGCCGGCGCGGTCGGACTTCTCGAACACGGTGACGTTGTGCCCGGCGCGGTTGAGTTGCTGGGCGGCGGCCAGGCCGGCGGGTCCGCCGCCGATCACGGCGACCGTGCGGTCGGTGCGCATGGCCGGCGGTTCGGGCCGGATCCAGCCCATCTCGAAGCCCTTGTCGACGATCGAGACCTCATGCAGCTTGATCGTCACTGGCGGTTCGTTGATGCCCAGGACGCACGAATTCTCGCATGGCGCCGGGCAGACCCGGCCGGTGAACTCGGGGAAGTTGTTGGTTGCGTGCAGCACCTTCAGCGCGCTCTTCCAGCGACCGTGGTAGACTAGGTCGTTCCAGTCCGGGATGATGTTGCCCAACGGGCAGCCGGTCATGCAGAACGGCACGCCGCAATCCATGCAGCGGCTGGCCTGGGTGGACACCGCCTCCTCGGAGAGGATCTCGATGTGTTCCTCGTGGTTGGCCAGACGGGCCGGCACCGGGAGGTACAGCGGCGCACGCCGCCTGTGGGTCATGAAGCCTTTGGGGTCGCCCATTGCATCGTCCTATCGTCCGGTCGTCGGAATTGTGTTGGGTGTGGAGGTGGGGTTCGGGCTGGGCCGGCGGTTCAAGATTTGGGAACGCGGACGGTCGCGTCCTTTTTGGCCCGCTCGCCGAGTACACGGCGGTACTCGCGCGGGAACACCTTGACGAACTTCTTGAGAATGTTCGGCCACTGGTCGAGCACCAGCTTGGCCTTGGCCGAGCCAGTGAGCTTGACCTGATTCTCGATCAGGCGCTTCAGTTCGTCGACGCCATCGGTGTCGGTGGCGACCTGTTCGAGGTCGACCATGCCGAGGTTACAGCGGGTGCGGAACTTGCGGTCCTCATCAAGGATGTAGGCGAAGCCGCCGCTCATGCCGGCCGCGAAGTTGCGGCCGGTGCGGCCAAGGCAGACCAGCACGCCGCCGGTCATGTACTCGGCCCCGTGGTCGCCGATACCCTCGATTACCGCCTTGCACCCGGAGTTGCGCACGCAGAAACGCTCGCCGGCCATGCCGGCGAAGTAGACCTCGCCGCCGGTGGCACCGTAGAGCACGGTGTTGCCGACAATGGCATTGTCCTCCCAGCGGTAGCCGGACTTGGCCTCGGGCCGGATGACGATGCGGCCGCCTGCCATGCCCTTGCCGACGTAGTCGTTGGCGTCGCCAGTCAGGTTCAGGTGGATGCCGGGGGCGAGGAAGGCACCAAAGCTCTGGCCGCAGGTGCCGCGCATGTTGATGGTGATGGTGCCGTCCGGGAGCCCCTCGCGTCCGTGCGCCCTGGCGATCCGGCCCGAGAGCATCGCGCCGACGGTGCGATCGCTGTTGCGGATGGGCAGGTCGATCACTACCGGCTCCTTGCGCTCCAGTGCCGCCTTGGCCAGTTCGATGAGCTTGCGGTCGAGCACCTTGTCGACGCCGTGGTCCTGGGCGATGCAGCAGCGCGTCTTCACGCCCTCGCCGGCCTTGGGCTTGGCCAGCAGCTTGCTGTAGTCGAGGCCCTTGGCCTTCCAGTGCTTGACCGCCTCGTCGACCTCCAGCAGGTCGGTGCGGCCGACTAGTTCGTCGAGGCTCTTCACGCCCAGCGCGGCCATGTGCTCACGCGTCTCCTCGGCGAGGAAGCGGAAGAAGTTGACCACGTGCTCAGGCTTGCCGTTGAACTTCTTGCGCAGCGTCTCGTCCTGGGTGGCGACGCCCACTGGGCAGGTGTTGAGATGGCACTTGCGCATCATAATGCAGCCCATCGTCACCAGGGCGACGGTGGCGAAGCCGAATTCCTCGGCGCCAAGCATGGCAGCGATGACCACATCGCGGCCGGTGCGCAGCAGGCCATCGGTCTGCACTTTGATGCGCGAACGCAGGTCGTTCATCACCAGGGTCTGATGGGTCTCGGCGACGCCCAGCTCCCATGGTATGCCGGCGTACTTGATCGAGCTGATCGGGCTGGCGCCGGTGCCGCCCTCGCCGCCGCTGATCGTCACCAGATCGGCGTGCGCCTTGGCCACGCCGGCCGCCACCGTGCCGACGCCGACCTCGGCGACCAGCTTGACCGAGACCATCGCCTCGGGATTGGCGTTCTTGAGGTCGAAGATCAGCTGGGCGAGATCCTCGATCGAGTAGATGTCGTGGTGCGGCGGCGGGCTGATCAGGGTGACGCCCGGGATGCTGTAGCGCAGCGACCCTATGTACTCGCTGACCTTGGCGCCGGGCAGCTGGCCGCCCTCGCCGGGTTTGGCGCCCTGGGCGACCTTGATCTGCAGTTCGTCAGCGTTGACCAGGTAGTGCGGGGTGACGCCGAAGCGGCCGGAGGCGACCTGCTTGATCGCGCTGCGCCGGCTATCGCCATTGGCATCGGGGGTGAAGCGTCGCGGATCCTCGCCGCCCTCGCCGGTGTTCGAGCGCCCGCCGATGCGGTTCATGGCGATGGCCATGGTCTCATGCGCTTCGGTCGAGATCGAACCGAGGCTCATGGCGCCGGTGCAGAAGCGCTTGAAGATGCGTTCAACCGGTTCGACCTGATCGATCGGGATCGGCGTGGTGTTCTTGAACTTGAACAGGCCACGCAGGGTGCACAGGTTTTTCGACGAGTCGTCGATCAGCCGGGTGTAGCGGCGGAAGGTCGCGGTGTCGCCCGAGCGCACGCTGTGCTGCAACAGGGCGATGACCTCGGGGTTCATCAGGTGGTGCTCGCCGTCGCGGCGCCAGTGGTAGTAGCCGCCGCGGTCGAGGTCGCGGTTCTTGTCGATCAGCGGCGAAAAGGCGATCCGGTGCTTCTCCAGCGTCTCGCGGGCGATCTCAAGGATGCCGGCACCCTCGATGCGGCTGGGCGTGAAGGTGAAGTACTTGTCGATGAACGGTGTGGACAGGCCGATGGCCTCGAATATCTGCGCACTGCAGTAGCTCTGCAGGGTGCTTATGCCCATCTTCGAGAAGATCTTCAACAGGCCCTTGTCAATCGCCTTGATGAAGTGCTTCTGGTAGTGATAGACGGCGTCGTGCTCGTCGTCGGCGTGGGCGTTGCCATCCCGCTTGGGCAGCACGCCGAGGTCGTAGAGGTCGCTGATCGACTCGAAGGCCAGGTAGGGGTTGATCGCGGTCGCGCCGTAGCCGACCAGCATGGCGCAGTGGTGGACCTCGCGCGGCTCGCCGGATTCGACGATCAGCGAGCAACGGCTGCGCTTGCCAGCGCGGATCAGGTGGTGGTGGATGGCGGCCACCGCCAGCAGCGCCGGGATCGGGGCATGGCCCTCGTTCACGCCACGGTCGGACAGCACCAGGATGGTGTGGCCCTCGTCGACCGCGCGCTCGGATTCGGCGAACAGCTCTTCCAGGCGCGTCTCCAGGCCGGCGGCGCCGTCAGCGGCATGCCACAGGCATTCCAGGGTGGTGCCCTTGAATCCCGGGACGTCGGCCTGGCGCAGCTGTTCAAGCTGGTCGTTGGTCAGGACGGGTCGGTCGATCTCCAGCATGCGGGCGTGCTCGGGGCCCGGTTCAAGGATGTTGCGCGCCTCACCGACGTACTGGGTCAGCGACATCACCACCTCCTCGCGGATCGGGTCGATCGGCGGGTTGGTGACCTGGGCAAAGAGCTGCTTGAAGTAGTTGTAGAGCGGCTTCGGCCGGCTACTGAGCACCGCCACCGGGGTGTCGTCGCCCATCGAGCCGACCGGCTCCTGGCCGTCGACGCACATCGGCGCCATGATGAACTTGAGATCCTCCATGGTGTAGCCGAAGGCCTGCTGCTGCTGGCGGATCTTGTCGTGACGCGGGATCGGCGGCTGCACCGGCGCAGGCAGCTGATCAAGCTTGATCTTGTGGTCTTCGACCCAGCTGGCGTAGTCCTGGGCTTTGGCCAGCTCCTTCTTGATCTCGTCGTCCTGGAAGAACTTGCCCTTCAGCGTGTCGATCAGGATCATCTTGCCCGGCGCCAGGCGCGCCTTGTGGTTGATCTTCTCAGCAGCGAAGTCGAGCGTGCCCATTTCCGAGGCGTAGAGGATCTCGTCGTCGGTGGTCACCAGGTAACGCGCCGGTCGCAGGCCGTTGCGGTCGAGGGCGGCGACGATGCGGTCGCCGTCGCAGGCAACCAGATTGGCCGGTCCGTCCCACGGCTCCATCATGGTGGCGTGGAACTCGTAGAATCCCTTGAGCTCCCGCGACAGGCTGGCCTTGGTCGACCAGGCCTCGGGGACCATCATGGCGATGGCATGGGTCAGCGGGCGGCCGGTGCGCAGCAGGAACTCCAGGGCGTTGTCGAAGCAGGCGGTGTCCGAGCCACCCTCGATGATCACCGGCTTGAGGTCCTCGATGGCGTCGCCGATCTCGGCGTGCGAGAGCAGCGCCTCACGGGCGCGCATGCGGTTGATGTTGCCGCGTAAGGTGTTGATCTCACCGTTGTGTGCGATCAGGCGGAAAGGGTGGGCGAGGGCCCAGGTCGGGAAGGTGTTGGTCGAGTAGCGCGAGTGGACCATGGCCAGGGCGCTGACCATGCGCACGTCGGCAAGATCGGGGTAGTAGCGGTCGAGCACGTCGTTGATGAACATGCCCTTGTAGACGATTGAACGCGACGACAGCGAGCAGATGTAGAAGTAGCGCAGCGGCGACCAGTTGTTGTCGGCAATGTGCCGCTCGGCGCGCTTCCTGGCCAGATACAGCGCCTGCTCGAAGCGCTTGGTCGGAACCGTGCCACGGCCGACGAAGACCTGCTTGATCAGCGGCTCGTTGGCCTTGGCCGACTTGCCCAGGACGGTGGAATCGACCGGCACGTCACGCCAGCCGATCAGCTTGAGATCGTGGTCGGCGCAGGCGCTCTCCAGCGCACCCATGCACATCTCGCGGTTCTTCGGATCGCGCGGCAGGAAGACGTTGCCGGCGGCGTAGTCGCCGGCCATCGGCAGGTCAAGGCCGCTGACGGCGCGGAAGAAGGCATCGGGGATCTGGATGAGGATGCCCGCGCCGTCGCCGTCGAGCGGGTCGGCACCGGTGGCGCCGCGATGGTTGAGGTTCTTGAGGATGAGCACGCCGCGCGCCACCGTCTCGTGCGATTTGCGGCCCTTGATATTGGCAATGAAGCCGACGCCGCAGGCGTCGTGTTCGTTGGCCGGATCGTAGAGGCCCTGGGCGGCGGGAAGTCCGAAGGGGTTCAGCTGGTCGGTCATGGTCTTCTCAGGTCAGGGCGGAGGCGCGATCGCGCAGGGCGTGGATGGGAAGCAGGTTCAGCCAGTCGGCCGGCCCGACCATCGGTCGGGCGGCGTCGGGGTCACCGCCGGCGAGGAGATTGCGCTCCCACAGGCCGGCGAGGGGGTTGAGGCCGGTGGCCAGCAGCAGGCCGACACGGCCCTCGTGCACCGGGATGTTGAGCAACGGCTGGCCAGGCCGGCCGATCGCGAGGATGCCGGGGAAGCCGGCGTCGCGGCACAGCTCCTCGGCTTCGCGCAGGCGCGGCAGGGCGCTCATCGGCAACTCGCGCAGGCTGACCGTGACCGCGCCAGCGCCGAAGCGGGCGGCCTGCACGACGCTGGTCAGGCGGGCGCGGATGAACAACTCGTTGGGCGACAGCGAGGTCGCGTCATAGCGCACCATGTCGATGATGTGCGCCGGTGCGCCGTCGACGATGCGCAGCAGGCCGCCGAACACCGCCTGGGTAGGGACGCCGCGGCGCATAAGCATCGAGGCCAAGGTCAGCGAGCATACCGTGCCGAGGCCGACGTGCCCGGCGGGCACCTCACGCCCAAGGATGTCCTCGCCCGGTCCGGCGAAGAGGACGCGTGCGCCGACGGTCAGGCCGGCGGCAAACACCGCCTCGACATCCTCGATCAGGGTGGGCAGCAGCGAAGCGCGCAGGATGCAGGCGTTGACCGAGACCAGCCCGGCGTCCGCCTGCGGGTCGAAGGTCAGCCGGCACATCGTCTCGTCCATGCGGTAGAGCATGGAGCCGAGCCGGCGGCTGGCGGTGAGTTCGCGCGCAATGTCGCCGCCGATGGCCGTCAGTCTGTAGCCACGACGGCCCTGCCGGTCGATCAGTCCCGCCTCGCACAGCTCGGCGCAATGCATCCGCAAGGTGCGCTCGGACGGGTTGAGGCCCTGAGCGGTGAGGGCGTCCATCAGTTCACTGGCGGTCAACAGTTCGCGCCACGGCTGGTCGCGCAGCGCTGCCAGAATGGGCTGGAAGCGCTCGGCATGCTCGTGCACCAGGGCACGCAGCTCGCTAGGCGAGATCGCTTGAGGGGACACAGGTTCAGTGGCGGAGAGAATCACGGGGCTTAGTAGCGGCAAGGCTTGCCGTTCGTGGAGGGGGTTCTATGGCCTATCAGACGACATCAAGCCATGCTTGATGGTCTTTCCGGCGGCATAACCAGATGACATTCAACCCTTAACGTGCATTACATCAATTCGGCATGGCCGGGAGTGGATGGGCGTCGAATTTCCGAATAGTCGATCAGATCGGCAAAGATGCCGATCCCTGAGTTCGCTCCAACGCGACTGCAACCAGATGACCACCGAACCCCAGCGACAGCTTCCAGAACCGCTGGACAGAGGATTCGAGGACGGCGGCCAGCTCGACAGCTCCGCTGGCGCCCAAGGCGTGACCGATCCAGGGCTTGGCGCACCAGCGAGGTGCGCTCCGCCAGGGACCGGCGACGAGCCCAGCCAGCTCATAGGCATCGCCGACTGCTGTGCCAGTGGCGTGGCAGGCAATCAGGTCAGGTGCTGGCAGGACCGTCCACAGGGCGGCAAGCGCGGTCGTCAAGGTGCGCGGGTCGGTGAACTGCGTCTCGTGTCCGGCATCACCCAGCCGAACGCCGGCGAGCAGGCGCCAGACGGGTCGAACGGGCCGATCCATCCGTTGCAGGAGGAAGGCCGCCGCGCCCTCGGCCGGCGCGAAGCCGGTCGGCTGCGCGAAGGCCTGCGGCTGACGTTCTCCGCACAGTACTCCGGCATTGCGGAAGCCCGCCAGGTTGAGTGGCGTCAGCGAGGCTTCGCTCGCCCCGACCAGAGCGGCGTCGGCCTGGCCGCGCTCGACGTGATCCGCCCCGGCGAGCAGGCAGGCAAGCCCGGTCGAGCAGGCGGCGGCACAGGCGCAGGGGAGATGGACGCCGAGACCGAGGCTGTGCGCCAGACGCATAGAGGTGCTGCCGGGCAGGCTGGCCGGCAATCCCAGTGACGGGGTGGCTGCGTACTGGCTGAGCGTGCCTTTGCTGGTGCCCACTCCGACCGCCAGCAGACCGCCGGGCAGGGGCAGGCGGCCTGCCGTTGCCAGGGCCAACGCGTCCTGGTCACCGCCGCAGCGTCCGATCCAGCCCCACTGCGGGTCGTGGCCGAGAGCGCACCGCCGCTCCTGCACCGCCCGCCAAGTGGCGGAGGCGTTGCCAGCGGTGCTGAGCGCCTGCCAGGCGGAGATGCCGACGTTGGTGTAGCGGGTCGCGTGCACAGGCGGCGTCGTAGCGCGTCACGGCGAGCGGTCACCTGGCGGTGCCGGACGCTTGCTTAGACGGCTGGCGGCGCGTGTTCCAGCGCCGTCTCCTCGCTGGGTAGGACGGCCAGCGCCAGCACGGTGAGGTCATCGCCGATGCCGCGACCCTCAGCGAACTCGCGGACGTCCTCGGCGATGCCGTCGACCAACTCTTGGGCGCTGTCGTCGTAGCGGCGCAGCACCGAGGCGAGGTAGCGAGCCTCTCCGAACTCGACCTCAGCGTCGTTCATCGCCTCCAATGCACCATCGGTCGACTGGACGACGATGTCGCCGGCCTCCAGCTGCATCGACACCGGGCGTAGCGACTGGGCGAAGACCTGGCCGGTGGCCAGGCCGATGCCCATGCCGCTGCGACCGATCCGGCGCATCACGTCCTCGCGCGCCAGGTTCACCAGGATGGCGGGCTGATGGCCGGCGCGCAGGCAGGTGTACACGCGGTTGCCCGGATCGAGCACAGCAGCGAACAGAGTGATGTACTGGCCGGGCACGAGGTCAGGTTTGATCTCGTCGTTGAAGCGGCAGACCAGCTCGGTCAGGTCATGGGTCGAACGGGCGACGAAACGCAGCGTCTTCAACGCCGTCGCCACGACCAGCGCAGCCTGCATGCCGTGTCCGCTGACGTCGCCCAGGGCGATGAAGATGCGACCATCGCGCAGGGTAGTGATTTCGTAGAAGTCGCCGGCGACCCCGGCATGCGGACTGAGATGCACGGCGAGCTCGAAGCCCGGCGGTCGTGGGATCTCGGACAGCATGTGCCGTTGCACCGACTGCGCCTGGGCGAGGTCGTCCCCGAGGACCTGCTGGGTGGCACGCGGCGTGGGGACGGCGGTCCCTTGAATCTCCTGGGCCTGCTGCGCGGCTCCGTAGGCGCGACCGCGGTTGAGCAGTTCCTGCATGTCGTGCATGCGCCCGGCGCGGGCGTGCGGGCAGGCCGACAGCGTCTGCGCCATCTGCCAGACGGTGCGCGGGGTGAGTTTGCCCTCAGGACGCTCGACACCCTGCACCACCGCGCCGCTGAACGGATTCATCCAGCCGCGGTTGTCCTTGAGGAAGATGCGCAGGCGCGG
>JBBREK010000174.1:0-8963 GCA_038203025.1 Planctomycetota bacterium
GACGTTCTCGACGCGGACGCCACTGGGCGGGCCCCAGGCGGCGGCGACGTCTGCGGCGAAGGCGGGGAGGATGTCGTCGGGGACAGCGGTTAGCAGGAGCTTGAAGGCCTCGTCGTGGCGCATGGGGTCATAATAGGCCCATGATACGAAGGGTCAATATGGACGCGCAGGTTAGGTTGGAGGGGGTCGGCCGGGACGGGTGGTGAGGTCGACCCCGGCCGGGCCGGCATGACGGCGACGTGGTTGGCCTAGAGGCCGGGCGGGATGGCGTCGGGCCGACGCAGGTGGATGCAGCGCGGCTGCAGGCGCAGGGCCTCCCAGGCGCCGAGGCGGTGGACTAGGCAGGGATGCTGCGGTGATGGCGTCTCGTCGGTGACCAGGATGATGGGCATCACCGGGGTGCCGGGATGGCGTAGGCTGAGTTCGGCGGTGCAGCAGCACGCGTAGCAGGTCGGCCCGCGCGACCGGTATGGTGTGCGGCCGTGTATCCAAAATAGAATACGAGCGACGGGTGGAGAGGCGGGCAGGATGCAGATCATGGATTTCGCGGAACTGCTGCGACACCTGCGGGCCGAACGGGGATGCTCGTTGGCCACTCTGGCTGTGGATGCGGGGTTGTCCCGGTCGCATCTGTCGAATCTCGAGCATGGGCGGCGGGCGCCGTCGCCGGAGATGACGGCGGCCTTGGCCAAGGCGTTCGGCCTGACGGGATCCGAGGAGAGCACATTCGTGATCAGCGCAGGTCTGGCCCATGTGCCCGAACTGCTGCGGGGCACGCTGCGGCAGGCTCTACGGGAACCGGGGCAACGCAGGCGTTAGCGGCCGTGGGATCGCGTCAGTCCTCGGTATTGCAGGACTGACACCGTCCGTCCTCCAGCGCCTCGCATGGGTTGGTGCAGGACTCGCACACGTGGAAACGTTCCCCGAGACCAGAGAGGATCTCGTGGCTGTTGCAATCGTATTCGTCGGCGAGTCGGACGACATCCGACAGGATCTGCTGGATTGCGGGCGTCGCCTGGGTTGGGAACAGGCCGCGTTCCTCAAACAGTCGTAGGACTTCGTTGAGCAGATAGCTGCCATCGTGGTTGGACATGGCGTCATCTCCTGGTGGATGTCGTATGTATCTGATAACGAATACAACCAGCACGCTTGCCTCGGTCACGCCGGATGCGGGTCCGGTTCAGCCCTGCAGTCACCCGGCGTCGAACCGCCAGCGCCTGCGCAGAAGATCGTCGGTCAGTCGGGACGGGCGGTGAGGTCGACCCCGGCCGGGCCGGCCGGGGGACGGGCGGGCCAGCGGCCCGCGCTCCGTTGCCCCATCGCCACTGGCCGGTGGGACGCCGGCGATTCGGCCGCTCGGCGCTGCGCGCCTCGGGGAGTCAGCCGAGGCTGGCGATGGCGGCGTCGGCCTGGGCGGGGGTGATCTGCTGCTGCTCGGCGAGGTGGCGCAGGCGGGCGATGGCGCGGTCGCGGGCCAGGTCGCCGGTGGCGACGATCTCGGCTGGGCTGCGGCGTTTAGCCAGGAGCAGAATGAACGGAAGCAGCGTGCATAGGTCCTCTGGGCCTCCCAGGCGCCGAGGCGGTGGACCAGGCAGGGATCCTGCGCCTATCTGTTCTGGAGTCGAATCGGCCTGCGCCCGCGCAGCCCATCCGCCACCCCCATCAATCCCAGGCTAGCGATCCCCACAGCGGTCGTGTGCCGGACCAGGCCGCGCAGACCACGCCCGCGGCCGGCGCCCAGCGCCCGGATTCCCAGCCCGGGCCGTTGCCACCACGGTGCCGAGGCGATCCGACGACAGGCACTGGCGGTGGCGCCACCCTGCATGGTGCGCCGGATCCGGGCGACCTCCTCTGCGGTGGGCTGCAGGCGGGCGATCCAGTCGCCGTACAGGCGCTCGACCTCCTCGGTCATGGCACTGTCGCTAGAAGTCAGGGATGAGGGTTGCACGGCATAGCGGCACAGCACCTCGGGCAGGACGGCGACCTGCCCGGTTGCGGCGATGGTGAACCAGGCGGCGGCATCCACTGCCAGGCGGTAGGGTCTGGGGGCGTAGCCACCGGCGGCGCGCAGCGCCTGGGTCTTCAGCAGCATGGCCGAGGGGAGGGTGAAGTGCTCGCCAGTCATGGCGCCGATGATGAAGTCCCGGCCCGGGAAGGTGCCGGCGGGCGAGGCTCGGACGTGCTCGCGGCTGGTGATGTGGTTCTCGACGATCAGGCCGGTGACCACCACCTCGCCGGCGACCGAGGGCAGCGCGTCCAGGACCCGGGCGAGCGCCTCCGGCAGGATCATGTCATCGTCCGACAGCAGCAGGAACCAGGTGCCGCGCGCCTGGTCGAGCAGGAACTGCCAGTTCGGGGCCATGCCCAGGTTGGTCGCTTGGGTCGACCAGCGCAGGCGGGGGTCGGCGAAGCACGGCTGCTGTTGCCGCAGGGCGCCGGTGCCGTCGGTGGAGGCGTTGTCGCTGACCAGCACCTCCAGGTCGGGTCGGGAGCAGGCCAGGACGGAGCCCAGCGCGCGCGGCAGCCAACTGGCCCGGTTGTACGTCGGTATGGCGACGGTGAGCAGCGGAGCGGTCATGCTACGCCGTGCGTTCTGCGGAACACCTGGGCGAAGGCCAGCGTTGGCCAGCGCCAGTTGTTGTACATCAACTGCACCACGCCCTGGGCGATGATCACCGACCAGACACCGAGTCCGGCGCCAACCGACAGGGCGATGCCGCCGAGCACGATCGCCACACCCGAGGCCAGCGCGGCAGGCACGAAGGGGACCTGGTTGCCGGTCATCAGGAAGGAGGCGCAGAGCGGCCCGTGGTTCAGCTCCAGCAGCAGGATGACGGCCATGGCGATGAGCATCGCGGGTTCAAGCAGCCGCGTATTCGTGCCGATTATGCCGAGGATGTGCTGGCCGAAGATCACCGCCGGCGTGGCCAGGACGACGAAGGTGATCAGTCCGAGGGTCCAGCGGCTGGTAAACAAGCGGCGCAACGCACCGGCCTCGCCGGCGGCGCGCAGAGCGCACAGGCGTGGTATCGCCGCGCTCATCCACACCGCGGCCACGGTGGTGCAGAGCTGCAGCACCTGCAGCGATAGTCCGTACTGCCCGGCCTCGCTCAGGCCGACCCACGTGCCCAGGATCAGCGTGCCCGAGAGGGTGATCATCCAGGCGCCCAGGGTCACCAGGGTGAAGCGCCAGGTGGTCGGCCACATCGCGCGGAGGTGCTCGGGCCAGGCGCCAGGCGGCGGGGCGGCGCTTATGGCGACCGGCAGGCAGCGG
Organism: Planctomycetota bacterium; assembly: GCA_038203025.1. Classification (GTDB taxonomy): domain Bacteria; phylum Planctomycetota; class UBA11346; order UBA11346; family UBA11346; genus UBA11346. Next base: position 3,275 of record JBBREK010000174.1, read on the forward strand.
CGGTGGCCGAGCCATTGCACCACCGCCATGGTCAGCGTCCCCAGTCCCAGGCTGATGACGCCGAGGTCTAGGCACAGCCCGGTGACGACCACACCCGGTGCAGCGAGCCGCGCTATCAGTAGTCGCCGTTGCGAGGTCAGCATGCCGCCCGCGCCCTGGACCAGCGCGGTACGGCCGGCAGCCGGGATGAGGACGCCGATGGCCAGGACCTGTATCGTCCAGCCGTATAGGGCCTGCTGCCGTAGGGCCAGATCAGTGACCTTGAGGGCGATGAAGGAGAATCCGATCAGCGCCAGCAGGGCCATTCCACCCAGCGCCAGCAGGCGGAACAGGCGGTCGACCGAGGCCCCGTAGGCTGCCACCCCAACCCAATTGGGCGCCGCGCTGGCAGAGGGCGGCACGCCGTCTGCCTGCAGTCGTGTGGCGCCGGCGTGCAGGTAGCTGGCGAAGCGCTGGACCGTCGGCGTGATGCCGCCGTTGCACACCATGATGGCGAGCGACCCCATCGCCAGGAAGGCGTACCAGACGCCCATCGCGTCAGGACTGAGGAGTCGCGCCTGAAAGGGCAGCACGACCAGGCCGTAGCCCGCCAGGGCGGCGGTGTTGGCGAAGCTCCAGGCCGAAGTCGAATGCCAGAGGCGGGACGACATCACGCGGTCGGTCCGGCCCCGGCGCACTGCCGCAGGCCCTCCTCCAGCCCGGTTCGGGCGGTCCACCCGGGCAGCACGGTGCCGCCCAGCCAGGGCTGCATGATCTCGCGCTCCCGGTAGGGCTTGGCGCCCCAGCGCAGGTCCGGCGTGGCCTGGTGCACCCGGCACCAGCAGGCGACCAGTTCGCGCAGGGTCACCGGCTGGCTGGGCGAGACGCGGAAGAGTTCGAAGCCGCTGGCCTGTCCGGCGAGCAGCCGGCGTGCCGCCACGTCCAGCGCGGCGGTGGCGTCGCCGACGTAGAGCGGGTCGAGGCGCTGTCCGCCTGGGCTCAGCTCAAGCGCTTCGCCGCTGCGCGCGGCGCGCTCCAGCAGGGTGAAGATCTTTGGCCGTGGATCGGCCGGGCCGTAGGTGTCGCTGAGGTGCAGGGCGGTGACGGCCAGGCCGCGGGCGTCGGCGTACCAGCGGGCGATGTCGTCGAAGGCCTGCTTGGTGGCAGCGTACAGCGTCGAGGCGGCGTAGTCGTCGTCCTCGCGGCCGTGGTGCTGCCAATACGAGCCGACATCGACCAGCCGGCGGCAAGCGGATGCGGACATGGCTTCCAGCAGGTTGGTGCCGAAGGCGATGTTGCCGGCGATCAACTCGGGGATCTGCTCGGGCCGATGATCCTTGATGAAGCAGGTCGCCAGGTGGATGACGACGTCAGGCTGGGATGCTGCCAGCGCGGCGCGGATGCTGTTCAGGGAGCCGTCGGTGGCATGCGCGGTGCCGCTGGCGACGCGGGCCGGATCGCGGGCCAGGGCATGCATGTCCCAGCCGCGCGCGGCGAGGTCACGCATGGCGTGGCTGCCGATGAAGCCGGTGGCGCCGGTGAGCAGGCAGGTGGGCATCAGAAGGGGCTGGCCAGGTCGGCCAGGGCGGGGAAGCCGGCGTCACGTACCGAGACGATCGGCGGGCCGACCAGCGGCCAGGGGATGGCGCAGGAATCCCAGCGCACCCCGCGGTCGGCGGCCGGATCGTGCCCCGTCTCGACGGCATAGGACACCACGGCGCCCTCGCTGAGCGCGAGGAAGCCATGCGCCAGGCCACGCGGAATGTAGAGGTGGACGCCGTTGCCGGCGGTCAGCTCGCGGGCGACATGCCGGCCATAGGTCGGCGAGGTTCGGCGCAGATCGACGGCTACATCCCAGATCGCTCCGGCGACACAGGCGACAAGTTTAGCGTGGTCGGACGGCGGCGCCTGGAAGTGTAGGCCGCGCACCACGCCCTTGGCCGAGCTGCTCCAGAACAGCTCGCGCCAGATGGAGTTGAGGCCCAGCTCGCAGAAACGGCCGTCGTGGAAGGTCTTGACGAAACTGCCGCGCTGGTCGGCGAAGACGCGACCGCGCAACTCATGGACGCCGGCGATCTCGGTGGCGATGGCGTCCATCGCCGCTCACTGTCCGCAGGCGTGCCGCACCGTCGCCACCATGTGCGCCAGGTGCTCGGGCCGCAGGCCCGGATAGGTGCCGACGAACAGCGCTTCGTTCATCACCCGGTCGGCGCCGGCGAGGTCGCCGACCACGCGAAAGCCTGCGCCCATGGTGTCGGCCTTCAACTGCACGAAGGCCGGCTGGCGCACCAGGTTGCCGCCGAAGAACATGCGGTTGCCGATCTTTGCCGTGTCGAGGGCGCGGGCCAGGCCGGTGCGGTCGACGGCGCCGCCGGGCTTGACCAGCATCATGAAGCCAAACCAGCTTGGAGCCGTAATCGGCTTGCCGGGCTGCCAAGTGTAGCCGCCCGGGGTCCAGCCGCTGGCGTGGGTCGGCAGCATGAAGTCGAGACGATCGGCGAGACTGGCGAGGCCCTGGCGCAGGGCCTGCCAGTTGTCCCGCCGGGCCTGGATGAAGCGCGGCAGCTTCTTCAGCTGCTGCCGGCCGATGGCGGCCTGCGGGTCGAGCGGCTTGAGGTTCCAGCCGAGGTGGCTGTAGATGTACTTGTGGTCGTAGCCCTTGGGCAACTCGCCGAGCTGCCACTGGAAACGTTTGCGGCAGGTGTCGTCCTTGCCGGACGGGCACCAGCAGTCGCGGCCCCAGTCGCGGAAACTCTCAACCAGGATGCGTAGCTTGGGGTCACGCACGATATTGATCGAGCCGCCTTCACCGAGGGTGAGGTGATGTGGCGGATAGAAGCTCTGAGTCGACAGGTCGCCGAAGGTGCCGGTTGGCTTGCCATCGTAGGTGCTGCCCAGGCTGTCGCAGTTGTCCTCGATTAGCCACAGACCCTTGTCGCGGCAGAAGCGCGTCACCTCGCCGAGGTCGAAGGGGTTGCCAAGCGCGTGCGCGATCATCACCGCCTTGGTGCGGCCCTTGACGTAGGCGTCCTCGAGCTGGTCGCAGCGCGGCCCCATGGTGATCGGGTCGACGTCAATGAATACCGGGACGCAGCCGCACTGGATGATCGGAGCCACCGTGGTGGGGAAGCCGGCGGCGACGGTGATGACCTCGTCGCCAGGACGGATACGGCGCTCGCCCAGCTTGTGACTGGTGAGGGCAGCAAACGCCAGCAGATTGGCCGAGCTGCCGCTGTTGGTCAGCACCGTGCCTTTGACGCTGAGGACGGCGGCGAGTTCCTTCTCGAAGGCATCGCCTTGCGGGCCGAGGGTCAGCCAGAAGTCGAGCATGCTGCCGACCCCGGCGGCAACCTCCTCCTCGTCGTAGACCCGGCCGGCGTACGGCACTGTGGTGACGCCGGGGGCGAAGGCCTGGGGCGCTTCGCGCAGGCGGATCAGTTCGCGGGTGCGTTCGAGGATCTCGGTGCGAAGTTGGGCGATGCGGTCGGTGGTCATGGCGTCATCCACGGCAGGCGGGCCGCCGCTGCGGCGGCGAAGTAGGCGGCGAGATCAGCGTCGACCAGCTGCCCGGCCGGCACGCCCTGGTGCTGGGCCTGGTACCAGTGGGCTGTGCGTTTGGCAGTGGTGGCGACATCCCACACCCCGTGCCAGCCGAGGCGGGTCGCAGCCTTGCTGCAGTCGAGCTTGAGCAGACCTGCTTCGTGGGGCTGGGCCGGGTCACGGGCGATCTCGACGCTGCCAGCACCGTAGGCCGCCACCAGCTGGCGGGCGAGGACCTCGACGGTGGTCACGCTGGCATCGGACGGGCCAAGGTTCCAGGCGTCGGCGAACGCGGCACCATCGTCCTGGCATAGCCGCCAGGCCAGCTGCAGGTAACCGGACAGCGGTTCGAGGACGTGCTGCCACGGGCGGGTGGCCTGCGGATTGCGCAGGCGCAGCGGTTGGCCGGCCTGGATGGCGAGGACGAAGTCGGTGACGATGCGGTCGGCGCTCCAGTCGCCGCCGCCGATGACGTTGCCGGCGCGGGCGCTGGCCAGACGGCAGGCCGCGGGATCGCCGTGAAACGAGTGACGCCAGCTGGCCACCGCCAGCTCGGCTGCGCCCTTCGACGACGAGTATGGATCGTGCCCGCCCATAGCCTCCTGCTCGCGATAACCCCATACCCACTCGCGGTTCTCGTAGCACTTGTCGGAGGTGACGACGACGCAGGCGCGCACGCTGGGCGTGGCGCGCACCGCTTCCAGCAGATTGACCGTGCCGCCGACGTTGGTCTCCCAGGTCGCGCGCGGCTCGCGGTAGCTCAGTCGGACGAGCGGCTGGGCGGCGAGGTGCAGCACGACCTCGGGCCGGGCCTCGGCGACGACGGTAGCGAGCCGGGCGTGGTCGCGGACGTCGCTGACGACATGGTGTAGGCGCGTCTGTAGCCCGAGCAGATCAAACAGCGCTGGATTGGTGGCCGGGGCGAGGGCGTAACCGGTGACTTCGGCGCCCTCGGCGAGCAGCCAATGCGCCAGCCAGCTGCCCTTGAAACCGGTGTGGCCGGTGAGCAGGACGCGGCGTCCGCGCCAAAATCCGCCGAACGCGGACATCCCTACCACACCTTCCATGGCGCCGTGCCTTTGGCCCACAGGTCCTCAAGCAGCTGCTTGTCGCGCAGGGTGTCCATCGGCTGCCAGAAGCCGTGGTGGTGGAATGCGCTCATCTGGCCCTCGCGGGCGAGTGCCTCCATCGGCTCGCGCTCCCACAGCGTGGCGTCGCCAGCAATGCGCTCGGTGACCGACGGGTGGCAGACGAAGAAGCCGCCGTTGATCCAGCCGCCGTCGCCCTGCGGCTTCTCCTGGAACGAGGTAATGCGGTTGTCCGGGCTGACCGCCAGGGCGCCGAAGCGGCCGGGCGGCTGCACAGCGGTGAGGGTACAGGCGGTGCGCTGCTGGCGGTGGAAGGCAATTGCGGCGGTGATGTCGACATCGCCGACGCCGTCGCCGTAGGTCAGGCAGAACGCCTCCTCCTGGTCGATGTACGGGCGGATGCGGCGGATGCGCCCGCCGGTCATGGTCTGCTCGCCGGTGTCGACCAGGGTCACGCGCCACGGCTCGGCGTTGCGCGTGTGCACCTCCATCTGGTTCTTGGCCATGTCGAAGGTCACGTCCGACATGTGCAGGAAGTAGTTGGAGAAGTATTCCTTGATGACGTAGCCCTTGTAGCCGAGGCAGATCACGAAGTCGGTGATGCCGTGGGCGGCGTAGATTTTCATGATGTGCCACAGGATCGGCTTGCCGCCGATCTCGACCATCGGCTTCGGCCGGGCCTCGGTTTCTTCCATCAGCCGAGTACCGAGGCCGCCGGCGAGGATCACTGCCTTGGTCATGCTGCCTCCAAGGGACGCCCCGGGCAGCGCCAAGGGCGGAAAGCGCCTGAGGTCGCCGGGAAGCGCGCCGAATGCCCTGCGCGGCCCTGCCCTACCGGCAGCAACACGACCACGCAAGCCCTTCCCCGCCAACCGCCCCGCGCTGGCGTCCCGCGCCGTGGCTGGTGTTTGCCGGCCCCGTTCACCACTTCGGCGATACCGCCCACGCGGCCCAGGCCCTACAATCAACGGCCACCCCGGACCGACGCATGCCGCCCACGCCGCCGCCAGAACGACGCATCCTGCTGTGGTACTGGGGCCGGCGCGGCGCCGGGGGGCAGCTCACGCTTGCCCTGGCGGAGG
>JBBREK010000175.1:0-8953 GCA_038203025.1 Planctomycetota bacterium
CGACCGGGTCGGCGAGCTGGCGCGGTGGACGTGGAGCGAGGTCGGCCAGCGCACCGGCGCCCTCGGCGTCACCCCGCGCGAGCTGCAGGTCGACTGCGACTGGACCGACTCCACCCGCGACCGCTTCTTCGCCTTCGTCGACCCGTGGAACTCGGACGGACCGGCCGCCTACCATCTGCAGCAGAGCTTCATCGCCATCGGCAGCGGCGGCACCACCGGCGTCGGCCTGGGCGAGGGCGGAGCCAAGCTGGCCTTCCTGCCCGAGCGTCACACCGACTTCATCTACGCGGTGATCTGCGAGGAGTTTGGCATGGCCGGCGGTCTGGGCGTGGCCGCCATGTTCTTCGCCCTGGTGGTGGTCGGCCTGATGATCGCCCACCAGTCGCGCGACCTGCACCGGCGACTGCTCGCCACCGGCGCGGTGATGATCCTGGGGACGCAGGCGTTCTGGAACATGCTGGTGGTCACTGGCGCGGCCCCGACCAAGGGTCTCACCCTGCCGTTCATCAGCTATGGTGGCTCGTCGGTGGCGGTGTGTTTGGTGCTGGTGGGTCTGCTCGATGCCTGCGCCCGGGCCAACGCCCGCGAACAAGTCGGCCAGCCGCTCGCCCACATACCTATTGGCGCCACCACCTCGCGGCGACTAACCCCGGTGCCCAGGCGCCGGCCGACCACGGAAGGGATCTGACCATGACGGTTGCGGAAGGCGTCCTTTTCTGCGGCGGCGGTACCGGCGGGCACGTGCTGCCCGGCCTGGCGGTCGCCGCAGCCCTGCGCGCACGCGGCGCCGGTAACCTGCGCTGGATCGGCGATCCGCAGCGGCTGGAGGCCCGGCTGGTACCCGCCGCCGGCATCCCCCTGCTACCCCTCGGTCTGAACCGCCCGCGCCTGCACAGTCCGCGCTGGATCCTGCACGCCCTGCGCACCGCCTGGGGCTGCTGGCTTGAGCTGCACCGCCGTCCGCCCGGTGCGGTGGTCGCTCTGGGAGGCTACGCCTCGTTGATCCCCGGACTGCTCGCGCCGCTGACCGGACGGCCACTGGTGGTTATGGAGCAGAACGCACGTGCCGGCCGCACCAACCGCCTGCTGGCCCTGTTCGCCGCCCGTATCATCACCCAGTTTGACGAGGCCGCCGGTCGTCTGCCGACGGTCCGGGTGCGCCGGCTGGGCAATCCGGTGCGGGCCATCGCGCGCCAGCCGCGTGGAGGCGGGACGCGGCTGACCGTGCTGGTGGTCGGCGGCAGCCTGGCGGCGAAGAGCCTCAATGACCTCGTCGCCTTGGGAGCCAAGCAGCTGCGCAGTATCCCCGGATTGCACCTCATCCACATCGCCGGCGAGCAGGATCTTGGTCGCATCACCTCTATCTATGCCGACGCCGGCGTCGACGCCGAGGTGCTGGGCTTCGTCGACGACATGCCCGCCCTCTACCGCCGGGTCGACTTGGCGGTGACGCGGGCCGGTGCGACCACGGTGGCCGAGCTGTGTGCCGGCGGCATCGGGGCGATCTACATCCCCCTGCCCTGGGCGGCGGATGACCACCAGACCGCCAACGCCCGGGCGGTGGCAGAGGCCGGCGGAGCCGTGCTGATGCCGCAGGCGACCACCCGTCCAGAGGATATCGTCGCCCTGCTCACCCGCTTCGCTGCCGATCGTACCGCTGTTGCACAACTGGGCGCGGCGGCCGGACGGCTGGCCAGGCCGCAGGCCGCCGATCAGGTCGCCCGCCTGGTCCTCACGCTCGCCGGACGCAACCGGGCGCACGCCCGCCGTCGCGATGCGGCGCGTTCCCGCTTCCGCGACAGCCTGCATCCTGCATCCTCCCAGCTCGTGGCCAGCGCATGATCACCACCCGCTTCCGCGGCCTGCACGTGCATCTGCTCGGCATCGGCGGAGCCGGCGTCTCAGCCCTGGTGCCGCTGTTGCAGCGAGTCGGGGCCGAGGTCAGCGGCTGCGACGTGGAGGATGCGCCAACCCTCGACCGCCTGCGGACACTCGGCGTCGTCTGCGCCGTCGGCCACGACACCAGCCATCTCGTCGGTGTCGACGTCGTCGTCTACAGCACCGCCGTCCCCGCCGACCACCCGGAGCTGGCGACGGCGCGACGGCGCGGGGTGCCGGTGCTGACCCGTGGCGAATGCCTGGTGCGCCTGATGGAGGGCAGCCGCACGCTCGCCGTCTCCGGCAGTCACGGCAAGACCAGCACAACGTGGATGGTGGCGCACCTGCTGACGGAATCTGGACAGGATCCCGTGGTCATGGTCGGCGGCTCGGTGCAGTCACTCGACGGCGGCGGGGCGCGGGCCGGTACTGGCGACGTCTTCGTCGCCGAAACCGACGAAAGCGACGGCAGTTTCGCACATGTCGAGCCAGAGCTCGCCATCGTCACCAACCTCGATGATGAGCACCTGCGCCACTACGGTTCCTTCGCTGGGTTGGAGCAAGCCTTCCATGACTGGCTGATGCGCATCCCCGCGGACGGTGCGGTCATCATCCCCACCACCGGCCTGTCGTCGCGGGTCACCGACAGCCTGCGCTGTCGAGTGCTGCGCGTCGGCCTCGACGGCGGCGACTGGCACGCCGAGGGGCTCGAACTCGGTGCCGATGGCAGCCGTATGCGCATTCGCGCCGGCGGCAGTGATCTCGGCGAGGTGCGGGTCGCCATTCCCGGCGCGCACATGGCGCACAACGCCCTGATGGCCTGCGCCGCCGCCCGGATGCTGGCCCCGGCCTGCGACCTCACTGCCCTGGCCAGCTGCGAGCGGGTGCGCCGGCGCTTCACCGTGCACGGCCAGGCGGCAGGCATCCGCGTGGTCGAGGACTACGGCCACCATCCCACCGAGGTACGCGCAACCATCGCCGCCGCCAGACTGGCTGGCGGCCGCGTTCATGTCCTCTTCCAGCCGCACCGCTTCACCCGCATGGCCGACAGCTTCGAGGCCTTCACCCAGGCCTTCGATCAGGCGCACGGCGTCGCCATGCTCCCGGTCTATGCCGCCAGCGAGACGCCTATCCCAGGCGTCGACGCCGCCAAGCTCGCCACCGCCCTGCGCAGCAGGCGCGCGGGACTCGGCGAAGAGACAGTCAGCTATTTCGACACGACCGAGGAAGCGATCACCATGCTCGGCACCCTGGCGGCACCCGGTGACACCGTACTGGTGCTGGGGGCAGGTGACGTCGGCTTGGCAGCACCGAAACTCTTGCAGTATTTTACGCTCGCCCCGACGCGCGAGTCGCCGGGGCTGGTTCGCGCGGTACGGACATGATCGTGCAGGCCTCGTTCAGCGCCGGCTTCGCGTCACGCAACCGCGTCCAGGTCCAGCGCCTGGCCGAGTTGACCACCTTCCGCATCGGCGGTCCGGCCACCGTGGCGGTGCTCGACGCCCGCGACGATCTCGCCGAAGCCCTGGAGTGCGGTGCCCGCTGGCTGGGCAAGGGCGCCAACCTGCTGGTCGGCGATGACGGCATGGCCATGCCGGTGGTGCGCCTCGGACGCGACTTCGACTTCATCCGCGAGGCCGGTCCGGGCACTCTGCTAGTCGGGGCCGCCACCGACCTGGCCAAGCTGGTCAACCACTGCATCGCCGCCGGCCTGGCCGGCCCCGAAGGTCTGGCCGGCGTACCGGCGACCGTAGGCGGGGCCCTGCGCATGAACGCCGGCACCGTGCACTGCTGGACCCTCGACTTCGTCCGCCGGATCGAGGTGGTGCTGCCGGGACGCGAAACGCCGGAATGGATCGAGCGCTCGACCCTACCCGCCGCCTACCGCAGCAGCGGCCTGCCCGACGGGACGCTGTTCCTCGGCTGCGAGCTGGTGCTGGAAGCTGGCGATCCGCAAGCGCTGCGCGAGCGCGGCGGCAAGCTGAAGAAGGCCAAGGCGGACAGCCAGCCGCTGGCCCTGCCCAGCGCCGGTTGCGTCTTCCGCAACCCGTCCAAGGACCTGCCGGCCGGCCGCCTGGTCGACGAACTCGGCCTCAAGGGCACGCGCCTCGGCGGAGCCGAGATCAGCACCGTGCACGGCAACTTCATCGTCAATCCGGCACGCGACGCCAGCGCCATGGACGTGGTCCGGCTGGTGCGCCGCATCCGCCGCACCGCCTGGCGCGAACGCTGCGTGGCGCTGGACATGGAGGTTGAGGCCTGGGCCTGCCCTGATGAGCTGCGCGCGCATCCATCGGAGCTGGGAGATGACTAGCCTGCGCGTCGACGTGATCATGGGTGGACCCGGACGCGAGGCGGCGGTGAGCCGACGCAGCGGCACGGCGATCGCACGGGGCCTGCGCGCCGCCGGGCACGACGTCGCCGAGGTCGACCTGGCGGGGGAACTCGATCCGGCCCGTCTGCGACCGGACGCCATCGCCTTCAATATCGTCCACGGCACCTACGGCGAGGACGGTGCGCTGCAGGCGGTGCTCGAACATGCCGGCATCGCCTACGTCGGTTCGGACAGCGCGGTGTCGCACCTGTGCATGGACAAGAGTGCGACCAAGCGGCGACTGCAGGAGGCCGGCGTGCGCGTGCCCTGGGGGGTCGAGGTCGACCTGTCCAGGCCGTTCAAGCCCAGCGACCTCAAACTTCCCCACCACTGCGGCCTGGTGCTGAAGCCGGCCGATGACGGCAGCTCGGTCGGTTTGAAGATGGTGCCCAATCCCGGCTGGGTGCTGCCGGCGATCGAAGAGCTACTGCGCGAGGTCGGCCCGCGCCGCTATCTCATCGAGGAGCGCCTGCCCGGTCCGGAATACACCGTGGCGGTGATCGACGAGGCCGATGGCCCGCGCGCCCTGCCGCCGCTGGTCATCAGCACCACCACCGGGGTGTTCGACTACGAGGCCAAGTACAACCGGCCCGACACCGTCGAGGTACCGGTAGCCGACCAAGACCTGGCCGCCCGCCTGGGCGCCATCGGCGTCGCCGCACATCGCGCCTGCGCCTGTCGCGACTTGTCGCGCATCGATATCATGGGCACCGCCGACGGCGAACTCGCCGTGCTTGAGATCAACACCCTGCCGGGCTTCACCGACGCCAGTCTGACGCCCAAGGCCGCCGCCGCCGCCGGCATCAGTTTCCCTGACCTCGTCCACCGCCTTGCCCTCCGCGCCGCCGCGCGCCGCAGTCTGCCATGAGCGACAACCGACCTGCCAGCGACGGACTCCGTCCGTCCACCCCCGAGCCCAGCAACAGCGGCGAGGCCCTGGTTGCTGCGGCACAGCGCAAGCGGCGCCGCTCGAAGCCAGTGCCGGCCGCCCGCGAACAGTCGGAGCCACCGCCCACCCGTCGTCGGCGCAAGCCCCCCCCCCTGCCGCGTGACGCCACCGCCGGCACCGAGGCCGACCGAAATGCGCCGGTGGCCACCGGCTCGTCCCGGGCCTGGATGGCGGTGTGCGTGTGCGCCGCCCTCGCCCTGCTGGTGCTGTCGGCTGCCGCCGCGGTCAACCTGCCCAGGCCCATGCCAGTGGACCGCGTCGAGGTGCGCTGGCTCGATGGGCCGCAGGCGCCGCAGCGGGAGATCGACGGCTGGCTGGCCACCTTCCCCGGACGTGAACAACTCGCCGAGACCAACGGCTGGGTCATGGGCAAGCTCACCGAACACCTGCTCGCCCAACCCGGCGTCGCCGAGGTCCGCGCCGTGCGCCTGCGCCACGAACCGGTGACCACTGCAGGCCACACCCGCCTGGTCCGCGTGCTCGAGGTCGCGATGGGCATGCGTCGGCCGTACATGCCGGGCGTGCTGGTCAGCGGCACCCGCGTGTGGGTCGACCGCGATGGCGTGGTCCTGCCCGGCACCCTGCCGGGACCCGACCGGCGCCGTCCGCTGCTGCGGCAGCTGGAGATGGGTGGCGGCAACCTGCGGCATGCCGTCGAGGCCTGGCGCCTGGTCGAGCCGATGCTGGACAATGGCCTGGTCGCAACCATCGACTGCGCCGCCCCGCTCGACGAGCGCGGCGCCCGCGGCATCGTCCTGAACGCCGCCGCCGGCAGCCGCCTAGTGTGGGGCCGACCGGACGATTCGACACTGGGACGTGACGCCGAAGCCAAGGCCCGCGACCTCGTCCACACCATCCGCTGCCAGGGCGACCTGTCGCGCATAGCCACGGTCAATGTGCGGTTCGCGAAGCCGTTTTATACGCTGCGCTAAGGCGCAGCGGGTTTCGGAACTCGAAGGCCGGGACCCGAAACCCGAAACCCGAAACCCGCTTCCTCATGCATGACCTTCCCCCCCAGAACCTGATCGTCATCGCGCTGGTCAGCAGCCACCACTTATCGATCACGGTGGCGGCGCTGGATCCGCGTGCCGGCGAGGAGCCGCGCAGGCACAAGGAGTATCCGGTGCGCTGGGCCGAGCTGGACGTGCCGGGCCGCATCGAGGCGTTGCGCGATGCTCTCGACCAGACCTGCCGGCCGCTTGCCTTGGAACCACGCTCACTGTTCATCGCCTGTAGCGACCCCTCGCTGTCCGCCACTGCCGTCACCGGCTGGTCGGCACTAGGCGAGGACGTGCGTATCTCCGAGCATGAACGGGCCTTCGCCCTCGGCCGGGCCCGTACCCACGCCACCGCCGACGATCGCGAACAGCTCGATGTCGTACCGACGCACTGGACAGTGCGCGCCCGCGACGGCCAAATCGACTGCGAGGACCCCGTCGGCCAGATCGGCAACCACCTCACCTGCCACGCCCTGCGGGTGACGGCACGGCGCGGACTGCTGGGCGAGTTCAAGCACATGAGCGAAGAACTGGGCCTGCACCTGGAGGGTCTGATCCCGCAGCCCATCGCCCTCTACCGCGGCATCGCCGGACGCATGAACAAGGGCGGGACCCAGCTGGTCATCGACCTGGGCGCCCGCCACACCACCCTGATCGTACGGCGCAAGGGCCGCCTGCTGCACATGGAGACGCATCCGTTCGGCGGCGACACTGTCACCGACCGCATCGGTGTCGCGCTCGGCGTCGATCCGCTGCGCGCCGAGGACGTCAAGCGGCAGATCGACGTCGACGAGGTGCCCGGCGGCGAGGTCGAGGGTCAACAATCCATCTTCGGCGAGTTGCAGGAGCGCCAGCGGCAGCTGTCGATCGCGGCGCGCGCTGCCGCCGACTGCCTGGGCGCGTTCTTCCGCGACCGAGCCCGCCACCTGCGCGACGACGGCGACCTGCTCAGCCAGCGCGGCCAGGTCCATCTGGTCGGCCGCGGCGCGTCGATCGGCGGCCTAGTGCCGTTCCTCTCCGACGTCTTCCGCCTCGAAGTGGTGCTGGGCACCGGCAACCGCAGCGCCGATCCCGGCGCAGAACTCGACGGCCTGCTCGTCGCCGGCGTGGTCAAGTGCGCCGCCGACCGCCGCATCGAGCACCTAGTCGAGGAGGCCAGCTCGATCCGCGGCGCCGCCGGTGGTCTGCTCACCTGGTTGATGCAGCCGTTGGCCTAGCTTCATTGCCACGGTTCGCGGTTCACGGTTGTAGCAACCCACGCACTGTGAGTTGATAGGAGCCACCAAACAGGTGACCGATGGGATTTCCCAGCAAGGCCCCTATCCGACTATCCAACTGCGAACCGCGAACTCCCCGAAGCCTTTAGGCATCAGTTCCGCAGTGCCTCGACCGGGTCCATGCGCGCCGCCTTCCAGGCCGGGAACAGACCGAAGGCGATGCCGATCAATACCGACAGGCCGACGGCGATGACTGCGATCAGCGGCGAGAAGGCGACGGTGAAGCCGAACACCGCCTCGACCGACAGGGCCCCGGCGATGCCGGCGAGCAGGCCGATCAAACCGCCGACCGCCGAAAGCAGCGAGGCCTCGACCAGGAACTGGGCGAGCACCGCGCGCTGGCTGGCGCCGACCGCCCGGCGGATGCCGATCTCGCGGGTCCGCTCGGTGACCGTGGCGAGCATGATGTTCATGATGCCTATACCGCCCACCAGCAGGCTGATCGCGGCGATGACGATGATCAGGAGATTGAATACTTCGCGGGTGGACTGCGCCTGGCGCAGCACTTCCAGCGGCACCGATACGACGAAGTCCTCGGCCCCACGGTGCAGGTCGCCGACAATGCGCCGGGCCAGCTGGCTGCTCTCGACCAGGCGCTCGTCGCTGGCCATGCGTAGGGCGATGACGTCGAGCTGGCTGTCGCGCGCCACCTTGCGGTAGTACGAACGCAGGGTCTGGAACGGCAGATAGACGTCACGGTTGCGGTCGGCGATCGAGATGTCGGAAATGTCGCTGGAGGCGTAGGTCTTGCGTCCCATCACCCCGACCACGGTGAGCAACTGATCGCCAACGGTGACGGCGTCGCCGATGCCGGCATTGAGGTCAGCCGCCACCGCGCTGCCAAGGACACAGACGCGGGCGCCGGCAGTATCATCGGCAGCGTCGAGGAAGCGCCCCTGGCCAACGTGGAAGTCGAGGACCTCCTGCAGGTCGCCCATCACCCCCTGCGGAGTGGCCGCTTCGTCGACCACGTCGGCGAAGCGGACCTCGGCCTTCAACGCCTTCCACGCCGCCGCCGCCTGGACCCCCTCGACATGGCGGTTGAGGGCGGCGAAGTCATCCGGGGTGAGACCGTCGGGATTGATGCGCCGCTGGGCGAGCAGCCGCGAACCTTCCAGGGGCAGGCCGCGCACCTGCACGGCGTTCATGCCGATCTGGCGGATCTGCTCAAGCTGGCGCTGCTTGCCACCCTCGGTGATTGCGGTCATGGCGATGACCGCGGCGATGCCGAAGACGATGCCGAGCATGGTCAGGGCGCTGCGCATCTTGTGCGCCAGCAGACCCTCGTGGACGGCAATGCGCAAGGTGTCGGCGGGGCGAATGACCCCGTCGCCCTGCGGGCTGGGCACATCCATCATCTCGTGCTCGCCAGAGACCGTACCCTTCGAGCGCGGGCGGCGTTCGTCGCTGACGATCCGCCCATCGACGATGCGCACCGAGCGGTCGGCCTGGGCCGCGACATCGGCATCATGCGTCA
>JBBREK010000176.1:0-8923 GCA_038203025.1 Planctomycetota bacterium
GGCCACAGTGGGCGCGCATCAAGCGCATCAGTTCGAGCGTTGACGAAATGACCACCAACGGCGGCCAGGTGCACTACAGCCTGGCGACCAAGGAGTTCTTCGGCAAGGACGGCAAGGTTACCGGCCTCAAGACCATCGACCTCGACTGGTCGGGCGGCAAGCCGGTGGAGAAGCCGGGCACCGAGCGTACCTGGGAGGCCGACCTGGTGCTGCTCGCCATGGGCTTCCTTGGCCCGCAGCGCGGCGGCCTGATCGAGCAGAGCGGCGTCGCTTTGGACGAGCGCGGCAACGTCAAAGCCGACGCGAAGACCCGCGCCACCAGCGTGCCCGGCCTCTACGCCGCCGGCGACGCCCGGCGTGGCCAGTCCCTGGTGGTCTGGGCGATCAGCGAAGGCCGCGAAGTGGCCCGCGCGGTGGACGAGTTCCTCACCGGCAAGCCCAGCCTGCTACCCAGCGTCAGACTGGAACCATTCCAGTACTGACCCCGTCTGCCGCGGATAGGGGAAGGGACAAGCAGGCGGTGAAACGTCCTTCAGCTGCTGTCAGATCAAGTTGTGCGCCGAGCAGGCCGGCGATGCGTCGGCACAGGGCCAGGCCGAGGCAGCAGTGCGCGCCGTCGCTGCGCGCCTCGTCGGCGCGGTAGAAGGCGGTGCCCAGACGGGCGGGGTCGACGGTAGTGTGGCTGGGATTCGTCACCGTGACGACGCTACCGTCGATGGACACGGTGAGGTCGCCCTGCTCGCCATGGGCGACGGCATTGCCGAGCAGGTTGTCGAGCACGACATCGACATGCACCGCGGAGACGGTGAGGGTGGCCGGCTCGGCTTGGGTGAGGACAAGGGGTAGAGTTGGGCGAATAGTTCGTCGCGTGCCACCACCGCCGGCATGCGCGCTGCCAGGTATCCCAGGGCCTGGAATTCCTTGGGCGTCAGGTCGAGGCGTCGGCCACCGCGACGCACCAGCCGGGCGGCGGTGTCGAGTTCACGGTCACCGAGGACCAGCAGCGGGTCGGCGCGATGATCGCTGCGGCGTCCGAGAGCGCGGATGCGCGCCAGTAGCTCGGCGACGGCGAAGGGCTTCACCAGGTAGTCATCAGCCCCAGCATCTAGGCCGTCGACGCGGTCCTCGACACCGTCGCGGGCGGTCAGCAGCAGCACCGGAACACGCGAGCCCGAACGGCGCAGGCGACGCAGCACCTCCAGGCCGTCGAGGCCTGGCAGCATGCGGTCAAGTGAGCAGTTCGTGACGTGCCTCGCTGGCGGCTTCCCAGCCGGCAGCGCCATCGGCCACCGCGTCCACCTCATGGCCGGCTGCGGTTAGACCCCGTCGCAGCGAACAGCGCAGGGTGTCGTTGTCCTCGATGAGCAGACGGCGCACGCCCGGATGATGGCGAGGCCCGTACGGATGACAGCCTCGACAGCCGTCATCCAGCCGTCATTCGCGCCGGCGGCGCTTGGCTGGGGATGGCGCCGCGATCAGCGGGTCTATCTCGGGGATACCGTCCGAATCCGCCTTCTTGTGTACCTTGGTCACGCTGATCAGGTCGTCCTGCTTCAGGTGCGTCGTGACCACCTTGACCTTGGCCTTCAGACCTTTGGCGGTGGGCTTGTTCCAGCGATCAATCAAGCCCTTCTTGTAGTCCTTGTAGCGCTCGACCGACTCGTGGATCACCTGGTGGGCAACCAGGCGGTCCTCCCAGCCGTAGGTGTCGGACTTCTTGCCTTCCAGCTCTTTGTAGATGTTGAAGAAGTAGTCGATCTCGGAGAGGTAGTGCTTGGCCAGATGCTGTAGGCCATGCACCTCGCGCAGGCGCGGGTCGGCAACCGGCACGGCGAGGATCTTGTGATCGAGGCCGGCATCGTCACGCATGACCAGCACGCCGACCGGACGCACCTCGATCAGGCAGCCGGGGAAGGTTTCGTGCTCGACGATCACAACCACGTCGAGCGGATCGCCGTCCTCGGACAGGGTGCGCGGCAGGAAGCCGTAGGCACCCGGGTAGTGCACCGGGCTGTATAGCGTGCGGTCGAGACGGAAGACGTTGAGCTCCTTGTCGTACTCGTACTTGTTCGACGAACCCTTGGGGATCTCGATGATGGCGTTGAGGGCGTGGGGGATGTCGCGCCCGGTGGGCAGGTCGTCGAGGTAGCTGATCATGGGAATTGCGTGATAGGGCCTGCTGCCCCAGCTCCAAGCGCATCCGTTGCAAGGTTCTGCCGCCCGCCAAGACGTGTCCATGCGCCGGATACCCGCCTTCTGCCTCGGCTGCCTAGCCATCCTCGCCTGCACCGCCTGCCAACCCCGCATGCCGCTCTCGCGCACCGAGGCCAGCGCCGCGGCGCGCAACTGGTGCGTCCGGGACGGCCACGCCTGGGGCGACCCGGTGGAACTGGTCGAGCCCAGTGCTGCCGACGCCGATGACCGGCGCTTCTGGACTGTCCGCTTCAAGGAGCAGGCCGGCGAGCGGCGCATCCTGCTGGTCAACGCCGACAGCGGATGGGTGAAGCGGGCGCCCTGAGCCCGATGCACCCCCTCCTCCGCCTTCTCGCCCTCTACCGTCGGCACCTCGGTCTCGCCGCGCTGGTCGTAATCGGTCTCGGGCTGGTCAATCTGGCCCAGCCGGCCACCGCCTGGCTGATAGGTCGGGCGGTCGAGGACCTGCGCACCGGCCACGCCGTCCAACGCCTGGCAGATGGCTCGCTGGACGCCAGCGGCGCCTGGTTCTGGGTCTGGGTGCTGGTCGGCGTCACCCTGCTGCGCGGTATACTGCAGTACGCCGCCACCATCGTCGCCATGGTGCTGGGCCAGCGCCTGCTGCACACCCTGCGCGACCGCATCCTCGACACGGTGCAGCGCCTCGACCTGGGCTGGCACCGCCGCCACGGCGCCGGCGAGGTGATCAACCGCACCACCCGCGACAGCGACCTGGTGCGCGACGCCATCGTCGGCGGCTCGCGCAGCCTGTTCGAACTGCTGATGATCGTCACCGGTACCCTCGGCCTGCTGCTGTGGTACCACTGGCTGCTCGCCCTGGTACCCGGCCTGCTAGTACTGATCGCCATCGTCATCATGAAGACCCAGGCCAGTCGCCTAGTCACCCTCGACCGCATCGCCGCCGAGAGCTACGACGGGGTCAGCCAGGAGCTCAGCGAGGGCGTGCAGGGCGTGCGCGTGATCAAAGCCTTCGCTCTGGAGGATCAGCGCGTGGCGCGCTTCGCAGGCAAGGTCGAGACGTTCACCGGCAAGGCCCGCGCCGCCATCCGCTACACCGCCATCCGCCTGCCCTTCCCGCAGCTGGTCGTCTCCCTCGGCCACGTCTGGGTGCTCGGCTGCGGCGGCTGGCTGGTGATGCGCGGCGCCCTGACTCCCGGCGATCTGATAGCGTCCATGATGGTCATCCAAGGTCTGGTCTTCCGCGTCGAGGCCATCGGCATGCTGGTGCGCATGTTCGCCGACGCCTCATCGTCGGCCGGCCGCATCATCGAGATATTCGACGCCGTGCCGGCCATCGCCACTGGCGGAGCGCCGCCGCCGGCCGGCCCGCTCGCGATCCGCCTCGAACAGGCGGTGGTGCGCGTCGACGGGCGCAACGTGCTCGACGGCATCGACCTGACCCTGGCACCGGGCAGCATCACTGCGCTGGTCGGCGCGACCGGATCTGGCAAGACCACCCTCGCCCAGCTGATCCCGCGGCTGCGCGATCCCGAGGCCGGGCGCGTGCTGGTCGGCAGCCGTGACGGCGTGTGGACCGAACTGAGCTCGATCGATCCACAGGCCTGGCGGCGGCGCTGCCAGTTGGCCTTCCAGGAGGCCTTCCTCTTCTCCGACACCCTGGCGGCCAACCTGCGCCTGGTCAGCCCCGAGGCCCGCGAGGAGGACCTGTGCGAGGCCTTGCGCCTGGCCGCCGCTGATGAAGTCGCCGCCGGCCTGCGCGAGGGCATGCTGGGCCGCATCGGCGAGCGTGGCGTGACCTTGTCGGGCGGGCAACGGCAGCGCGTCTGCCTGGCCCGGGCGCTGCTTGCCCGGCCGGCCGTGCTGGTCCTCGACGACGCCACCAGCGCCCTCGACGCCGTTACCGAGGCGCGCGTGCTGGCCAACCTGCGACTGCACCTTGCCGACACCGCCGTACTCATGGTCTGCGCCAAACCAGCGAGCTGCGCCGCCGCCGACCGGGTGCTGATGCTGCGCAACGGCCGCATCGCCGCTTGCGGTACGCACGCCGAGCTGGCCGCGCGCGACCCGCTCTATCGCGACCTCCTCGGCCTCGACCGCGAGGTGGCGGCATGAGCAAGCCAATCCGGGCACCCGCCGCCAGT
This sequence comes from Planctomycetota bacterium, assembly GCA_038203025.1. Lineage (GTDB taxonomy): Bacteria > Planctomycetota > UBA11346 > UBA11346 > UBA11346 > UBA11346. The sequence continues at coordinate 4,317 of JBBREK010000176.1, forward strand.
GCGGGACGATCGAACGACCTGCAGGATGAGGAAGACCTTGCCCGCGCCCCCCTTGACCGCGCCACCGCGGCCCGGTTGTGGGAGCTGACTCGTGGCACGCGCGGCCCGTTGCTGGCGCTGGCCTCGCTCGAAGCCTTCATGGTCATTTCGATCGTCATCCGCCCGTGGTTCCTCGCCGGCATGGTCGATCACGCCATCGCCGGTTCGGCCACCGCCGGGTTCATCGCCTTGACCCTGGCCGGATTGCTCGCTACCTGGCTGGTACGCTTCGGCGGCGCCGGCTTCGCCCACTGGCTGGCTGGCCGAATCGCGCTGCGCGTGCTCGCCAGCCTGCGGCAGCGCCTCTACGCGCATATCCACAGCCTGTCGATGCGCTATTTCGATGCCACCAGGGCCGGGCGTATCATCTCGCGCGTCGACCGGGATGTCGAAGCGCTGCAGCCGGCCCTGGTCAATGCCGCCCCGGAAGGACTCGGCGTACTGCTGCGCTTCACCGGCGCCTCGGTGGCCATGCTGCTGATCGATCCGTGGATGTTCGTGGTCCTGGCCCCCCTGCTGCCTGTCCTGCTGGTGGTGACAACAGTGTTCCGCAAGGCTGGCCAGCGGCGCTGGGGCCAGGTCGCCGAGGCCAAGAGCCGGGTGACGGCCCACCTCTGCGAAACCATCACCGGCGTCGGGGTGATCCAGCAGAGCGGCGCCGAGGCCAGCAATCGCGCCCGTTACGGCACCTTGCTCAGCGACCTGGACAGGGGCGCCATCCGGGCCTCGTTCGCCTGGGCCTGGTTCGGACCGTTCACCGCCGTGCTCGCCACCCTTGGCATCTCGGCCCTGCTGGTGGTTGGGGGTCACCACCTCGCGGAAGGCCGCATCTCGATCGGTCAGCTGGCGCAGTGCGTATTCTACGTCTTCCTCTTCCTCGGCCCCCTGCAGGAGATCGGCGACCTGGTCGAGCGACTGGCCACCGCCAGTGCCTCGGCGCAGCGCATCTTCCTGCTGCTCGACACCCGTCCGGAGATCACCGACTCCGCGGACGCCAAACCGCTGCCGCCGACGCGCGGCGAGGTTACCCTGACCGGCGTGCATTTCGCCTATCTGCCCGACAAGCCAGTGCTGCGCGGCATTGATCTGGCGATCCGCGCCGGCGAGACGGTGGCGGTGGTCGGACCGACCGGGCATGGCAAGAGCACGCTGGTGCAGCTGCTCACCCGCTTCTACGACCCGGTGGCCGGGACGATCGCCATTGATGGCCATGACCTGCGCAGCGTGACCCAGGAGAGCCTGCGTCGCCAGGTCGCCGTGGTACCGCAGGACAACGTCCTGTTCAGCGGCACCATCCGCCACAACCTGCGTCTGGCGCGGCCAGAGGCCAGTGATGCCGACATCGACGCGGCAGTGGCCCAACTCGGCGCCGACGAGGTCCTACTCGCCCTGCCAAAGGGTCTCGACACCGACTGCGGGCCGGGCGGCACCAACCTCAGCCATGGCCAGCGTCAGCTGGTCTGCCTGGTCCGCGCCTGCCTCGCCGACCCGCGTGTACTGGTGCTCGACGAGGCGACCAGCGCCGTCGATATCCATACCGAGGGCCGCATCCGCCGCGCGCTCAAACGTCTGGTCGAAGGGCGCACCGCCGTCATCGTCGCCCATCGCCTGGCCACCATCCGTGATGCCGACCGCATCGTCGTCATCCACGACGGCGTCATCGCCGAACAGGGCTCGCACGATCACCTGATGGCCGCCGGCGGCCGCTACGCCGCGCTCTACGCCAGCTCGCAGCAGGCTGGTGGCTGAGGCGCTACATCCAGCTGCCACAGTGGGTTCGCGGTTCGTGGTTCGCCATCAACACGCACAACACGTGGTGCTACAACCGCGAACCGCGAACCGCGAACTGCGATTTCTAGGCTACATCCGCCAGCGCAGCCACCACCACAGCGTTGGTACCAGGGCCAGGATGCAGCCGGCGCCGACGGTCAGGATCGGCGGTCCGGAGGTGGTGTCGGCCGCCAGTCCCGCGACCGTCAGGATGGCAGTCGGGACGAGGGCGGCCACCACCGACTCGACGATTGCCACGGCGACGCGGTCGCGGTTGCGGAAGTGGACGAACAGGGCGAGGGCGGACATCGCCGCCAGTAGTGGCAGGATCAGCCTGGTCGCCCGGCCCCACACCGTCGCCACGTCAGCGCGCTCACCGCGTCCAAGCAGTTCACTGCTGGTCATGGTGAAGCGGGGCAGCAGCAATCCGTAGAGTTCGTTGGGTGGCAACTCCAGAGCCAGTTCCGGCGGCAGACTGCCCGGCGGCCGGCGTTCCAGACGTTGCGCGCCGCCGGACACGGTGAGCACAGCGCATCCGTCCGGCGCCCGCCAGTGCTGGCCGTCCCACTCCAGGCGGTCCGCCAGCATCATTGCCCCACCGGCGGCGGCGACCACCCGCTTCAGCTCTGGGACGGGCACCCCGACCAATCTGGCCCCACCGGCGAACCACGTCGATCCTTTGGGCGTGCGCCAGACCCGGCCCTCGCGGTTCTGCCCCTCCAGCAGATCCTGCAGGGCCAGGGCCCGGGCGGTGGCTGGCGGAGTTGCGAGATCGGCGATGACCACGTCGACGACCCCGATGGCCAGGCAGCCAAACAGGAGAGCCCGGGTGGCGTGACGCAGGGTGATGCCGGCCGCGCCAAGGGCGGTGAATTCACCCCGCCGCAGCATCGGGGCGGCGGTGGCGAGGACCGCGACCACCGCCGACACCGGCAGGGCGAAGTTGAGCAGGCCAGGCACCCGGCAGGCGAACAGCTCCACTTTGGTCCACGGGGACGAAGACGGCCGGGTGAGCAACTGGAAGCCAAGCAGGATGTCGAGCACCACGAACACCACGACGGTGGCGGCCGACACCAGGGCGGCGTTACGCACGAACTGCCCCAGGAGATGGCGGTCGAGGGTGTTCATCAGCGATACCGCCACAACAACCAGGCGCCGAGCGCACCGATGATGATGGGCGGGGGCCATACCCAGATCGCAGCATCGATGTTCAGCTGTTCGCCGACCTCCTTGGCCAGGATCAGGGCCGGGAACAGCGTGATGACGACGGTGACGACGCCGAGGCAGACGGCGAGCATGCGGTTGCCGCGCCCGATCGCCAGGCCGAGGCCGCAGGCGAACGACCAGAAGGCGATCACCGCCACCGGCAGCATCAAGCGGGTATGCCAGGCGCGTTCGTAGTTGCGCATCGAACGGCGCTCACGCGCGGAGTGCTCGGGGGCGGTACGGATGCGATGCAGCAGTTCCTTGGTGGAGAGGGCATCAGCGAAATTCTGCAGATTCACCCCGTCGCCCGGCAGGCGCGTCGACATGCTGGGGATGACCGCCGTGGCGATGCGCTTGGACGTCCCACCCTCGCTCATGATGGCGAAGGCGTCGTCGAGCTGCAGACCGAGTACCACCGGCTCGTCCTCGTCGCCAGGATCGACCACCCAGCGGGCGGTCGGTGCGTACAGGGCCGCCATCGCGCCGTCCTCGCCGATCTGCACGCCGAAGACTCCGACCAGGCGGTCGGCTTCGACCGAGTTCGCAGCCAGGATGCCGTTCTCGTCCTGGCGGATGGGCTTGCGCCGCTCGACCTGGGCGGCGATTGCCTGGCTGAGCAGCTCCTGGCGTCCCGCCATCATGCCCGCCGCCAGTCGCGGTAGCCAGAGATGGGCTGCGATCCCGATCAGGATCGCCACCAGGATGGCCACCGGCATGGTGGCGCGGGCCACGTGCCAGGTCCCGACCCCGGCCGCCTGCAGGGCGGTCAGCTCGCCGTCCTCGCGCATCCGGCCGATGCAGGCGAGAAAGGCCGTGACCATGGCCAAAGGCACCGCCAGCATGCCCAGCAGGAGGGCCTGCTGGGGGAGGAAGCCGATGACCGCGGCCAGCGGCGCCCCCTGCTTGAGCATCGGAGCCGCCGCCCCGGCCAGGATGAGACCGAGGTAGACCGCGGCGTAGAACGCCACCAGCAGCAGGACCTCGCGAAGAACCGTCCGGGGCAGGACCCGCATGGGCGGCAGGCTAGGCACCGGATCGGCCCCGCCAACGCACGCGCCCGGTACGGCCATGGCCAGCCTCCCCTTGCACCCCCGGCACCCGCCCGCCACCATGAGGACCGGAGGGTGGCATCATGCTGACCATGGAGGAACTGCTGCGCACGATGGTGGAGCGCGGAGGCTCCGATCTGCACCTATCGGCCGGTTCGGGCCCACGCATCCGCGTTGACGGCACGCTCGCCGAGCTGCCTGGCACCGAGGTCCTGGGCCCCGAGCAGACCAAGAAGTTGATCTACTCGGTGCTCGACAACCAGCAGATCGCCCGGTTCGAGCAAGAGATGGAGCTCGACATGAGCTTCGGCCTGCAGGGCGTCGGCCGATTCCGCGTCAACGTCTTCTTCCAGCGCGGCGCCGTCGGCACGGTCATGCGTACCATCCCCTACGAGATTTTCTCCTTCGAGCAGCTCGGCCTGCCGGTCGAGGTCTGCACCCGCCTGTGCCAGCTGTCGCAGGGCCTGGTGCTGGTCACCGGTGCCACCGGCTCGGGCAAGTCGACCTCGCTGGCCTCAATGGTCGACCTGATCAATCAGACCC
>JBBREK010000177.1:0-8837 GCA_038203025.1 Planctomycetota bacterium
CTCCGGTACGGCGCTCAGCCCCGGCACCACCCGGGTACCTCCCTCCGACCGGCTCATCGGACAGTCTATCCCCGCAGACTGGTCCGCAAAGAAGGACTTGATTCGGTGGTAGTATCTTTGTCGCGGCTCGGTTTCGTCGCAGGCTCCGAAACCGTGGCGGCATCGGCTGCGCCGATTGTATGCCGCCACCGCCGCTCGGCGGCCGGTTCTCGCCGCTGGCGCGGCTGCGCCCTAGGCCCCTACGCCTTCTGTGTCTTTTTCTTCCCGCGTAGGTCCTGGATCAGGTTCCACATCGCGACGCTGGCGGGCATGGCGTTGGTGAAAATGCCGACCGAGTCGTTTTTGCCCCAGATGAAGTAGGCGGTGACCATCCCGGCGCCGAACAGGCTGATGATCCAGAAGGCGGTGGGCATCATCGCGTTGCCGCTGCGCTTGCGGTGCCAGGCCTGCACCAGCCAGCGGCCGCCGAAGCAGAACGCGCCGATGAAGCCGAGGATCTTCCAGCCGGTGATGGTCCAGTGGGTGACGGTGAACGGCAGGTCGATGGTCAGCAGCACGCGGTTCATGTGGCCGCGGCCCTCGTAGAGCGCGCCGTTGTGCACGTAGGATTCCGCGCCAGACACGCCGACCGCCAGTGCCAGCAGCGCGACGCAGGCGACGACCAGCCAGCGCACGGCTACTTCCCGCCCTGGGCGGCGATGGTGAAGTTGCGGTTGCGCAGCTTCAGCCAGCGCACGCCGAAGAGGTCGCGGGCGGCGCTGGGGGCGCGGTTCCACAGGCCGTACTTGCTGGCGCCGCCGGCACGCTGGCGGTGGTTGACCGGGATCTCGTCGATGCTGAAGCCGCGCATCTGCACCAGGGTGGGCAGGAAGCGGTGCATGCCGTGGAAGAAGGGCAGGTCGATCAGCGCCGCGCGGCGGGCGACGCGGGTGCTGCAGCCGACGTCCTTGACCGTGTTGCCGGTCATGGCGTTGCGCACGCCGTTGCCGATCTTCGAACTGAGCTTGCGGAACCACGAGTCCTGGCGCTTGGCGCGGATGCCGTTGACCATGTCGACGCCCTTCTCCAGGGCGCGGGCGAGTTGGCGCGGCAGGTCGAGCGGATCGTTCTGCCCGTCGCCGTCGAGGGTGCCGACCCAGGTGCCGCGGGCGGCGCGGAAGCCGGCCATAAAGGCGGCGCTCTGGCCGTGGTTGCGGTCCAAGGCGAGCCAGCGGTGTGGGGCCGGCAGGCCCTGCATCAACTCGCGCGAGCGGTCGTTCGAGCCGTCGTCGACCCACAGCACTTCCCAGGCATAGGTCTGGGCGGCGAAGGCAGCGTCGATCTCGCGCGCCAAGTCGGGCAGGGTCTCCTGCTCGTTCTTCACCGGGATGACGATGGTGATGAGGACGTCGTCGGGCATCGCGGAAAGCTAAGGCGGAAGGCGGAAGGCGGAAGGCGGAAGGGTGGCCGGGGTGCGTCGTCCTTGGTGATTCTTCCGCCTTCCGCCTTCCACCTTCCGCCTTACGTTCCTCCCCCCATGCCACGCATCACCCTTCCCGACGGCGCCGTCCGTGAATTTCCCCAGCCGATCACCGGGCTCGAACTCGCCACGTCGATCAGCCCTGGCCTGGCCAAGCGCTCGATCGGGGTGAAGGTCGACGGGTCTGAGATCCGCGACTTGTCGCGTCTGCTCGACCGCGACTGCTCGGTCAAGATCCTCACCGTCGGCAATGATGACAAGGACGCCTTGTTCCTGCTGCGCCACAGCGCCGCGCATGTGCTGGCCGAGGCGGTGTGCGCGGTGCTGCCCGGCACCCGCCTAGCCTACGGCCCGCCGGTCGACGATGGCTTCTTCTACGACCTCAAGACCCCGCGTCCGATCTCCGAGGCCGACTTCCCGGCCATCGAGGCGAAGATGCAGGAGATCGTCGCCGCCAACAAGCCGTTCACCCGTTGCGAGCTGTCGCTTGCCGACGGTCTCAAGCGCACCGAGGGCGACATCTACAAGACCGACAACGCCCAGCGCGCCATCGCCAAGGGCTCGGCCGTCCTGTCGTTCTACGCCAACGGCGAACCGGGCCGCGACTGGGAGGATCTGTGCATGGGGCCGCATGTGCCCAGCACCGGCTTCCTCAAGGCCTCGAAGATCATGTCGGTGGCCGGCGCCTACTGGCACGGCGACCAGACCAGCGACCAGCTGACCCGCATCTACGGCACCTGCTTCGGTGACGACAAGGGCCTCAAGGCGCACCTCCTGCGCATCGAAGAGGCGAAGAAGCGCGACCACCGCAAGCTCGGCAAAGAGCTCGACCTCTTCCACATCGAGGAGGACAACCCGGGCCAGATCTTCTGGCACCCCAAGGGCTGGTCGATCTACGTCGCGCTGATGGACTACATGCGCGCCCGCCAGCGCGCCAACGGCTACGACGAGGTGCACACCCCGTCGGTGATGTCGAAGAGCCTGTGGGAGCGCAGCGGCCACTGGGACAAGTACCGCGACAACATGTTCGTCACCGAGAGCGAGAAGCGCGATTTCGCGATCAAGCCGATGAACTGCCCGGGGCACATCCTCATTTTCAAGCAGGGCCTGAAGAGCTACCGCGAGCTGCCGCTGCGCATCGCCGAGTTCGGCAGCTGCTGTCGCAACGAGGCGAGCGGCGCGCTGCACGGCATCCTGCGCGTGCGCGGCTTCGTCCAGGACGACGCCCACATCTTTTGCACCGACGATCAGATCGAGGCCGAGGTGGCGGCGTTCTGCCGCATGCTCACCGAGGTCTACGCCGACTTCGGCTTCGGCATTGAGCGCATCGAGGTCAGGCTGTCGACCAGGCCGGAGAAGCGCCTGGGTAGCGATGCCAGCTGGGACCAGGCCGAAGCGGCCCTCGGCCGCGCGGTCGATGCGGCAGGCCTGAAGTACGGGATCAGTCCCGGCGAGGGCGCCTTCTACGGCCCCAAGCTGGAGTTCACCCTGGTCGACGCCATCGGCCGCGGTTGGCAGTGCGGCACCATCCAGCTCGACCCCAACCTGCCCAGCAAGGAGCGCCTCGACGCCACCTACATCGGCGAGGACGGGGCCAAGCACAACTGCGTCATGCTGCACCGCGCCATCCTTGGCTCGATCGAGCGCTTCATCGGCATCCTCATCGAGCACTTCGAAGGCAAGTTCCCGCTGTGGCTGGCCCCCGAGCAGGTGCGCATCCTGCCGATCAGCGACGAGCAGCTGGCTTACGCCCGTGAGGTCCAGCAGCAGCTGACCTCGGCCGGCATCCGCGCCACCGTCGACGAGAAGCCGGACAAGCTCGGCGCCAAGATCCGCGAGGCGCGGTTGGCACGGGTGAACTACTTTGCGGTCGTCGGCCAAGCCGAGGCGGGCGCCAGAACAGTCGCGCTGCAGGACCAGAAAGGTGAGAAGCTCGGCACGCTGGAGATCGACGACTGCCTCGTCCGGCTCCTCGAAGAGATCGCCGAGCGTCGTCTACCTGCTGCGGCGCCAACGACTTAGGCGTCGTGTGCTGCGTCTCGTTGCGCCCCGATCGGGGCTGGTATGATACACCGCTCACTCCATCGGAGTTTATCCGCATGCGCCGCCTCGCCATCATCGCCCCCTGTGCCCTTGCTGTGCTCGTCCTGGCCGGTTGCCAGTCCGAGGACGAGAAGCGCGCCGAGCGAGACAAGCTCAAGAGCGAGATCCGCACCGAGATCATGAACGAACTCAGCGGCGTGGTCGGCCAAGAGGTCCGTTCGCAGCTGTCGATGGCGATCGAAGACCACAAGCGCAAGCTGGCCGACCAGCAGGCTGCTGCGAAGGCCGTTGTGCCGGTGAAGCCGACGCCGGCCCCGGCGGTGGCGCCCCGTCGTCGCTGAACGGCCAACGACCTCGCATCTTGTCGACCTGACCCGGCATCCATGGTGCCGGGTCATGTGCATTTCAGAGACCATCGCAGCCATCGCCGACGCCGATCCCGTAGCGCGTGCCGCGGCCCGTGCCCGCCTTGACCAGTTGACCATGCCGCCGTGGGCACTGGGCCGGCTGATGGACACGGCCGAGCGGCTGGCCGCCATGACTGGCACCGCCCGTCCGACGCTGGCCCGCACCGCCATTGCCGTGTTCGCCGGCGACCACGGCGTCTGCGCCGAGGGCGTCTCGGCCTTCCCAGCCGAGGTGACGCCGCAGATGATGTTCAACTTCGTCGCCGGCGGGGCGGGCATCAATGCCATCGCGCGGATCAGCGGCGCCACGGTGATGGCGGTCGACGTCGGCGTCGCTGGTGACCTCGCGCCGATCCGTGGACGCTACCGCGACGAACGCGTGCGCCCCGGCACCGGCAATCTGGCGCGTGGCCCGGCGATGACTCGCGACGAGGCGGAGCGTGCGGTCGCCGCCGGCATCCGCGTCGCCCAGGAGCTATGCCGGGACGCCGACCTCCTCGCCGCCGGGGACATGGGCATTGGCAACACCACTCCGTCGTCGTGCATCACCGCCTGCCTGTGCGCCGCCGCGGCCGCCGCGGTCACCGGTCGCGGCACCGGCATCGACGACGCCGCGCATGCGCGCAAATGCGAGGTGGTCACCCGCGCGTTGGCGCTGCATCGGCCGGATCCGCTCGACGGTCTCGGCGTCCTGGCCAAGGTCGGGGGCCTGGAGATCGGCGCCATTGCCGGGTTTTACCTCGGCTGCGCCGCGGCGCGTAAGCCGGTGGTGGTCGACGGTTTCATCGCCACCGCTGGGGCGCTGATCGCACAGGCGCTGTGCCCCGCGGTGGTCGACCACCTCATCGCCGGCCACCGCAGCGTCGAACCCGGGCATTGCCTGGCCTTGGCCAAGCTGGGTCTGGAACCGCTGCTCGACCTCGGCCTGCGCCTCGGCGAGGGCACCGGCGCGGCCATGGCCTTCCCCCTGGTGCAGGCCGCCGGCCGGCTGCTGACCGACGTCGCGACCTTCGCCGAAGCGGCGGTGGCGGGGAAGGCGTAGGCTCGCGCTTCCAGGATCACAACGTGACGGTCTGACCCAGCTCTGGCGCTATCGCCTGATAGCCGAAGCGACTGGCCAGTTCGCCGGCGAAGGTCTGGCTGACGTTCTCGCCGCCGTGCACGACGAAGGCGCGCTTCGGCTGCGGATCCAACGCCCCGGCCCAGGCGAGGATCTGGCTCTTGCCGGCGTGGCCGCTGAAGCCGCGCACCTGTTCGACGGCGCAGCGCACCTCGCGCTGCCGGCCGAACAGGCGCACGATCTGCCCGGTCTTCCCGCGCGTCTCCAGGATCTGCCGGCCGAGCGTGCCGCTCGCCTGGTAGCCGACGAAGAGCACGGCTGACTCCGCGCGCTCAAGATTGTGATCGAGGTGATGCTTGACGCGGCCACCGTTGCACATGCCGGCCCCGGCCAGGATCAGGGCGCCGCGGCGGTGCTGGTTGATCGCCTTGCTGTCGTCGCGGCCGGCGGTCAGGGTCAGTCCGGGCAGGTCGAAGGGGCTGCGGCCGTTCTCAATCAGCCGGCGCACCGACGGCAGGCAGGAATCCGGGTTGTCGCGGAAGACCTGCAGCATGCCGATCGCCATCGGGCTATCGAGGAACACCCGCCAGGCGTCCAGCCGACCCTCGTCGTGCAGCTGGCGCAGGCGGAAGAGGATCTCCTGGGCGCGTTCGATGGCGAAGCACGGCACGACGACGTTGCCACCGCGCCGCCAGGTAGTCGACAGGATGCCGGCGACCTGGTCGGCTACCGCGGCCGGTTCGTGCTCACGGTCGCCGTAGGTGCTCTCGACCACCAGGTTGGGCGCGCCGCAGGCGGTGTCGGGCCCTTCGATCAGCGGATTGCCGCCGGGACCAAGATCGCCGCTGAACAGCACGGCGTGCCCATCAGCGGCCTGCACTCGCACCAGCGCCGAGCCGAGGATGTGGCCGGCGGGATGGAAGACGACGGTGATGCCCGGCGCCACCTGCACCGGCGTGCGCCAGGCGTGGCCGTCGATACGGCGGGCGGCGATCAGGGTGTCCTCGTGGGTGTAGAGCGGCTGGTAGCCGTGCTCCTTGCGCCGGCCCTCGGCGGCGTGGCGTTTCTCTTTCCAGCGCGCGTCCTCCTCCTGCAGCCGGCCACTGTCGGCCATGACCAGCGGAGCGATGCCGGCAGTCGCCTTGGTGGTATGGACCCGGCCGCGGAAGCCCTGTTTGACCAGGCGCGGCAGCAGGCCGCAGTGGTCGAGGTGGCCGTGGGTCAGCACCACCGCATCGATCCGTCCGGGGTCGACCGGGAATGGCGCCCAGTTGCGCTCCTGCAGTTCGCGCTCCTGGTGCAGGCCACAGTCGATCAGCAGGCGATGCCCGCCGGCCTCGAACAGGTGCTTGGAACCGGTGACGGTGCGGGCGGCGCCGAGAAAGGAGAGACTGGCCATGTCGCTAGGTTAAGATCGTACTGTGGACTGCCAAGGCCGGGCCACAGTAAGCGGTTCCCGTGCCGTGGCCCCTTGGTAGGGTCGCCGCCACTCGGAGGCCCCGTGTCCCGCTGCCTTGTCCTCAACGCCAACTACGAGTATCTCGCCATCGAAGATCGCTGGATCGATGCGCTCGGCCTGGTGGTGTCGGGCAAGGCCGACGTGCTTGAGGCGTACCCGGAGGCGGTGCGCAGCCAGTACCTGGTGCTGCCGCTGCCGGCCGTGGTGGTGATGCGTTATGTGGTGCGCACGCGCCGCCGCCGCGCCATCTTCGAGGCCGCCAGCAAGCAGGTCGTATTCACCCGCGACGACTTCGCCTGCCAGTACTGCGGCCTGCGCATCGGCATGCGCAGCGGCACCCGCGACCACGTCCTGCCGCGCAGCCGTGGCGGCAGCGACACGTTGTCCAACGTCGTCACCGCCTGCCGCGACTGCAACGCCCGCAAGGGCGACCGCACCCCGTCCGAGGCCGGCATGCACCCGCGCAACCCGCCGCGCGGCCTCACCGAGGAGGAGAAGCTGCAGTGCCTGCTGAAGACCGTACGCACGCGCGAACGCGCCACCTGGCAGGCCTGTCTGCGGCGGCACGGCATCACGTTGTGGACGTCGCGGGCGGCTTAGTTTTGGGGCTTCGGCGTCCGCCCCATCGCGTGGCGATGGGGTCTCGTTAGGGTACGGGCATGAGCGCTGCACTTGTCGTCCTCTCCGGTGGCCAGGACAGCACCACCTGTCTGGCGTGGGCGAAGAACCGCTTCACCACCGTCGACGCCATCACCTTCGATTATGGTCAACGGCATCGCGTCGAGCTGGCCTGTGCCGCCGAGGTCGCGCGCCGGGCTGGGGTGCGCCAGCATCGCGTCCTCAGCGTCGACAGCCTGAAACAGCTGGGCGGCAACACCCTGACCGGGGATACCGGGGCGGTGCTCGGCGAGACCGGCCAGGGTGGCCTGCCCAACACCTTCGTGCCGGGCCGCAACCTGCTGTTCATGACCCTGGCGGCGGCGTGGGCCTGGCAGCTGGGCACCCGCGATCTGATCACCGGCGTGTGCCAGACCGACTATAGCGGCTATCCCGACTGCCGCGCCGACACCATGGCTGCCCTGCAGCAGGCCCTACGTCTCGGCCTGGAGCTGGAGGTCACCATCCACACCCCGCTGATGCATCTCAGCAAGGCCGACAGCGTGCGCCTGGCCCAGGCCGAAGGCGGCCTGGAGCTGCTCGCCTGGACCCACACCTGCTATGCCGGCGCGGTCCCTCCATGCGGCGTCTGCCCGGCCTGCCTGCTGCGGGCGAAGGGCTTTGCCGAGGCCGGCCTGGCGGATCCGCTGCTGGCCGCCGGCTGACAACGCGGTTCCGACGTGGGCCGCTCTTGCCCTTGCGCGCCGCGCCAGCTCCCGAGTATCCCCGACGATCGGACCGTAGCTCAGCTTGGCTAGAGCGCCGCGTTTGGGACGCGGAAGTCGCAGGTTCAAATCCTGTCGGTCCGACCAGTCAGAAACCACCGGTGAAAGCCGGTGGTTTCTGCGTTTTGAGAGATCTGACGTCGAGGGCGTTTGAAGGGATCTGATCCCCCATGTGATCCCCGGACCACAGCCGCTGTCCTGGATCGCAATGGGCTCAAGCCAGCTTCCGAACGCGGAACCGACTGGTCCTGGAAACGTTTCGTGACTGAGAAGGCCGATACCCTGGTCGCTACCGACGTCTTCACAGTCGATGTCTGGGGGTGGCTCGGCAAACAGAGCTATGACGTGCTCTTCGCCATCCACCTCGGCACCAGGAACGTCGAGATCCTCGGCGTCACCCAACACTCCGACACAGCCTACATGGTACAGACCGCCCGGGCCGCGACCATGGAAGGCGGATGGCTCACGCAGGTGGGCTGCCGCTACCTGATCCACGACGGCGACACCAAGTTCTGCGATGCATGGAAACAGACCATGCGGGACGCTGGCATCGAAACAGTTAAGATCCCTGCACGCAATCCTAAATACAACGCCTTCGCCGAGCGCTGGGCCGGGAACCTGTGATGTGGACATGTGATGTGGATGTGATGTGGACAGGCACCGAATTGGATGTGATGTGGACAGGCACCGAATGACGCTGCCATCGGCCTCTGACGGACGTTCGCGCTCTACGAGGCTCCCCCGACAGCACGAAGCCGGCCCGATTGGGCCGGCTTCTGTCGTCGTAGTGGTCTGCGATGCGCTTTGCGGTGGTCGATTCGTGCCGTTGATCAACGTCGCCTCGGCGGCCTCTCGGCAGCTAGCGCGTCGTGGTGCTGATCGATGTGCGGCGTGGCCGCTACGCGGTGGTGGGCTCGGGCGGCGGCGTGGCGTCGCGGTAGAGTCCGGCGGTAGTGTCGATGATCCACTTGGCTCCACGCCGCAGGGCTTCGCGGGCTCGACTGGCGAGGGCGCCGAAGCTGCCGAG
>JBBREK010000178.1:0-8799 GCA_038203025.1 Planctomycetota bacterium
ATCACCGTCGAGATGGTGCTGGAGCAGGCAGCAGGGATCGCCCGGTGAGCCTGCCGTTGCAGCCGTCCGGACAGCCCTGGCCGCCCAGCCTGCGCCGGGTCATCGTCGTGCTGATGCTGGTCCTTGCGGTGCTGTTGGTCGGCTGGCTGGCGCCCGTGCGGGCCAAGCCGGTACGCCTGATTCTCGGGGGCCCAGGGTCCGAGTTGGCCTATGCCCGCGAGGCACGCCGTCTCATCGACGGGGCCCACCACCGCCTGTGGATGTCGATGTTCGTGCTCCGTCCGGACGACGGTCCGATCGGGGCGCTGCTCGACGCTCTGGCGGCTGCCGCTGCGCGCGGCGTCGACGTCCGGGTGGTCCTCGACCGCGGTGCCGGGTGGGACGGCGAACCCGATCTCAAGTACGAGGCACCGGCCGCCTGGCTGACTGCGCACGGCGTGCACGTCGTGCTCGACGAGGTCGAAGTGACCACGCACGCCAAGGCCCTGGTCGCCGATGGCCGGCTGGTGCTGTCGGGCAGCCACAACTGGACGCGCAGCGCTGTCGTGAGCAACCGCGAGCTGTCCTGGCTGATCGAGGACGTCGAAGCCGCCGCCCGCATCGAGGACTGGTTGGGAACCATCCCCGGCTGGTAGCCGGCTCATGCATGTTGCCTTGTCGACGGATCTGGCGCATACTGTTACCGTGAGAACCTCCGAACGATCATGGATGATCGCCTGCGTGGCCGGGGCTGCCATCGTGTGCGGGCGCGCTGCCCTGCAACCATTCGCGGGTGCACCATGGCAGTCCACTGCCTGCGATGTGCTTGGTCTGCTGCGCTGCCTATTGACGTTTGTTGCCCTTATCTGGGCCGCCCGCAGGGCGGCGAAGACCTTCCCGGCAAGCGCAGCGGCCTGGTGGCTCCTTGCCATCGGCGCCGGCTGCTGGTCGCTCGCCGACCTCATCTGGCTGATCCTGGCACTGCAGGGAAGCCAGCCCTGGGGATCGGCTGCGGATATCTTCTTCCTGCTGTTCTACCCCTTCCTGTTGGCCGGCATTCTGGCGCTGCCTAGGCGACGTCCGCGCTCGGGCGGCGCTTGGGCGGCAGTGCTTGATGTCGGAGTCATCCTGATCGCTGCCATGGCAGCGATGTGGATCCTGCTGGTCGGACCCAGCCTGGCAGCCGGCCCGGCCCCATCGGGGGTCTTCGCCGAGTTCATCGCCATGGCGTACCCGGTTGGCGACCTCCTGCTGCTCTGGGCGGCGTGCGATCTGCTGTTCCGCGGCCGGGCGCGCATCGGGGCCGGCGTCGGCCTGCTGCTCGCCAGCGGCGCTATGACGCTGATCATCGCTGATGTGGTCTATGCCGTGCAGATCCTGCGTGAGACCTACGTCAGCGGCAACCCGCTCGGCATCCTTTGGGCCCTCGGTCTGGTGCTCATCGGCCTGGCCGGTGCACGCCAGGCGACTGCACCGGAACCTCTGACAGTAGAGATCCACGATCGGCGCATGCTTACCGCCGTGCTGGCGGCGGTGGCCATGCTGGCCACGTGGGGGCTGTTGGTCAGCGAGCCGGCCAGTCGGGTAGCCCAGGTGGCCGCCGGGATCAGCGTGCTGCTGGTGCTGGTGCGTCAGGCCCACGCGCTGGTGGTCAACGGGCGTCTGGAGGATGATCTGCGCCTGATGAACAGTGATCTGGAGGAACGCGTCCGCGAACGCACCGAGGAGCTTGCCAGCGTCCAGCAGCGTCTGGCCGAAGCGCGACGCCTGGAGGCGGTCGGCCGGGTGGCTGGAGCAGTGGCGCACGATTTCAATAACATCCTCACCGCCGTCTCCGGCCATGCCGAGCTTGCGCGTATTCGTAGCGAGGATCCCGCCATCCATGAGCATCTCGATCACGTTATCCGGGCGGTGCAGCGTGCCGCCGACCTCGGACGTCGGCTGGTGTCGACCTCGCGCCCCCCGGTTACGGAACGTCGGCCGACGGATCTGGCAGCGATAGTTGGGGAAGTCGCCGGGCAGATCGCTGCGACCCTGCCCAAGGAGGTGGAATTGGCCGTCCACTCACCGCCCGATGGCGCCCAGGTCATGGCCGACGGCGCGCAACTGCACCAGGTGCTGATGAACCTCTGCATCAACGCCCGTGACGCCATGCCCGCCGGTGGTCGGCTGGGCATCCGTGTTGATACCGATCCTGACTGGGTGGTGGTCGCCGTCTCCGATACCGGTTGTGGCATGACCGAGACGGTGCGCGCACATCTCTTCGAACCGTATTTCACCACCAAGAGCGATGGCCGGGGCAACGGCCTCGGGCTGGCCACGGCACACGCCATCGTGCGTCAGCATGGCGGCAGCATCGAGGTCGACACCGTGCCAGGCGAGGGATCAGAATTCCGCGTCCGGCTGCCTGCCGGCTAGGCGCGCGGATGGAACCGCCTGTGGATGTCGCGCAGTCTGGCCGCGTCGACATGGGTATAGCGTTCGGTGGTGGTCAGACTGGCATGGCCGAGCAGGGCCTGCACAGCACGGAGGTCGGCGCCGCCATGCAGCAGGTGGGTGGCGAAGCTGTGCCGCAGCAGGTGCGGCCAGACCGGCTTGGCGATGCCGGCCAGCAGGGCGGACTGCTGGACCATTGCCCACAAACCCTGGCGGTTCCACGGCCCGCCCCGCGCTCCGAGCAGGAGTCGCTCTTGGCGCCCACGCGGATCCAGCTCGCGGCGCAGGCCATCGCGATAGGCGGCCACCGCCCGTCGCGCACGCTCGCCAACCGGGACCAGGCGTTCCTTCGAGCCTTTGCCGCGCAACAGGGCGAGGCGACCGCCCTCCTTCAGGTCGGTCATGCCGAGTCCGATGACCTCCGAGGCGCGGCCACCGAGGGCGTACAGCAGTTCAAGGGCGGCTTTGTCGCGCGGCCGCAGGGGGCCATCCGGCGGACTGCCCATCAGGCGTTCGACCTCTTCAGGCGTGAGCACCTCGGGCACCGAGCGCCACAGCTTCGGCGACGGGGTCAGGGCCAGGCGATCATGGCTCAGGGCTCCTTCCTCTACCAGATAGCGCGCCCACATGCGCCAGGCGACCAGGCACAGGGCGAGTGATCCCGCAGCGAGCTGGTGTTCATCGCGCAGCCAGCCGAGGCAGGCGGCGGCCTCGTCGGGTCCGAGTGCCTCGGGTGAGGCGATCCCGGTCGCCACCATCGCGGCGTGCAGATGCCGCAGGGCGGTGCGATAGTCGCGCAGGGTGTTGGGCGCGAGCGCCAGCGCCAGGCGGCCATGGGCGAGGAAGCGTTCGGCGAGCGGGGGCAGATCCGCCGAAGTGGTCATGCCGCCGCGACCGAGCCGAGCAGCCGGGCGAGTTCGGTGGCGCGCGGCGGTGAGGGCACCACGGCAGCGCAGCCTTCAGGCAGGACGCGCGAACCGCCGGTGGCGATAAGTAGCGCCCGGCAGCCGTCGGCATGCAGGGCGCGGGCGGCATTGCCGGCCCCGCTGGAGGGCAGGTCGCTGGCGAGGAAGATCGCGGCATGGCGCACCCGCCGGCTGGCGGTCAGGGTCTCACCCAGATCGCTGGCCAGGTCGACGCGGCAGCCGAGGTCGGTGAGGATGCCGCACAGCACGCGCAGGTTGCCCAGACGCTGGTCAGCGACCAGGACTGGCAGATCGGTGAAACGGCGCGGGATACGCTGCGAACCCGAGCCCGGGCGGGCGCCGAGCACACGCATCGCCGCCTCGCGCAGCTGGCGACGGCGCACCGGCTTGGAAGCGGTGCTGGCGTTGGGCACGTCCTGACGGATCTGGGCGGCAAAGGTGGTGAGCAGGACGATCGGCACTTCAGCCAGACGCGGGTCGGTGCGGAGTTGGCTGGCAATGGCGCGCGGATCATCGCCGCTGGCGGCGGCGTCGAGCACGGCCAAATCCGGCACGCTGCCATCCAGGGAAGCTAGACCCTCAATCAGGGTGGCGGCGCCGACCACCTCGCAGCCGCATTCGGCGAGGATGGCGGCGGCCGAGGCGCGGGCGCCGGCGTGGTCGTCGACCAGCAGGACCAACCGGCTGGTGAGCTCTGGCGGCAGCGAGGAGGTCGACGACGGCTCTTCGCGGCCGAGGGCGAGGTCGGCGTGGAAGACGCTGCCGACCCCTGGCGTGCTCGTCGCACCGATCGTACCGCCCATCGCTTCGGCCAGACGCTTGCTGATCGCCAGGCCCAGGCCGGTGCCGCCGAAACGGCGGCTGATCGAACCGTCGGCTTGGGTGAAGGGCGCGAACAGCTGCGGGATGAGCTGTGGCTCGATGCCGATGCCGGTGTCGGCAACCGACAGCCGCAGACGCGGTCGACGGAGGTCCTCGTCGAGGGCGCGCAGGCTGACCAGCACCGAGCCACGCTCGGTGAACTTCACTGCGTTACCAACCAGATTGAGCAGCAGCTGGCGCAGGCGCGACGGGTCGCCGCGCAGGTGCGTACCCAGGCGCGGGTCGACCTCGCCGACCAGCTCCAGGCCCTTGGCCTGGGCCCGGTCGGCGGTGATCTGCAGGACGTCCTCGACCAGATCACGTGGGTCGAAAGGGATGTCCTCTAGTTCAATGCGGCCGGCCTCCAGCTTGGAGTAGTCGAGGATGTCGTTGATCACATCGAGCAGTCCAGTGGCGCAACCACGTGCGGTCTCGGCGAAGTCCCGGGCCTGGTGGTCCAGCTCGCTGTCGAGCAGCAGGGTGGTCATGCCAATGACGCCGTTGAGCGGCGTGCGCAGCTCGTGACTCATCACCGCCAGGAACTCGTCCTTGGCCTTGGCCGCCTCCTGCGAGGCCGTCAGGGCTTGGCGCAGGCCCAGCTCGGCGGTGCGCAGTTCGGCCGTCATCTGTTCAGCCAGGCGATGCGCACGCTCCTCACGCCGGTACATCTCGCGGATGATGAGATATCCGAGCAACCCGATGACCAGGGTCATCGCTGACATCAGCCAGGGGACGGCATCGGCGAGGCCATTGGGACCGTGCTCGTCGATTGAGATGCGTCGCAGATCCCAACCGATGCCGAGGGCGATCACGGGCAGCACCAGACATGCGACCACCCCGATCGCCGGCATCAGCCAGCGCCGGCGACGACGGATGAAGCTGGCAGTTCCGCTCACCGGTGGATCAGGGCTTGCCGGCCCACAGATCGCGGGAGGCCAGCTCTGCCAGACCGGCGGCCTTGGCCTGGAGGAACAGCTGCATGCGGTAGCCGAGGCATGTCGTCAGCGTGGTCTCGAAGAGCATTACGTCGAGGGGCAGCTTGCGTCCCTTGCCCGACATCGACTTGACCATCGTGGTGCGCCAGGACCGGTCGGAAACCTTTTGACAGCAAGCGGGTGACCGTCCGCTCCTGGACTCTCAACGCCTGTGGGAAGGCGGCCAGATCGACTTCGCGGGACGCTGCCTCCAGGGCATCCCAGTGGTCCCAGCTTCCGCAAAGATAGTAGGTCACGCCGGCCTGGGCGCTGATCGTCAGGTACTGCAGCAGCTCCAGGGTCGAGCGCTGCGGCGGGGTCAGCCGGAAAGCAAGGTGGCGGTCTTCCAGGCGCGAGGCGAGATGGGTGAGGATCCTGGTCTCGCGTTTGAGGGCGGCGAGAAACTCAGGCTTGGTCAGCCTGCGCCAGGAATACCCGCCCGGGACCGGGATCAATGCCGGTGGGCGACCCCCACGGCGTGCTGCCAGGCGTGCAGGATGTGGTCGACGATCGTCTGGACGCCTTCGCCGTGCTTGACCTGGGCGAAGGCGGTCGGGCCGGTGCCGCGCATGCGCCCGGCATCGCGGGCCATCACCGCCAGATCGGCGCCGACCGCCGGCGCCAGGTCGGTCTTGTTGATGACCAGCAGGTCGCTCTGGGTGATGCCAGGGCCACCCTTGCGCGGCACCTTGTCGCCGCCGGCGACGTCGATGACGTAGATGATGTAGTCCGCGAGTTCACGGCTGTAGTTGGCGGCCAGGTTGTCCCCGCCGCTCTCGATCAGCAGGAGGTCGGGGTGGTGCTGGGCATGCAGCTCTTCGAGCGCCACCAGATTGGCGGTGATGTCCTCGCGGATGGCGGCGTGCGGGCAGCCACCAGGTTCGACGGCGCGGATGCGGTCGGCAGGCAGGGCGTCGTGGCGGACGAGGAATTCGCCATCCTCACGCGTGAAGATGTCGTTGATCACCACTGCGATCGACATGCGCTCACGCAGGCCGCGGCACAGTTGCAGCATCAGCGCCGTCTTGCCGGATCCGACCGGCCCGCCGATGCCGACGGTCCAGGCGCGAGGCGTGAAGTCGCGCGGCAACGGCGTATCGCGTTCGTGATAGAGGCCGGGGTGGTCGAGGTGGTCGTAGTCGTGATCGTGATCGTGATCGTGGCTCATGGCTCAGCTCGTGAACAGACGTGAATAGAGACGGTCCTGGCAGCCCTGGACGAGGTCGAGCAGGGGGTCGATGGTGGCGGCCTGGTCGAGGGGCAGCGTCAGGCCGCGGCGCAGAGTGGCCTCGGCCCGGCTGGCCATCGTCCGGTGGAGGGTCTGGCCTTCGAGCGGACCGATGGCGTTCAGCCGGACAGCGGCGCTGATCAGCGAGCGCAGCAAGGCATGGAAATGCAGGCGGAGCACGGCCTCGCGTTCGATTCCGAGCAGCCGTCCGATGGCACCGAATACCGGGGCGTGGTGGGCCGGCCGCCGTTCCTGCTGGGCCTGGCTGCGCATCAGGCGGATGCGCTCGTCACCGAAGGCACCAGCGGCGGCAGCGAGGAATCCCTGACCCTGCGCCCGGCTGGCCCGGTTGGCGATCTGGCTGGGGATCAGCGCATTGGTCAACTAGTCGAGGACGCTCCAGTCGCTCGGCGTCTCCCAGGCCGCCGCGCACACTGGCAGAGCCAGCTCGCCGGCCGCATCGAGGCTACGACCGATCCACTCGGCCAGTCCATCCCGCCCCCGGGCCTGGCCGAAGGCCCGAGCCGCTTCCAGACCACCGGCATGCGCCAGTCCGCCAGCGGGGAACGCCGCGTCAGCCAGTTGCAACTCCAACCACCGGTCACTCATGTCCCCTCGCTTGTGTGTCTTGCCCCCGAAACCCAAAACCCACATTAGAACAGATGATACCGCTGCGCCAACGGCAACTCGCTTGCCGGCTCGCAGCGTAGCTCAACGCCATCTGCGGTGACGGTGTAGGTCTCGGCGTCGACGGTGATGCGCGGGACGGCGTCGTTCAGGCGCATCGCCGCCTTGCCCAGACCGCGGCAGTTCTGCACCGGGGCGAGGCGCTTGCCCAGGCCGTAACCGGCGACGCGCTCCTGCGATGCCGCCGAGATGAAGGCCAGGCTGGTGGCGCCGACGGCGCTACCCATGGCGCCGAACATCGGGCGCATGCGCACCGGCTGCGGCGTCGGGATGCTGGCGTTGGCGTCGCCCATCTGCGCCCAGGCGATGAAGCCGCCCTTCAGCACCAGCTCGGGCTTGGCGCCAAACATTGCCGGCCGCCACAGCACTAGGTCGGCCAGCTTGCCGGTCTCGACCGAGCCGACGAGATGGCCGACGCCATGCGCGATCGCCGGATTGATGGTGTACTTGGCGACGTAGCGCTTGGCGCGGGCGTTGTCGTGACGCTCGGGATCGCCGGGCAGCTTGCCGCGCTGCACCGCCATCTTGTGTGCCGTCTGCCAGGTCCGGCAGATGACCTCGCCAACCCGGCCCATCGCCTGCGAATCGGACGAAATCATGCTGATCGCGCCGAGATCGTGCAGGATGTCCTCGGCGGCGATGGTCTCGCCGCGGATCCGGCTTTCGGCGAAGGCGACATCCTCGGGGATCGACGGGTCGAGGTGGTGGCAGACCATGAGCATGTCGAGGTGCTCATCGATGGTGTTGACGGTGAACGGCCGGGTCGGGTTGGTGCTGCTGGGCAGCACGTTGGCCTCGCCGCAGACGCGCAGAATGTCGGGGGCGTGGCCGCCGCCGGCGCCCTCGGAATGGTAGGTGTGGATGGTGCGGCCCTTGAAGGCGGCGATCGAGTGCTCGCAGGCGCCACTCTCGTTGAGCGTGTCGGTGTGGATGGTGCACTGCACATCCAAGCTGTCGCACACCGACAGGCAGCGGTTGATGGCGGCCGGCGTCGTGCCCCAGTCCTCATGCAGCTTTAGGCCGCAGGCGCCGCCGCGCACCTGCTCCTCCAGGGCGATCGGCCGGGCGGCGTTGCCCTTGCCGGTCAGGCCGATGTTCATCGGGATGGTATCGGTCGCCTGCAGCATCAACTGCAGATGGTGCGAGCCGGGGGTGCAGGTGGTGGCATTGGTGCCAGTGGCCGGACCGGTGCCGCCGCCGACGAAGCTGGTCAGGCCGCTGGCCAGGCCGACCTCGGCAAGCTGCGGGCAGATGAAGTGGATGTGGCTGTCGAAACCGCCGGCGGTAATGATCAGGCCCTCGCCGGCGATCACCTCGGTGGTCGTGCCGATGACCATGCCCGGCGTCACCCCGGCCATGACGTCTGGATTGCCAGCCTTGCCGAGGTCGGCGATCAGCCCGGCCTTCACTCCGATGTCGGCCTTGTAGATGCCGCTCCAGTCGAGGATCAGGGCGTTGGTGATGACTAGGAGCGTGTCGGGGATAGATGGCCCAACCGGCCAGATCCCGCTCCGAAATATCGACAACGATTTTCCGTTTCGACGGTAAAATACAGCATGAAATGCTTCCGGACCTGCAGGACTGGTTGCCAGAGGGCCATCTGGCCCGGTTCGTGGCCGATATGATGGGGGAACTTGACCTGTCTGCGATTTTTGCTGGGTATTCCGGCGATGGTCGTGGTCAGGCTGCCTATCACCCGCAGATGATG
>JBBREK010000179.1:0-8742 GCA_038203025.1 Planctomycetota bacterium
GTGTCGCCGGAATGAAAATCCGGTATCCTAGGCCTCTAGATGATGGGAGCCTGTCGGGGGCGCAATCTCTGGAGATCGGCCGCCGAGGCAAGCCCCACGATCAGGTCAGCTCGCGGTAGCGGGGGGTGTACAGGCCGTGGCCGGCCGGGTGCGACTGCTCGCCACCGGCGGCGAAGGCGGCGGCACCGGCAACCAGGTCCTCACGCCGACGGTCGGCCGGCGCTGGCGACGGGTGTTCCGGGGTGGATTCGATGTGCAGGGTCTGGGTCGGATAGGCGAAGCGCACGCCGACCTGTTCGGCCAGCCGCAGGATCTGCAGGTAGATGTTCTGGCGCTGGACCAGCTCGTCGGCCCAGTCCTTGGTCTTGATGAAGCAGTAGACCAGGATGTCGAGGCTGGCAGCGCCGTAGCCGCTGAAGCAGACATGCAGATTGTCTGGACGGGCGCAGGGGTTGGCCTTGACGATGTTCTTGACGCCCTCGCAGAACGCCTCGATGCGTTCCGGCGACGTATCGTAGGTCAGGCTAAGGGTGGTCATGATCCGGCGCCACTCGCGCATGCCCATGTTGTCGATGTTGGCCAGGACTACTTCGGCGTTGGGAATCGAGACCAGGCTGTTGTAGAAGGTGCGGATGCGGGTGCTGCGAAAGCCAATCTCCTCGACCGATCCCTCGGAACCCTTGACGATAATCCAGTCGCCGACGCGGAAGGGCCGGTCGAGCATGATCATGATCGAGCCAAAGAAATTGGCGAGCGTGTCCTTGGCTGCCAGAGCGAAGGCCAAGCCGCCGATACCGAGGCCGGCGATCAGGCTGGCCACGTCCATGCCCATGTTCTGCGCACCCAGCAGCAGACAGAAGATCAGGGCAAGGATCTTCATCGTCTGGCTGAGCAGGCGCAGCAGACCCTGGTTGACGTCTTTGTGCTTCTGCTGCAGCCTGTTTTCGAGCTGGCCGCCGATGAAACCCGCCAGCTTGTAGGCGAGGTAGGCCAGGTTGACGAAGAAGGCGCCCTTGATCAGGAAGGCGATGACGGTGTAGGCCACGCCGGTGACGCCGATCAGATGCAGCGACGCGAACCAGATGCCGGTGGTGCCCAACTGGTCACCGGGCCGATCAGGGTGTCGACCAGTTCGTCGTCCCAGGTCACCTTGGTCTTGATGGTCGCCTGCTTGACCAGGAAGCCAAAGAAGCGCACCACTTGGCGCATAACCAGGCCGACAAAGATGAGCGTCGCGATCAGCAGCCACTGCCAGTAGGCAACGCCGAAGATCTCGCCGTGCAGCGAGGCTGGCACCAGTTTCTCCTGCCACGGGGCGCTGAAACCGCCGCCCAGGGTCCCGGGCAGCAGCGGCAGCTCGCGCACCTTGAGGTAGAAGTCCCTGGCCCGGGTCACCGTCTCGGCGGTGAACAGCTGTTCGCCAGCCCGTTCGCCCTCCGTCAGGCGGTGGATGGCGATTTCGGTGCCGCGCAGGCGCCAGCGCACCATCGCGGCGTCATCGGGGATGCGATCATAGTCGATGATGATGACGCGGTCGATCACTGCCTTGAGGAACTTCGCCGCCTCGCGGCCGGCATTTTCGCGCCCGACCAGCGTCGAACCGGTGAGGTTGAGGCAGCGCACCGCATCCGCCAGCCAGGCGTCGGCCTTGCCATCGTTGCTCTGCAGCGAGCGCACATGGTTGTCCATGGCGCGCATGAACGAACGCATGGTGTCGCGCGGGGTATCCGTTTTGACTGGGGCGAGCTGTTCCGCTGCATTGGTCAGCGCCGCGATCTCCACCGCGGCCGCGGCCGTGGCTGCGTCTGCGGACGTAGCTGCGTCTGCGGACGCGGTCGGGGGGACTACGGTCTGCGGCGCCGTGTCGGCGGCATTGACCAGGAGGGCGAGCAGGAGGAGCAGGAGGCAACGCATGCCGGCCAAGCTGCAGCTCTCACGCTGGCGTCAACCGCTACTCTGACAGGTCACGGGCGCCTGCTGCCGCCTTTGCGCCGCGGACGGAACGCCGGGGTACGCACTGCCTGCACCACTGCCGCGGACTGGGCCGCGGACTCGGCCACCAGGCGGGCGAAGGCGCAGCGCGAGCGGTCGCCACGGCGCGGCTTGCGACGCACGTAGGTGCCGTTCGGCTGCAGCGTGCGTACGCCGCAGTCGTCCTGCAGGCAGATGTCGAGGATGGCCTGCAGTCGGGAGGTCAGGCGCGGATCGTCAATCAGCACCGCGCTTTCGACTCGGCGGTCGAGGTTGCGGGACATCCAGTCGGCCGAGGCGATCAGCCACTGCGGTTCGCCGCCGTTTTCGAAACGGAAGATGCGCGAATGCTCGAGCAGCCGACCGATCAGCGAATGAACGCGGATGCGTTCCGACAGGCCCTTGACCCCAGCACGCAGGATGCACATGCCGCGAACAACCAGATCGATCTCTACCCCGGCCTTCGATGCGGCGTAGAGTTCATCGCAGATGCCCTCATCGACCAGGGCGTTGCACTTCACCGTGATGCCGGCCGGACGACCAGCCTTGGCGTTCTCCGCCTCACGCCGGATCGCCGCCACCATGTTGGAGCGCATGGTCAGTGGCGACACCCACAGACGCTCTAGCTCGGGCGGATGGCTGTAGCCGGTGAGCATGTTGAACAGCGCGGCAACGTCGCGGCCGACTGCCTCGTTGCTGGTGAGGAACGACAGGTCGGTGTACAACCGGGCGGTCTTGTCGTTGTAGTTGCCGGTGCCGAGATGGCAGTAGCGACGCAGGCCGTCCTCGTCGCGACGCACGATCATCAGCAGCTTGGCGTGTACTTTGTAGCCGACCAAACCGTAGACGACATGCGCCCCGGCATCTTCTAGGGCGCGGGCCCAGCGGATATTGGCGGCCTCATCGAATCGTGCCTTCAGCTCAATCAGTACCGTCACCTGCTTGCCAGCACGCGCAGCGCGGGCCAGGGCCTTGACGATCGGCGAATTACCGCTGACCCGGTAGAGCGTCTGCTTGACGGCCAGGACACGGGGATCCTCGGCAGCGCGCTCGACCAGCTCGACGACGCGCTGGAAGCTCTCGTAGGGATGATGCAGCAGGATCTCGCCGGCCGCGATAACCGCGAACGGATCCTCCCACTCCGGCGGATTGACCACCACCGGCAGCGGTGTGTCGCGCAAGTCGGGACGGGGTCCGGCCGGCAACTGGTCGATGCGCTCGCCGACAGTGAAGAGGAAGGTCAGATCGAGCGGTCCGCCGACCGTGGTCACGCCCTGCTCGTCCAGAGCGAGACGCTGTTCCAGCCAGGCGCGCAGGCCGGGATCACCGCCTTCGACGACTTCCAGGCGCACCGGATCACCGCGCTCGCGGTCGAACAACTCCTGCTCCAGCTCGGTAAGCAGGTCGGAAGACTGCTCCTCGTCGATCTCGATCGAGCCGTCGCGGGTGACGCGGAAGAGGCAGCGGGCGGCGATGCGATGCCCGGGAAACAGTGCGTCGAGGTGGTGCATGAGCACGTCCTCGAGCAGGGCAAAACTGCCCGGCCGGCCGACCAGAGCGACCAGACGGTTCTCACGCGGCACCGTGACGATGGCGTTGCACGTCTCGCCGGCGTCGTCGGCAAGCTGCACTGCGACCGTGATCGAGCGGTTGGGGATGGTCGGGAACGGCCGCGTCGGGTCGACCGCCAGTGGCGTCACCACCGGTTCCAGCTGGTCGCGCCAGAACACCCGCAGGGTCTCGCGGTCGACCTCGGTCCAGGCCTCGGGCCGCACCACCACCAGTCCTTCTTCGGCGAGGGCCGGCACCACCTCGTCGCGCCAGCAGGCGTACTGGTCGGCAACCATGGCGCGCATGCCAGCGCGGATGTCACGCAGCAGGACCTTGGCCTCGTCGGCCTCGACGCCCTTGCCCTTCTCCTGGCCTGCCAGTTCGGCGACCCGTACCATGACGAATTCGTCGAGGTTGGAGCTGACAATGGCGAGGAACTTGGCGCGCTCGACCAACGGCACCTCGTCGTCAAGCGCCTCCTCAAGCACGCGGCGGTTGAACGCCAGCCAGCTCAGCTCGCGGCGCTGGTAGCGTCGCGGATCAAGCCGCTCGCCGGGGGTCTGGCGGAAGATGCTGGTCAGCTGCGGCATGACTATTCCCCTTCGCGCGGGATCACGTCCACGCGCAGGCCGAAGGTCTCCTCGAACATGCGTTTCTTGTCTTCGGTGGCGTTGCGCTCGAGCGCGATCTGGCGGCGGTCGACGCGGATGAGCAGCCGCCCTGGCACCACCTCGCAGCGCAGGCGCTTGATGCGCTGGCTGCGCTCGACGTCGAGCGAGTAGGCGATGCGCAGGATGCTGGCGAGCTGGGCGACCACCACCTTACCGCGCCGGTCGAGGGCCTGAAAGCCGGCATGATGCGGCTGCGGACTGCTGCGCCGGTGGTAGCGCGCGATCTGCCCGACCACCCGCTTCTCCTCGACGGTCAGTCCGGCGATGTCGGTGTGGTCAAGGATGTACAGCGTGTGCTTGTGCCGCTCGCGCACGTTGATGTAGGCGCCGATGTCATGCACCAGGGCCGCGAACTCCAGCAGCGCCCGCTCGCGCGTGCCCAGCCCGTGCAGCGATCGCGTCTGGTCGAAGATCTGCACCGCCATGCTGGCGGTGTTCTCAGCATAGGCGAGGTCACTGCCGAAGCGCTCGACCAGGGCGCGGGCCTCGGCAACGAGATGGTCGCGGTCAAGGTGGTGCGGCCCCAGCGCCCCGGGCATGAGGTCGGCCAGTAGGCCGTCGCGCAGGGTGGTGCGCGGCACCAGCACCTCGTCGCGGCCGGTGATCTGGCAGACGTGCAGGATGATGGCGGCGGCAGGCAGGAGGAGATCGGCGGCACGCACGTCGCAGCCGCAGCGCTCGGCCCGGGCTTTGTGCGACAGCTTGCGCATGGCGTCGAACCAGCGGCGGATGCTGGCCGCCGGCAGGGCCTCGACCGCCCCTTGGGCGTCGGGGCGGATCTGCGCCATCAGCCGGCGTACATCGCCGCCGTTGGCATAGACCGCCGCGATGCGGTCGACAGGATAGCGCACCAGCATCATGCGGGTGGCACCCTGCGCGTCACGATCGATCGAGACGGCGTAGTCGCCACTGTCGCGCATGCTGGAGAAGCGTTCGAACACGCGCATGGTGCCGTAATGTTCATCCGACGAACGCACCAGCTTGCCATCGCTGACAAGACCCAAGACGCTGCCGCCGCCACCGATCTCCACCAGCAGACTCTGACCCTTGAGATGCCCGCCCTCGCCCTTGAGCAGGGCGTCGAGGCCGGCGAAGTACAGCCGCGCCTCTTCGGCCCCATCGATCGGCTCGACCTCGATGCCGGTGGCGGCGCGGATACGCTCGATGAGCACGTCGCCGTTGGAGGATTCGCGCACCCCGCTGGTCGCAACGGCGCGTACCTGCTCGATGCCGTAGCTGCGCATGGCCTCGCGGATACCGGCCACCGCCTCGATCACCTCGGCCATGTCCTCGTGCGACAGCTTGCCGCCGGTCAGCCCGGCGCCGAGATCGACCGGACAGATGATGTCTTCAAGGGTACGCGCCCCGTCCGGACGGATCTCGACCAGCATGGCGCGGACCGCGCTGGTGCCGCAGTCGATCACCGCCACCGGCCGGCCCGACAACGGCGGCTTGCGCACGCGCCTGGTGCCGCTGCTCATGCCGGCCTACCCGCCGCCACCGCGGCGCCGACCGCGACCGCATCATCACCGAGCTTGGCCATGACCAGATTAGGCTTCCGTCGGCTGTAGAGCACCGAGGTCTCAGCCATGATCACGGCGAGGCGGGGCAGCAACGGCTTGCCCAGAGTCTCGGCCAGGCCGCCGCCGATGATGAAGACCTCGGGGTCGACGGTGTTGCCGACGGCGCACAGACCCCAGGCCAGGGCCTCGACCATGCGGTCGATCGCCGCCTTGGTCACCGGGCAGCCGGCGGCCAGCGCCTGGGCGATGGCGCTCGACTTGATCGTACCTTCGATCGTGATGCGCGCCTTGCGGCCTTGCGCAATCGCCTCGCTGATCTGGCGAATGACGCCAGTCTTGCTCGCCACCGTCTCGAGGCAGCCGCGCCGGCCGCAGCCGCACACCGCCTCGCCGAAGGGCGAGGGGATGTGGCCGATCTCACCGCCGTAGCCGTGCGCCCCGTTGACCACTTCGCCGTTGATCACCACGGCGCCGCCCAGGCCGGTACCGACGAAGGCGGCCACGGCGCTACGCGCGGCGGCAGCGGCGCCGTAGGTCACCTCGCCAAGGGCACCGCAGTTGACGTCGTTGCCCAGCACCACGCGCATGGCCAGATGCTTGCCCAGGTCACGCGCGAGCGGTTTCTCGCTCCAGCCGAGGTTCGGTGCCATGTGCATGATGCCGCGCTCGGTGTCGACCGGACCGGGGGCGCCGATGCCGCAGACCCGGACCGCCTTGCGCCTGATGTCGCCGTCATCGAGGGCCCCCAGGGCGGTCCGGGCGATGCGCTCGACCACCGCCGGATAGCCACGCGAGCCCTTGGTGGCGGTGCGCGCCGAGCCGACGATGCGGCCCTTCCGGTCGAGGACGACGACATGGATTTTGGTGCCGCCGAGATCGACGCCCAGGCGGTATTCGGGAGACTTGACGGGCATGTCAGGGGATCGTGGACCCGGGAATGGATGTCAAAGGGCGGCGAGACTTAACAACCCCTTCATCGCAACCTCAAGCTGAAGCAGCAACGCCTTTGACCTCGTCCAACGCCCTGCGACCCTGCGGCATGCCGGTAATCTGGGCCCTCTCCGACCTCCACCTCTCCCTGTCCGGGGCCAAACCGATGGACGTCTTCGGCGGCCATTGGGAAAAACACCACGAACGCATGGCCGAGGCCTGGGACCGTCTGGTCGCCCCCGACGACATCGTACTGTCGCCCGGCGACCTCAGTTGGGCCATGCGTCCAGCCGAAGCCAAGCCAGACCTCGACTGGGTCGCCGCCCGACCGGGCTGGAAGGTCATCGCCAAGGGCAACCACGACTACTGGTGGGCGGGGACGAAGAAGGCCATGGCCGCCCTCCTGCCGCCGCGCTTCGTGGCGATCAAGAAGAGCGCCGCCCGCATCGGCCCGGTGGGCTTCTATGGGGCCCGCGGCGGTGACTTCGCACCGCTGACCCGCTACGGCGACAAGCGCACCCCAGAGGACATCGAGACCTGGCTGGCCCGCGAGGAGGCCGAGCTACGGCAGTCGATCGCTGAGCTCGACCGGCTCGACGCCGAAGCCGGCTCGCCATCCGCCCTGCGCATCTGCGTCTTCCACTATCCCCCGGTCCCCGCCGGCAAACGCAGCAGCCGCTTCACCCCGATCATCACCGCCGCCCGCGCCAGCTGGTGCGTCTACGGTCACCTGCACGGCCAGAACATCGGCCCGGCCCGCGTCGAAGGCGCGATCGACGGCGTCGAATACCGCTGCGCGTCGTGCGACCTGATCGGCTTCGAGCCGCTGCGGATATGCACGTATTAGTCCGGGTTTCGCGTTTCGGGGTTCGCAACTCGACACACTCCGAGTTGCGGATGACGATGGAACCCGAAACCCGAAACCCATAATTCATCATGGATCCGCATCTCCATCTGTATGGCGCCCTGACCCCGGGCCAGGCGCTTGATCTCGCTGACGGTCATGCCGTCGATTGGGGCTGGCTAGCCGGCCGCTGGCGTGAGGCCGGGCTGGTGCCGCCCGACTTCGCCAGCCTGGCGCGCCGGCATCGCGCCCGCGAGACCAATGCCGACCGCGAACTGGCCGAGGCCCTGGCCAGCGGACCGTCGGGATTCGCCGCCTTCCAGGCCCGCTACGATCTGGTCATCGCCTGCAGCCGCTGGGGCACCGGATCGCATGCGCGCTGGAGCCAGGGCACCGCCGAGGAGGTCGAGCGGGTCTGCGCCCTGGTCGGCGCCCTCGGTCCGGCCGAGGCGCGGGTGCTGGTGCCGGGTTCGGCCAGTCCAGCCTGGGTCGAGGCGGCGCTCGACCAACTCGCCGGCAGTGCCGCGCGGTACGGCCTGCAGCTTGCCCTGTCGCTGCCGCGTGCCGACCCCCTGCACCATTGGCCGCTGGTCGCCGCCGCCGCTGCGCGCCATCCCGGCATCACCGGCATCGACCTGTGCGGGGTCGAAGATGAACCCGCCGCCCACGCGCCCCTGTCGGCGGCCATCGCGGCGTGGAACACCACCCACGACCGCCACCTCGCCCTGCTCGTCCACGTCGGCGAGCAGCTACGTCCGGTCCAGCCGCTGACCGCGCTGCGCCGGGTGTGGGACGCGGTCGCGCTCGGTGCCGATCGCCTCGGCCATGCCCTGGCGGCGCGCCTCGACCCGGCGGCCTGGCCGACGACCCCGGCCTGGGAGCGCATCGACGAACGACGGGCCCGCCTCGCCTGGCTGCAGTGGCAGGCCGACGATCTCGGACTCGATGTCGATGCCATCGACGGCGAACTCGCCGCCCTCGCTGGCCGCGACGACGCCAGCCAGTTGGCCGCCGAGCCCACCGACCCCGGCCTGCTGCGCGCCTGTCAGGACGTCGTTCTCACCCGCGTCCGTCAGGCCGATCGCATCGTCGAGATCTGCCCGACCTCCAACCGCATGATCAGCGGCACCCCGCTGGAAACACACGGCCTCGCCCGCCTCTCCGATGTGCGCTGCCTGATCGGCAGCGACGACCCCGGCATCCTCGGCACCACCCTGGCCGACGAAGTGGCTGCGGCCAGGACCGCGGGCTT
>JBBREK010000180.1:0-8723 GCA_038203025.1 Planctomycetota bacterium
GACCTGGTCTCGGGCTGCCTCGCCAATCTCGCCGTCCTAGTCCGCGAGGGACGGATCGACGATGACGGCACCGCCGCGGCCGTGCTCGCCTGCGCCCGCCTGGGCGAAGCGGTGGGCGAGGGCACCGCCCGCGTGCTCGCCACACTCGCCGCCACCGCCCCCCGCGAGCTGGCCTGTGCCGCTGCCGGAGCCTTGGCCCGCAGCGTGACGTGGAAAAACGCCATCGACACCCAGCCGCTGATAGACCGCCTCGCCCGCGAGCCGGATCCGGCGGTGCGCCACGCTCTCTTCGCCGTACTGCTGCGGCTGACCCCGAGCGGTCTGGCCAAGGTCCCCGGCGCCGGCGTCTGGGCTGAACTGGCGCGGCATCGCGAGGCTCTACAAGACTGGGCGTGGCGGAGGTATTAGCCCGGGGGCTCTGCCCCCGAACCCCCGCCGGGGACCTTTGTCCCCGGAGCCCCTGCTCGACACGCCGCGCATACGCGCGTCGACTTGGCCGGCGGAGATCCTCGTTCCAGGCTCGCTACGCGCGCGTGGCACGTCCACACAGGCTCATCAACACCAACCGCCACGCGCTTGGTCGCTCGCTCCCCGGAGACCAAACGCGACCAAACGCGACAAAACGTAGGCCCGGCTTTAACCGGCACGGTCAACGGACTTTAGTCCGCCGGGGAAGCCAACGACGAACCGGGGCAATGCCGCCGCGTTATGGCAACCGCGGGAACTTAGTGAAATCCGGTTTGCGTTTTTCCAGGTAGGCGCGGTGGCCTTCGCTGCCCTCCTCGGTCATGTAGAACAGCAAGGTGGCGTTGCCGGCGAGTTCCTGCAGGCCGGCCTGGCCGTCACAGTCGGCGTTGAAGGCCGACTTCAGGCAACGCATCGCCAATGGGCTGTGCTGGAGCATCTCGTCACACAGGCGTAAAGTCGCCGGTTCGAGGTCGGCCAGCGGCACGACCTCGTTGACCAGGCCCATCTCCAGGGCCTGGACAGCGGTGTACTTGCGGCAGGTGAACCAGAACTCGCGGGCCTTCTTCTGGCCGATGCATCGCGACAGGTAACTGGCGCCGAAGCCGCCGTCGAAGCTGCCCACCCTGGGGCCGGTCTGGCCGAACACGGCGTTGTCCGCCGCCACGGTGAGGTCGCAGATCAGATGCAGGACCTGGCCGCCGCCGATCGCCCAGCCTGCGACCATGGCGACCACCGGCTTGGGGCAGCTGCGGATCTCGCGCTGCAGATCGAGAACATTCAACCGCGGCACCACGTCGCCGTCCTTGCCCCCGACATAGCCGCCGTGCCCACGCACGCGCTGATCGCCACCCGAACAGAACGCCTTGTCGCCGGCCCCGGTCAGGATGATGACGCCGACGTCAAGCTGGTCGCGGGCATGCGCCAGAGCGTCGCGCAGCTCCTGCACGGTCTGCGGGGTGAAGGCGTTGTGGACTTCCGGACGGTTGATGGTCAGGCGGGCGACCACGCCATCCGCACGCGTCTGATGGTGGTAGAGGACGTGGCTGTAGCCGCGCTCGATCGGGTTCCAGGTCATGCCGGCATCCCTATCAGGACGCGGGCGCGACGGAACCACGCTGCGGCGCTAGCCTCAGGTCGGGGAGCCGGGCAGCTGCCCCGGCGGGCCCTGCCAGAAGCCGCTGGCTGTGATGCCCAACTCATCAGCGGGTACCGAACGGCCCAGAATCTTGCGTCGGCAATAGTCGGCCAGCGGCAGGTCGTGCACCCGGGCCCGGGCCACCACCCAGGCATACTCCTCCGCTGTCAGGCTGACCTTGATCACCTGATCGCGGGGATTCTCACTGCGCGGACGGCCACGCGGTCGCGGCTCGGGGGGTGGCGGTTGCTGGGCGGACATTCGGGTACCCTAATCACACTCGGGGAGAGTGCCATGGGATCCTCTGGCACAGCCGGTGCCTGTGAATGACAACCGGTCTCAGCGACCGACCGGTTGGGCAAGGATCCGCCAGAGGATGTTCTTGCCGTAGACGTCATCCTCCTGGAACAACAGATAGCTGCCATCGCGTCGCTGATGGGCACGGATGGCGTACGGGATGTCGACAAAGACATGGTTGGCGACCGGACCGAGCCCGGGTCCCGGCACCAGTTGCTGGAGGTGCGCCCCGGAGGCGGCATCGAACACCTCAACGATCGAGGTCTGCCGCTCAACGGTGAAAAGCAGGTCGCCGGCGACATCGAAGGACTTCACGTCATGGCCGGCGTCGTAGCGGACCACGTCCACCATCCAGGTCGGGGTGCGGTTGCCCCCCTTCCAGAAGCGATCTATGCGCGCCAGGACGCACCCACCGGTGATGAACTGCTTGCCCTCGTCGAAGCGCCGCGGCCGGTCCGGGGTGCTGCCGCAGACGAACAAGGTATCGCTGTCCGGCAGATATTTCGCGCGGTCGATACCAGTGAAACCTGCGATCCCCCCGAGATCCTGCGTCTCCGGGCCATAGACTGGGGCGCCGAATCGGTCGAGCCCGCCGCACACGTCGACCCGGATGCGGTTGCCCCAGCCGGCATGCCACAAGTTCCCGGCGCTGTCGGGAGAGCCCAGAATGCCGTCCCGCTTGGCGCCAAGCAGCCGCCATTCCCCGGCCCCGATCCCGCCGTCGCCATCCGCATCGAGCCACATGCTGCGGCCCTTGGGGGAATCCTTCCACGTCCCGGTGGCGGTGAACACCCCGCACGGCACCGCCCGTTCGCCAGCGAAGCGGTACACGCCGATCTTGTCGCCATTCATGTCCAGGGTGTAGAGGATGCGTTGCCCGGCAATGCGGCAGACCACCGCAGTGCAGCCGCGCGGGAAATCCACCGGCCCCCGCTGCTTGTCGTGCAGATAGGCGGCGAAGCGCCAATCCTGCCCGGCCGGCCGATCGTGATCGAGGACGAAGCGCTCGTCCTTGGTGAACACCTGGGTGTCGTCGGCCGGATCGACCGAGGCGCAGTCGACGAACATCAGTCCCTGCAGACACCAGCGCACCGCACCGCGGCGGTCATACGATCGCAGCACCGTGCCCTCGAAGCCCGACGACCCTGAACACGCCACATACATGTTGCCGGCGGCGTCGAAGCCAAGGCCGCGCGGGCCGTAGAGGCGGTCGTCGACCACCTGGCCGGGGTTCGACCCGGCCCACACCCCACCCCGTCCGCCGAAAGTACGCACGCGCTTCGGCGCTGCGGCGACATCGTAGAACACCACCTGCTGATCCGGACCGTCCTCGGTGATCGCGAGCAATCCGTCGAGCGGATCGAAAGCGAGGTCGCGGGCCTGCACCACCTCGGTGATGCGCTGTGGCAGCACCTGTCCGTCCCGGGTCAGGTGGATGACGGTCGAGACGGCGTCGTCCGCTTCCCGCTGCAGGATCATCCACAGGGTCCGGTCCGTCGGATTGACCTCTAGTCGACCGGCCCGCTGGCAGGGGAATTCGCGGACCACCGTCATGTCGGCGGTGCGCACGACGACGACACGACTAGCGGCGGGATCGCTGACGAACAGTTCGCCGTTCCAGCAGGTCATCCCCTGGGTGTTCCCCGTGGTCAGGGGTAGCCGGTTGCCCTTGGCCCCGGGCCAGGGAGCCATGCCGCCATCCCAGGCCATCCGGGCAACGCCACGCTGTTTGAAACTCCAATCGACCGCCAGCCCGGCGTAGATGTAGCGATCGTCGCCAGTGACATCGAAGCCACCGCGCCCGCCGCCGGTCTCGCGACCATAGCCAATCATCATCCCATCCCGGTAGATGCCGACCTCGTGATGCGCCTCATCCCAGTGGGTGTTCATCACCACCGTGCCGTCCGCCTTGACCCACATGTCCTCGTGGCGGTTCTGCATGTGCACCGAGTCGCCGAGATCACCCTTGGCCAGGCCGCGGTTCGCGTCGCTGCCCCCGCTGAGGGTGTTGCCCAGCCACGAGGTGGTCCAGGTGATCGATTGGACCACGGGCGGCGGGGCTTCCCCGCCAGTCAGGCCGGCCAGGCAGGCGAACAACAGGGCGGCGCTACAGGCGGGGGGGATGGACTTCATATCCTAAGAACCTCCACGTGGAGGGATTGTGACTCAACCTATCCTATCCCACCCGCAACCCTTGACAGCCGCGAGCACCTCCAATCATTCAGTCGACTGACTGAATCGCATGGCCACCCCTGATCCGTCTTCTACCTCGACTCGTGACCAACTGATCGTCGCCGCTGGCCGCCTGTTCGCCGAGCACGGTTACGACAGCACCAGCACGCGCGCCATCGCCGACGCCTGCAGCGCCAACCTGGCCGCCATCCACTACCACTTCGGCAGCAAGCACGCCCTCTACCTGGCCGTGCTGGAGACGGTGTGCCGCGACCACATCGCAGCCGTGCAGGCCGGTGGCGAGCAGACCGTGCCTGCCACGCCGACCGCTATCGCCCAGGCTATCCGCGAACACGTCGGCCGGATCTGCGCCTCGCTGATCGGCCCACGTTCAGTCGCGTGGCACGCCCAGCTCATGGCGCGCGAGATGGCCCACCCCTCGTCGGTCCACAACCTGGTCATCGAACGGCTTGCGGCCCCGATGCACGCGCGCTGGGTCGCCCTGCACCGCCAGGTCCGGCCGCAGGCCGCCGCGGTCGAGGCCCATGTCTGGGACCTGCACCTGCCGGCTATGCTGCGCCTGCTGATGACCGCCCGGCCGACCATGCACCTGGTGCTCGGCACCGGCGTCGTCGACGAGGCCTTCCTGCATGAAGCGGTGCGCCAGACCGCCGACGTCATGATCCTGCTGCTGGGCCTGCCCCTGCCGCCGTCCGAGGAACCAACTGCATGAGCCCCACCGCCCGCGCCATCGTCGTCCTGCTGATCGTCGCGGCGGTCGCCGGAATCGCCGTCGTGGTGGTGCGCGCCCGCCGTGCGCCGCCCGCCGGCCCACCGCCCACCGCCCTCACCGTCAGCCTGATCACGCCCGAGCAGGCCGAGTGGCCGCGCACCGTGCTCGCCAGCGGTCCGCTGGTCGCCTGGCAGGAAGCGGTGATCGCGGCCGAGATCGGTGGCCTACGCATCGCCGAGCTGCCGGTCGACATCGGTGCTGTGGTGACGCGCGGCCAGGATCTGGCCCGCCTCGCCGACGACAGCGTGCAGACCGATCTCGCCGTCGCCCGGGCCCAACTCGCCCAGGCTGACGCGACGCTGGTCGAAGCCCAAGCCAACGCCGAGCGCGCCCGCGAGTCCGATGGCACGTTGTCGGCCCAGCTGGTCATCCAGTATCTCACCGCCGAACGCCGCGCCGTCGCCGAGCGGGCCGCCGCTGCTGCGCGCCTCGCCCAGCAGGAGTTGCGCCTAAGCCAGACGCATGTCCGGGCGGTTGATGACGGCGTGATCTCGGCGCGCAGCGCAACCCTGGGGGCGGTGGTGCAGACCGGCAGCGAGCTGTTCCGCCTGATCCGCGGCAACCGCATCATGTGGCTGGCCGAACTTGATGCCGCCCAGACCGCCGCTGTCCGCGTCGGTCTGACGGCCGAGATCCTGCTGCCCGACGGCTCGACGATCGCCGGCACGGTCGAGCTGATCGAGCCGTCCGCGGATCCGTCCACCCGCCTGCAGCGCGTCCGCGTGGCGCTGCCGCCCGGCACCGCCAGGGCAGGCTGGTATGCCAGCGGATCGATCGACCTCGGCAACACCCCAGCCCTGCATCTGCCCGAGGCCAGTGTCGTGCTGCGCGACGGCCGCAGCCTGGTATTCGTCCACGGTGACGGCGAACAGGTCGAGCAGCGCATCGTCGTCACCGGTCGCCGCCGCGACGGTCGGGTCGAGATCACCGACGGCCTCGCTACCGGCGCCAAAGTCGTGGCCGCCGGCGGCGCCTTCCTCAACGACGGCGACCGCGTGCGGGTGACGCCGTGAACGTCAGCACCTGGTCGATCCGCCGGCCAGTGCCGGCGGTGCTGCTCTTCGCCCTGCTCAGCGTGCTCGGCATCGGCGCCTTCCGCCAGCTCGGCATCCAGAACTTTCCCGACATCGACGTGCCGGTGATCACCGTCGCGGCAGCGCTGGAGGGCGCCGCGCCGGCCCAGCTGGAGACGGAAGTGGCGCGCAAGCTGGAAGACAGCGTCGCCTCACTCGGCGGCATCGAGCACATCCGCACCACCATCACCGACGGCGCGGTGGCGATGCGCATCGAGTTCATCATCGACAAGGACAGCGAGGTGGCGCTCAACGAGGTGCGCAATGCCATCGATGGGGTGCGCGCCGACCTGCCCGCCGACCTGCGCGATCCGGTGGTCTCGCGCATCATCACCGCCGGCGGCGCGGTCAGCACCTACACCGTCACCTCCGAGCGCCTCGGCGAAGCCGAGCTGTCGTGGTTCATCGACAACGACGTCGCCAAGGCCCTGCTGGCGGTGCCCGGGGTCGGCAAGGTGTCGCGTATCGGCGGCATCGCCCGTGAAATCCAGGTCGACCTCGACCCGGTGCGCATGAACGCGCTCGGCGTTACCGCCGCCGACATCAGCCGACGCCTCGATCAGGTACAGCGCGACTCCTCAGGCGGGCGCGGCGACATCGGCGGCGCGGTGCAGTCACTGCGCACATTGGCGGCGGCGAGCACGGTCGAGGAACTGGCGGCGCTCGACATCCCGATCAGCGGCGGCCGGCAGGTGCGGCTCGATCGCATCGCCACGGTCAGCGACGGTCACGCCGAGCGCAACGCCCTGGCCTTCGCCGATGGCCATGAGGTGGTGGCGTTCAACGTCTCGCGCACCCGCGGTGCCTCCGAGGTCGCCGTGGCAGCCGGCGTCCGTCGCGCCCTCGACCGCCTGCACGCGGCGCATCTGCAGGTCCGCATCGACGAGGCGTTCAACAGCGTCGACCCGGTGCTCGACAACTACCAGGGCTCGATGGAACTGCTGTGGGAAGGCGCCGCCCTCGCCGTGCTGGTGGTGCTGTGGTTCCTGCGCGACTGGCGGGCGACCGTGATCTCGGCCATCGCCCTGCCGCTGTCGATCCTGCCGACCTTCCTGGTCATGCAGTGGTGCGGTTTCAGTCTCAACCTGCTGACCCTGCTCGCCCTCGCCCTGGTGGTCGGCATCCTGGTCGACGACGCCATCGTCGAGGTCGAGAACATCGTCCGACACCTGCGCATGGGCAAGAAACCGATCGACGCGGCGATCGAGGCGGCCGAGGAGATCGGCCTCGCCGTCATTGCCACCTCGCTGACCCTGATCGCGGTGTTCCTGCCCACCGCCTTCATGGGCGGCATACCTGGCCGCTTCTTCATCCAGTTTGGCGTCACCACCGCCACCGCGGTGGCGGCGTCGCTGCTCGTCGCCCGGTTGCTGACGCCGATGATGGCTGCCTACGGGCTCAAGGCGCATGATGCGGCGCCGGCCGACGGCCGCATCATGCGCGCCTATCTGGCGGCGGCGCGCTGGTGCCTGGGCCACCGCGTGCTCAGCACCCTCGGCGTCGGCGCCTTCTTTGTCGGCTCGGTCATGCTCGTCCCCCTCCTGCCCACCGGCTTCGTGCCGGCCGCCGACCGCGACCAGACCACGGTCAACCTTGAGCTGCCGCCGGGCAGCGCGCTGGCCGACACCCGCGCCGCGGCCGAACAGGCGCAGCGCCTACTCAGCGAATTCAGCGAGGTGACGCACGTGTTCACCGCCGTCGGTAGCTCGGCAAGCGGCGGCGGCGGACCGATGGATAGCGGCGGCGGCAGCGATGTGCGCAAGGCGGCGCTGACCGTCGGACTGGTGCACCGCACCGAACGATCCCGCTCACAGGCCGCGGTCGAAGGCCTCATCCGCGACAGCCTGCGCACCATACCCGGCTGTCGCGTCTCGGTCGGCGGCTCGCACAGCGGCGAAAAACTGACCATCACCCTGGCGAGCGACAATCCCGTCGCCCTGGCCACCGCCAGCCAATCGGCGCTCGGCGCCCTGCGGGGCCTGCCGGGCCTCGGCAACGTCACCTCTGGGGCCAGCCTGCAGCGGCCCGAGGTGCACATCCGGCCCGACGTCGGGCGCTGCGCCGAACTGGGCATCACCGCCCAGGACCTGGCCGCGGCGATGCGCGTCGCCAGCGGCGGTGACTTCTCGGCCGCCCTGCCCAAGCTCAACCTGCCCAGCCGGCAGGTGCCGATCCGCGTACGCCTGGCACCCGCCTTCCGCCAGGACCTGGCGACCATCGCCGGGCTGCACCTGCCGACCGCACGCGGCGGCATCCCGGTCGGGTCGGTGGCCGAGATCGCGCTATCCAGCGGTCCGGCCCAGGTCGACCGCCTCGACCGCATGCGTACCGTGTCGCTCGACATCGAGCTGGCCGGACGGGCCCTGGGCAGCGTTCTGGCCGAGGCCAACCGCCTGCCCGCCCTCGCTGATCTGCCGGCCGGTGTATCGCGGTCAGGCAGCGGCGACGCCGAGCGCATGGCCGAGCTGTTTGGCCGCTTCGGCAGCGCCATGCTCATCGGCGTCCTCTGCATCTACATCGTGCTGGTCCTGCTGTTCCACGACTTCCTCCAGCCGCTGACCATCCTGGTGGCCCTGCCGCTGTCGGCCGGCGGCGCCTTCATCGCCTTGCTCTCGACCGGCAACGGCATCTCTATGCCATCGGTGATCGGCCTGCTCATGCTCATGGGCATCGTCACCAAGAATTCCATCCTGCTGGTCGAATACGCGCTGGTGGCGCGGCGTGACCGCGGTCTCGACCGCGGCGCGGCGCTGATCGACGCCTGCCACAAGCGCGCCCGGCCCAT
>JBBREK010000181.1:0-8700 GCA_038203025.1 Planctomycetota bacterium
TCGAGGGCGCGCGCATGCACCGCGCCCGGATCGCTGTCGAGCAGGCGGCGGGCGAGCACGGCGGCGGCGGCGGCGAAACCAGGCTGGCCAAGGGCCGGCGCCTCGGCGTCGCCGATCATCAGGTGCTCGGCGTCAACCACGCCGCCGACCGCGAGCACCGCTGCCTCCTCGACCGCGTGCTTCAGCTCGCGCACGTTGCCCGGCCAGGCGTGGGCCGACAGTCGAGCCAGGGCGCGGTCGGTGATCGCCAGCTGGCGCGACAACCGTGAAGCGGCGCGGGCGAGGAAGGCCCGCACCAGTACGGGCAGATCGTCGGGGCGCTCGGCCAGGGGCGGAATGGCGATGTGTACGGTAGCGAGGCGGCAGGCGAGCTCGGGGCCGCAGGCGTCGGCGGCAGCTAGGCGCTCGGGATCGCGGCGGCTGGCGGCGACGATGCGCGCCGCGCCGGGCGTGCTGAGCAGAGCGGTGAGTATCGGCTGGGCCTCTGGCGCCAGGCCGTCGACCTCGTCGAGGAACAGGGTGCCGCCGGCCGCACTTTCCAGCCGGGCGTGCAGTTCCTCGATGGCGCGACCGTCCGGCAGGACGGCGCAGCCGACATGGATGAACGGACCGCTGCGGCCGGCGCTGTGCCGGTGCAGGGCGCGGGCCAGCGCCTCCTTGCCAACCCCGGACGGGCCGGTGAAGAGCACGGCGACGGCAGTGCCGGCGGCGGCGGCCAGTCGGCGGTAGACCTCCTGCATGGCCGGCGAACCGCCGAGGATGCCATCCTCGTCGAAGGCGGTGCCCGGCCGCGCTGAAGCTGCCAACGGTGTTTCGCCCAGGGCGCGGCGCACCACCGCGATGGTGCGGTCGAGATCCAACGGCTTGGGCAGGTAGTCGAAGGCGCCGCGTTCCACCGCCGCCATTGCCGTCTCCATGGTGCCGTGCGCAGTCATCACCACCACCGGCAGCTCGGGCCGTTCGGTGCGCAGGGTGGCGAGCAGGTCGAGGCCGCTTTCGCCAGGCATGCGGATGTCGGTGAGCACCACGTCGACGCCGGCCTTGACCCGGCGCTTGGCCGCTGCGGCGTCAGCGGCGACGATCACGCGCCAGCCGGCCTTGGCCAGGGCGCGCTCCAAGGCCCAGCACACGGCGGCGTCGTCGTCGACGATGAGTACGGCGGGGATTTCCTGGTCCGGCATGGACCCTTTATCCGTGCAAGCGGAGGTTTGACAACGGTGGGTGGGCGCGGTTATGATGCAACGGAGAGGGGGCCCACATGCGAACCATCCGATTTGCCACCAGTCTTGCCACCACCCTGTTTGCACTCGCTGTCGCGCCGTTGGCCGCGATGGACTCCCACATCGTCGGCCCGCGCGCCCTGGGCATGGGCGGTACCGGTACGGCCGCTGCCGACGACCACACCGCCTCCTACTGGAATCCGGCGATCTACGGCTTCTTCAGCCGCACCGGCGAGGAGGACGCCAAGCTGGACGCGGACCCCAATAATCTTGGCCGCAAGGACTGGGGCCTCGGCTTGGTCGACGTCAACATCGGTTTGGAGCAACGCGGCGAGTTGGCCGACTGGGTGCAGCAGCTTGATGGGGCCGATCTCGGCCGCCTGGGGACGATCGGTGGTGCCAACGCCACGCCCGAGGACCTGAAGACGGCGATGATCGCGGCGAACCTGCTGCAAAACTTCGACGCCAAGGCCGACAACGCCATCGTCATCGCCAATGCGGGCGTACTCGACCTGCGCATCCTGCATATCGGCATAGGTATACGGCAGTACGTTGAGGGCGTCGTATCGATCGCTGATCTCGATCGCGTCAATGTGGGCTTTGGCACCAATACGCCGGCGATCCTCGCCGGTATCACCGACCCGTCGACGACGCCGGCTGGTTGGACTCCTTCGTACACCCCAACGCTGATCACCGGCGCATCGGCCGACGCCGTGGCCCAGGCCCTCGGGGCCGCTGACTACGCCACTGCCAGCGCGACGGTGCAGGAGGCGGTCAGCAAGCTGGACTACGCTGCTGGTCAGGCCGGGCTCAGCTCTGATCAGGTAGCAGCCCTCGCTGGCACCGGCGGCGTGCTCAATCTCGCCCTGACCGCGACTGGCAGCATTGATAACAACCAGACTGCGGTCTTCACCGGCGGCTACAGCCTTACCGAGATCCCGTTGAGCATCGGCTACGCGATCAACGACCACTTTTCGGTTGGCGGCAACCTCAAGCTGATGATCGGGCGGTTGGCGGCGGCCAAGGTGCGGTTGCTCTCCGACACCAGCGATCTCAGCAGCCTGCTGCGCGACGCCTTCGATGAGTCGACCCAGACGGTGACCGGTGGCATCGATCTCGGCTTCGCCGCTCGCTGCTCGTGGGCGCAGGCCGGCCTGACCGTGCGCAATCTCAACCGGCCGGTGCTCAAGGGTGCGACCTTCCACGATGCCGACGGCCAGCCGTTCACCGTCGCCGACGTCGACCTCGACCCGCAGGTCGCCCTTGGCGTCGCGGTCTACCCGTGGGAGACGCTCTGCCTCACCGCCGACATCGACCTGACCGAGAACTCCACCGTGCTCAAGACGACCAGCGGGCGGACGCTGACCCCTGGCATCGATCCCGAGCTGAAGATCGCCTACGCCACCCAGCGACTGGGAGCCGGGGCCGAGTGGAACGTGCTGCACTTCCTTGCCCTGCGTGGCGGCGTGTCGCAGGACCTCGCCGAAAGCGAGGTCGGCATGATCTTGCACGGGGGCCTGGGTCTGAACCTGTGGGCAGTGCGCCTCGACCTCGCGGGCGCCATGTCGACCAAGACCGTCACCGTCGACGGCACGGAATATCCTCGTGCCTTCAACGTCGGGGCGGGGCTTACGGTCGACTTCTGAGGTCGCTCCAGCGCTGCAGCTTGGTCACCGGCTGCGGCGCCCAGGCGATGCTCCAGAGCGCGAGCAGCGCCGACCAGCGACGGTGCGCCACCTCTGGCTCTGGCGTTTCGATCTCCAGTTCGTGATCGATGCAGGCACCGAAGTCGCTGCGATCCAGGCACAGCAAGTGCGGGCTGTCGTGCCACTCCAGCCGGCGGTTGGCGAAGCCGCCGAGCGGGATAAGCGGCGCGCCGTCCAGGGCCGCCAGCCAGGCTCCGGGTAGGCCGGCCGGCAGCGTATTCCAGGCCTCGGCCGGCAACTCGCGCTCCCACTCGTCATGGCGGTGCGTGCCGACGGCGTCGACCGAGCCCTTGGCCTTGCAGGTGAGGATGATGCGACCGTTCTCGCGGCGCAGGCGCACCGAGCGCCGCGCCGCGCGCAGCCGGCCGTCGGCGCTGTCGAAGAAGCGGTTGTCTTGTTCCAGCACCAGTGCCGGACCAAGCAGCGCGGTGATGCGTCCGGCCAGTTCGGCGTACGCCGGCTGCTCCAGGGCCCATTTCAGTTCGATCTCGATGGGGATCATCATTGCCCCGGTTCGCGGTTCGCGGTTCGCGGTTCGCGGTTGTAGGGACGACAGTTGGTGGGGGGGGTCGAACGTCCCGACATTCGCGCGGCGATCTGCAGGACCGTGCCTGCTTGCCCAACCGCGAACCGCGAACCGCGAACCGCGAACCCACTGAGGCAATGCTCACACCTCATGGAACGACACCCATTGTGCCGGGGCGGCCGACATCAGGCGGCTGGTGGCGGCGGCGATGCGATGGGTCAGCTCGGCGACCTGGGCGCCGCGCGGGAGGCGCGCATCCGGACGCAGCGGCCTGCCCACCAGCAGGGCGAAGGTGCCGGGGCTGGAACGGGCGAGCAGCAGCGGGATCACCGGGGCGCCGGTCTGCACCGCCAGGGCAGCCGGTCCGCTCGGCAGCTGGGTGGGACGGCCGAGGAAATGGCCGGGCAGGCCGCGGCCGCTGTAGTCACGGTCGACCAGCAGCCCAAGGACCTGGCCGTCCTTGAGCGCCCGCAGCAGGGCGAGCGGGGCGCGATCCAGGGTGACCGTGCGGCAGCCCCAGCGGCCGCGTCGCTCGGCCAGCCAGCGGTCGAGGGAGGGGTCGCCGTAGGCCAGGGTCGGGGCGAGCAGGCCGTCGGTCATGCGCAGGCGGTGCAGGGCCGCGGCCAGCATGTCCCAATGGCTGTGCACGGTGGCGAGGATGGCCGGACCGCGCAGCGGCCGGGCAGCGAACACCCGCCAGGGATCGTGCACCGTGATCACGCCCGGTCCCAGCCAGCCGTCGTGGTGCAGCCGGGCGGCTTCGGCCAGAGTGAGGGCGAACTCGGTGTAACTGCGGCGCACCGCCCGGCGCAGTGGGTCTCCGCTCGGCACTGCTGCCGAGAGATTGCGTGCCAGCACTGAACGCCCACGCGCATCGACCAGCCAGGCGGTCATGGCGACAGTGTAGGCGACCAGCCGGGCCAGGCCGAGCGGCATCGCGTCGGCCGCGCCGGCGACCCCGCGCATGCCCAGGCGGCGCAGGTTGGGCAGGCGGGCGAAGAGGTCGCGCGCCACTAGGCCGGCCTGCCGTCGACGAACACCAGGCGCAGCTGGCTGGCGCCCTGCCAGCGATGCACCTCGGGCCGGACCAGCAGATCGAGCCGGCGGCCAGGTGCCGCGACCTCGCCGAAGATGGCCTTGCCGCGCCAGGCGAGCAGTTCCTTCATGCCGCCGCCGGCGTCGGTCAGCGGACCCTTGAGGTGCTCGCCGTCCTTGCCGAACAGCCGTGGCCGGCCGGCGAAGGTGGAGTCGGCCAGACGCAGCACCGGTTCGCGATTACCGGTGCCGAACGGTCCCATGGCCTCGAAGTGCTGGAAGAAGTCGTCGTCGAGCTCGGCCAGCGCCGCCTCGGCGTCGTAGTCGGTGCGCGGCACCAGCGAGCCCGGCGCGACGCGAGCGGCGACGTGGCGTTCGAAGGCTTCGATGAAGGCGTCGACGTTGCCGGCCTCCAGGGTGATGCCGGCGGCGATGGCGTGGCCGCCGCCGCGGGTCAGGACATGACGGCAGGCGTCGATGGCGTCGCCGAGATGCACCGAGGCGATCGAACGCAGACTGCCCTTGGCCTGGCCGTCGTTGATCGCGATCACCGCCGACGGCTTGCCGAAGCGGTCGACCAGGCGGCTGGCGACGATGCCGACGATGCC
This sequence comes from Planctomycetota bacterium, assembly GCA_038203025.1. GTDB lineage: Bacteria > Planctomycetota > UBA11346 > UBA11346 > UBA11346 > UBA11346. Next base: position 5,096 of record JBBREK010000181.1, read on the forward strand.
CTGGTGCCAGCCCTCGCCGGCGAATACCAAGGTGGCCCGGGCGGCGAGGTTGGGATCGGCGTCAGCGCGGGCGATGAGGTCGGCGGTCAGCGACTGGGTGATCCGGCGGCGCTCGTCATTGCCGGCGACGATGCGCTCCAGCACCGGCGCGGCCGTCGCCGCATCGCTGGCGGTGAGCAGCTCGATATTGGCCATGGCGCTGTCCATGCGCCCGCTGGCGTTCAGCAGCGGTGCCAGCTTCCAGCCGATGTCGCCGGCGGTGGGCTGTTCGCCATCCAACCGGGCCTCGGCGAGCAGGGCGCGCAGCCCCGGGTTGTCGCTGCGCGCCAGCTCCTTCAGTCCGTGGTGGACGAGGATGCGGTTCTCGCCGTCGAGCGGTGCGCAGTCGGCCACCGTGCCCACCGCCACCAGCGACAGGGCGCTGGTGAGGAAGCCGCGCAGGCGGTCGGTCACCTTCTCGGAGCCACACAGCACCATGGCGGTGGCCCAGGCCAGTTTCCACGCCACGCCGACACCGGCGAGATGCTTGTCGGGATAGGTGCAGTCTGGTCGGTTGGGATTGACCACCGCGGTGCACTCGGGCAGGTAGCCCTGTGGCAGGTGGTGGTCGGTGATGATGACGTGGCAGCCGGTCTCGGCTTCGATGCGCCGCGCCCAGCCGCCGTCGGCGATGCCGCAGTCGACCGTCACCATGAGCTGCGCGCCGTGCGCCTTCACCGCCTCCAGGCTGCTGTCGGAGAGGCCGTAGCCGTCGATGCGCCGGTGCGGGATCCACACGATTGCCTCATGCGAGCAGGCGCGGCAGAACAGCGCCAGCAGCGAACTGGAGGTCGAGCCGTCGACATCGTAGTCGCCGTGGATGAGGATGCGCTGCCGGCCGTCGATCGCCGCCGCCAGCCGGCAGGCGGCGGTGTCCATGCCAGCCATCAGGCCCGGGCGGTGCAGGCCGGCCAGTTTCTTGCCCAGCCAGGCCTCGGCCTGCGCCGGTCCTTCGACGCCGCGCAGGGCGAGCAGCGTGGCGACGAGCCGGGAGACGCCCAGCTCGTGTTCGAGCTCGGCGACCAGGTCGGGGACGGCGTCGCGCCGGTTCCAGGCGCGGGAGGGGGTCAGCACCCCAGCAGGATGGCATCAGCGGGCGGACGGCAACCGCGAGGCTGGGCAGCCCACCTGGATTGACGTGATCCGGGTTGCTGCCTGGCCATCGTCGCGGTCGGTCTTGCTACGGCGTGGAGCCTTGCTCACGCACCCACATTGCCATCGCACCCGGCTTGCGGTTGTCCCACGCATAATAGGGGATGAAGGTCAGCGGCTGCGCCGTGCTGGTGGGAGCTGCGCTGCGGTAGAGACCGTCGCGGAAGGGTTGTTCGCGTCGGCCGCGGGCGTGCAGCGTGACCATGCCACCGAGCAGCCGCGGCTGGGACCGCGTGGTGATGCGTGCTGTTCCAGACAGGACCACGGCGTCGAGGTCGGCACCGTTGTCGCAGCCTTCCAGGCAGTAGAGCAGTGGTCCGCGCTGCACCGCGACGCGACCGACGTCGTGGCGTACCCGCGGGTCGGCGTGGATACGTTCGACCGGCATGGCCAGGACCAGCTCGACGCGATCGCCCGGCTTCCAGGTGCGGGCGATGGTGGCGAATCCCCCGACGATCCTGGGTTTCATGGTCTTGCCGGCGACCCGTAGCGTCCACGTCTGGCACCAGGCGGGGATGCGCAGCCGCAGGCGGAAGGTTTGCGCTGCTTGCGGACGCACGGTGATGGCGACCCGGCCGTCCCACGGGTAGGCGGTGGCAACGTCGAGGGCCACGGCCTTGCCGTCGACCTCGGCGTCGATGCGTCCGGCGGCGTAGAGGTCGAGCGATAGCAGGCCGGTACCGGTCGAGGCGAGATAGCTGCCGAGCGAGGCGAGCAGCCGCGAGATGTTCGGTGGGCAGCAGCTGCAGCCGAACCAGTCCTGGCGATGATGGCCGCCGAGGCTGGCCAGCGGATTCTCATAGAAGAACTTCCGCCCGTCGAGGCTCATCCCGGCGATGGTGGCGTTGTACAGACAGCGCTCCAAGACGTCGAGATAGTGTGCCTCGCCGGTGCGCAGGTGCATGCGTCGGGCCCACAGGACCAGGCCGACCGAGGCGCAGGTCTCGCAGTAGGCCGTCTCGTTGGGCAGGTCGCGGTCGAAGGTGAAGCCTTCGTTGTGGCGCGAACTGCCGATGCCGCCGGTGACGTACATCAGACCGTCCGTGGTGTGCCGCCACAGCTTGCCCAGCGCGTCTTCCAGGCCGCGGTCGCGACGCTCGTCGGCCAGGTCAGTCATGGCGCAGTACAGGTACATAGCGCGCACGGCGTGACCGGTGACGCGATCCTGGTCGCGCACCGGCTTGTGCGCCTGGAAGTTGGCGAAACCAGCCTTGGCGAAATCGTGACGGTAGATCCAGTCGTCCGGGGCCTCGGCCTTGAGCGCCGCGAAGTAGTTGGGCTCGGTGCCGCGCTGGTCGACCATGAAGCGGGCGAGGTCGATGTAGCGCGGCTCGCCGAGGTGGCGGCCAAGCCGGATCAGCGCGAGTTCGATCTCCTCGTGACCGCAGTAGCCCCGGCGCTGGCCGGGCCTGGGCCCGAAGGTGTGGTCGATGCAGTCGGCGATGCGTACGCACACCTCGAGCAGATCGCGCTTGCCGGTGGCGGCGTGATGTGCCACCCCGGCCTCGATCATGTGGCCCATGCCGTACAGCTCGTGGTCGTTGAAGTGCTTCCAGCGCTCCTGCGGCCGCGCCACCGAGAAGTGGGTCTGCAGGTAGCCATCCGGCTCCTGCGCCGCAGCGATGTCGGAGATCACCAGGTCCAGCCGGCGGCCGAGGGCCGGATCGGGATGCGTGTTCAGGCTGTAGGCCGCCGCCTCGATCCATTTGGCGACGTCCGAGTCCCAGAAGATGTGCGGCACGTCCGCGCCGCTGGCGGTGCCGGTGGCCGGCGCGCCGGCCGTGACGGTGCGAGGCACCGCGCCTGGCGTGCGCGCCCGCCAAGCCGTGGCCGCCTGGGCGAAGGCGTTGAGGCGACCGGTGCTGCGGCATTGCGCCTCGTTGGCGGGGATGGCGTTGCTGGCGTTGGTCCGCTGCCAGGGCGACCAGAAGCGGTCATTGATACGGACGGCGGTGAAGGGAATGGCAGTGAGCATGCTCATACCGGCATATTACGAAACGGGTACTTGCGGCGAAAGAAGGCATATGCGATACTAAAGGAGACTATTCCGACATGTCCCTGACTATCCCAGCCCCTGCCCCGGTCACCGGCCTGCATGCCGGCCTGTTCGTCTCGCGACGTGGCTCGGGCCTGCGTCATCCCGAACGCAGTCTCGACAGCCACGAACTGATCGTGGTGCGCAGCGGGGTGCTGGCGATGCACGAGGATGGCGAAGCGCTGCGCATCGGTCCGGGCGAGGCCCTCGTCCTGACCGCCGGCCGCCGCCACGGGGGAACCGCCGACTACCCGCGCGACCTCGCCTTCCATTGGCTGCACTTTGCCTGCGCCACGCCGGCTGGGAACGGTCTGCAGCTGCCCCGGCACAGCCGCCACGCCGGCTGGGAACGGTCTGCAGCTGCCCCGGCACAGCCGCC
>JBBREK010000182.1:0-8678 GCA_038203025.1 Planctomycetota bacterium
CGCCCACCACCACTCGGCGGCCGCCCCATCGCTGCGCGACGGGGCCCCGGCTGAGTAGTTACATTGGGTTTGCAATTGGTCACCCGTTTGGTGGATACCATCAGCACACCCACCGCATATCGCTACAACCGCGAACCGCGAACTGCGAACTGCGAGTTCTACGATGAGCGAGCCGTTGACCTGCGCCGAGGCCGAGCCGTTGTTGCCGCTGGTCGCCGATGGCGCCATCGATCCCGACAGCGACCCGGGCCTGTTCATGCATCTCGCCGGCTGCGCCGACTGCCAGCGTGCCGTCGCCAGCCACGACCTCATCGCCCTGGCCATCGCCCGGACGCCGACCGCGGCGCCGGCGTCCGGCCGGGGCATTATCCAGCTGTGGCCGTACGCCGCGGCTGCTGGTTTGGCGATCGCGGCCGGCTTCTGGCTGGTCCCGGGCAGACCGCAAGCCGCCCCGGTCCTCGCCGCTGCGCCACTACCCGTGCCGGTCGCCCAGTCGCCGGCACCAGTGGTCGCCCAGCAACCGCCTGCCGCGGTTGTTCCTGCCGCCGGCCGTGACGTCATCGCCGTGCCGCGGGGCGACAGCACGACGCTCTACCTTGTCCGTCAGGGCGAGTCGTGGGTGCCGGTCGACCCGGCCAACCTCGATGGCCCGGCGCAGCCTGGACATGGTGGTGGATCGGGCGTCCAGGTCCGTTACTGACGGGGGTGCGACCGCTGCTCGTGTGGTGCCTGCTCGCAGTCCTCGCCGGTGGCGATGGGCCGGTGCAGCGTGCCGAGCGCGATCCGTCCCAGGCCATTGCCCTGCTGGTCGCCGCCAGTCGCGAACTTGCTGCCGCCCCGCCGGATGCCGCGCAGGCCCTCGCCGACCGCCTTGATCCGCTGGCTAGGCGCATCTTCCTTGATGGCTGGCGGGTGCCGGGACGGGCGGCCGTCGGTCTGGTTGTCTACACCATCGCCGCTGGCGACACCCTCTCGCGGGTCGCGTCCCGACAGGGCACGCCTTACGACCTGCTGGTCCGCCTCAATCGCGGGGTGGACCCGCGGCGCTTGGCGATCGGCGCGCGCATCGTCACGCTGGACGCGCGTACCGAACCACTGCGCGTCGACGTGCGCCTTGCCAGTCATCGGCTGCTGGTGTGGCGTGGCAACATCCTGGTCTTGGCCACCCCGATCGGCGTCGGCGCCGGTGGCACGCCGACCCCGACCGGCGTGACACGTCTGGCGGTGCGGGTGAAGAATCCAGAGTGGCGCGATCCGGTGACCGGCACGGTGCATCCGCCGCACAGTCCGGGTAACATGCTGGGTGGCTACTGGCTGGGCTTCGATCCTGGAGTGGACGGGCGGTTCCGCTCGATCGGCTGTCATGGTTGGACTGGCGACGATCCCGAACGCTGGCTCGGCCAAGGCGGCAGCCGCGGCTGCCTGCGCCTGCGCCAAACCGACATCGGCGATCTCTACGACCTACTCAAGCCAGGGGTGGCGGTGACCATCCGCTGATTAAGGGAATTCTGCCACAGAGACACGGACATCCACAGAGGACCACAGAGCCGATAGCAATGGAGTTTTTTGGCACAGCCATTGCAGCATCGGCTATCGACCGACACATCCCCTATGACTTTCTCTGTGGCCTTCTGTGGATCTTTGTGCCGCTGTGGCACAGATCACTATTCATCTTTGAGCGAATGGCGCTTGGTGCCGGCGGTGTCGACGACGTGGGCGTCGAAGGCGCTGGCCACGGCCTCGGCGCGGAACTTGTGCTCGTCGGGGGCCTGCACGTAGAGGTAGACGAAGTAGCCGTCCTGGCTGTCCTTCAACTCGATCTTCATCATGCATTCGGCGTCGGTGTAGCGGAAGGTGTAGGTCGCCGCCTGCTTGAAACCCAATGGCGCCAGGCGCTCGCCGAACCAGTCGACGTGCTCAGCGAAGTCGACCGCCTCATCGGGATCGATGCTGATTACGAATTTCCTGACTGTTATCGTGTGCGCCATTCTGCAGCAGACTAAGCGGGATGCGTGGTCTGGGCAAGTCCTGGTCGCCGCTTCCTTGAAGGTTAGGTCTCAGAAGTCCCGGCGTCGCCGGCAAAACGCGAACCATGCGCCCACAGGCCAAGAGCCGGGTTGCTGACGTAGAACAGCCGTTCGCCGGCGACCTCGTTCCAGCCGTCGCGTAGCCGGGCCGGGTCGTAGCGGCGGGACTGCTCGGCCAGGTCGCCCCAGGCATAGCCAACCCCCTCGATTTCGGCCCGGGTCAGGCCGCCAGGGCAGTAACGGACCGTAAAACGGCCCTCGCTGGAGCCATGGATGAGGTGGGCAGCGGCCGACAGGCTGCCGGCCAGGTCCGGGTCGGCCTGGATCGCGGCCAGGATCTGCGGCGTGGTGCGGTAGCCATGCCGGCGGATCAGGCGGTCGATGCCCGGGTCCTCGCCGAAACCGCGTACGCCGGGCGCCAGTACCACCAGTTCGCCGCCGTCGGCGATGGCCATGCGGGTGCGGTAGATGGACTTGTTGCCCAGCCAGGTGGAGTGGAATTCCTCGGGGTCGAGGTAGCAGACGACCTTGGCGGGCGCCTCGTCGAGCCGTTCGAAGTTGACCGCCTGCGACAGGGCGGCGGCCTCGGCGAAGCCGTCGAGCCCGCTGCCGACGAAGACGCCGCGCGTGACCAGGCCGTGATCGGAAATCTCGCCCGGCCTCGCCTTGCCGACCACGGTGAGGATGAAGACGATGGGCAGGTGGCCGCAGAAAGCGGTCAGCGCCTGGTTGAGGATGCGACGCACCGGCGTGTCGGCCCGGCCCATCATCCGCTCCATGCCGTAGGCGGCGCCGATGAAGTGGCTGGCGTCGATGCCCTGTTTGCCGCCGCAGCCGACGAAGAGGTTCTTTACCCCGTTGGCCATGCCCATGACCTCGTGCGGCACGACCTGGCCGATCGAGAGGATGAGGTCATGGCCGCCGGACCAGATCAGGTTGTTGAGCTGCGCCGGCCACGGCTTGTCCCACACCCCGTCGGTCGCCGTCGAGACGAAGCCGCTGTCGACCTCGCCGATCGTCGCGACGTCATTGCGCCAGTCGTGGATGCGGAACTTGGCCGGTGGCACGCCCGGATACATGCGCGCGATGTGCTCGCTGGTCATCGGCACGTGCGTGCCCAGCGCCGGCAGCACGTCGGTCAGCGCCGCGCCGTACAAGTCCTCGATTGCGCCCAGGCATGGTCCCGAGCGCGAATTCAGCCGGGTAATATCCGGCGGGATGGCCAGGACCTTGGGCTTCGTGCCGAGTTGTCCGAGTGCCTGCGTCACCAACGCACGCAATTCGCCGTTGCTGAGCACCGTGGTGGGGGAGCCATGAGCGAGGAACAGCATGTTTTAGGGTTTCGAGTTCCGGGTTTCGAGTTTTACGTTTCGAGTCCCGAGTCCCGAGTCCCGAAACTCCGCGCGGCGCCGCGTGCCGCGCCGCGCGAGCTAGCGCTGCACCCGGGCGCTGCCGCCCTTGGCGAACTGCTCGACCTGACTGAGCGTCACCATGGTGGTGTCGCCCGGCGTGGTGGTGAGCATGGCGCCGTGCGCCCAGCCCAGGCGTAGGGCCTCGTCCGGGCTCTTGCCGGCAAGCAGGCCGTGGATGCAGCCGGCGGCGAAGCCGTCGCCGCCGCCGATGCGGCAGACCACGTCCAGCTCGCAGGTCGGGCAGGTGTAGGTCTTGCCGTCCAGCCACAGCACCGCGCTCCAGCTGTGACGGTTGGTCGCGTGCACCTCGCGCAGCGTCGTGGCCACCGCCTTGACCTGCGGGAAGTCCTTGGCCACGGCCGCCATCATGCCGAAGAATGCCGACGGATCGAGCTTGTCCTTGGCTTCGGCGTCCGGTCCCTTGAGGCCGAGGCCGAGTTGCAGGTCTTCCTCGTTGCCGACCAGCACGTCGACGTGCTTGACGATCTCGCGCATGATGCCCGGGGCCTTGGCGGTGCCGCCGAGGCGGGCCCACAGCTTGGCGCGGAAGTTGAGGTCGAACGAGGTGACGGCGCCGGCAGCCTTCGCCGCTTGCAGGCCCTCGATGATCAGTTGCGAGGTGGTGTCGGACAGCGCGGCAAAGATGCCGCCGGAGTGGAACCAGCGGCAGCCACCGGCGAAGATGCCCTTCCAATCGAAGTCGCCCGGCTTGAGCAGCGCAGCGGCCTCGTTGCAGCGGTTATAGAACACCACCGGGGCGCGCACGCCCTGGCCGCGGTCGGAGTACACCGTCGCCATGTTCGGTCCGGTGACGCCGTCGTGCTGGAAGCGCTTGTAGATGCCCTGCACGCCCATCGCCCGCACCCCGCCGGCGATAAGATCGCCGACCGGGTAGTCGACCATGGCGCTGGCGACGCCGGTCTTCAGGCCGAAGCAGTCGCTGAGATTGGCCGACACGTTGTATTCGCCGCCGCTGACCCACACGTCCAGACTCTTTGCTTTGCGGAACGGGATGGCTCCCGGATCCAGGCGATGGACCAAGGCGCCGAGCGACAGGAAGTCGAGTCCGGCGGGAGCGGCGGGTGGGATGTGCATGTGGATTGCCTCGGTTTCGGGTTTCGGGTTTCGGGTTTCGGGTTTCGGGGTTCGATATCCCGGGATCAGACGTGGGTCTCACTATGCGTGCCCCCGAAACCCGAAACCCCAGCGCCGCTAGGCGCTGTACGCGTTCGACGTGGTATTACCCCCGCGCCCGGTCCAGTTGGTGTGGAAGAACTGGCCACGCGGCTTGTCGGTGCGCTCGTAGGTGTGGGCGCCGAAGTAGTCGCGCTGGGCCTGCAGCAGGTTGGCCGGCAGCACGGCGCTGCGGTAGCCGTCGTAGAAGGCCAGGGCGGTGCTGAAGGCCGGCACCGGGATGCCCGACAGGGCGGCCTGCGCGATGACCTCGCGCCAGGCGCCCTGCGTCTTGGCGATGGCCTTCTTGAAGAACGCGTCGAGCAGCAGGTTCTGCAGCTTGGGGTTCTTCTCGTAGGCCTTCTTGATCTCGCCGAGGAAGCGGCTGCGGATGATGCAGCCGCCGCGCCACATCAGCGCGATGTTGCCGTAGTGGAGGTCCCACTTGTGCTCCTTCGCGGCCTCGCGCAGGAGCATGTAGCCCTGGGCGTACGACACGATCTTGGAGGCGTAGAGGGCCTGGCGGACCTGCTCGATGAGCTTCTTCCTGGCGCCCTTGAAGGCGCGCTTGGGCGGCTTGGGCAGGGCCTTGCTGGCGACCACGCGCTCGTCCTTGAGTGCCGACAGGCAGCGGCTGAACACCGCCTCGCTGATCAGCGTCACCGGCATGCCGAGGTCGAGGCTGGAGTTTGTCGTCCACTTGCCGGTGCCCTTCTGGCCGGCGGCGTCGAGGATCTTGTCGACCAGCGGTCGGCCCTTCTCGTTGTAGCCAAGGATGTCGCGGGTGATCTCGATCAGGTAGCTGTCGAGCTCGCCCTTGTTCCACTCGGTGAAGACCTGGTGCAACTCTGTGGAATTCAGGCCGAGGCCCTGCTTGAGGATCTGGTAGGCCTCGCAGATCAGCTGCATGTCGCCGTATTCGATGCCGTTGTGCACCATCTTGACGTAGTGGCCGGCGCCGTCGTTGCCGACCCAGTCGCAGCACGGCTCGCCGTTCTTGGCCTTGCCCTCTGGGGCTGCCTTGGCGCTCACCGCCTGGAAGATGCCTTTCACGTGCGGCCAAGCCGCCTTGGAACCGCCGGGCATGATCGAGGGTCCGTGGCGCGCGCCCTCTTCGCCGCCGGAGACGCCGGTACCGATGTACAGCAAGCCCTTCGACTCGACGTAGGCCGCGCGGCGGATGGTGTCGGGGAAGTGGCTGTTGCCGCCGTCGATGATGATATCGCCCGGTTCGAGGTGGGGCAGCAGCTGCTCGATGAACTCGTCGACCGCCTTGCCCGCCTTGACCAGCATCATCACCCGGCGCGGCCGCTTGAGCAGCTTGACCAGTTCGATGATCGAGTGCGCCCCGACCACCTTGGTGCCCTTGGCCTCGTTGGCGAGGAACTCGTCGACCTTGCTGACCGTGCGGTTGTACACCGCCACGGTGAAGCCGTGGTCGTCCATGTTGAGGATGAGGTTCTGGCCCATGACGGCGAGTCCGATCATGGCGATGTCAGCTTGGGGCATGGTTTCGGGTTTCGGGTTTCGGGTTTCGGGATGGAACCTAGATGGTCTGCGAGAGGAAGCCGCCATCGACGCGCAGGTCGATGCCGGTGACGAAGGACGCGGCCTTGGGCGAGGCGAGGAAGACGGCGGCGCCGACCAACTCGGCGTCGGTGCCGAAGCGGCCCATCGGGGTGTGGCCGAGGATCTGCTGGGCGCGGGCGGTGGGCGAGCCGTCGTCGTTGAACAACAGCTTGCGGTTCTGCTCGGCGGGGAAGAAGCCGGGCGTGATCGAGTTGACCCGCACGCCCTTGGCCGCCCATTCCCGCGACAGGAACTGGGTCAGCGACAGCACCGCCGCCTTGGCGGCGCTGTAAGAGACGACGCGCGACAGCGGGATGTGCGCCGAGACCGAAGCGATGTTGATGATCGAGCCCTTGCCCGCCGCGACCATGGCCGGGCCGAAGCACTGGCAGGGCAGCAGGCAGCCGCCGATCAGGTTGAGGTCGAAGTTGGCCAGCCAATCGGCGCGGGCGACGTCTTCGAACTTGCGCTCGCCGACCACCGTCACCTTGGGATCGTTGCCACCGGCGGCATTGACCAGGACGGAGACTACTCCCCAGGCCGAGGCGACGGCGTCGCGGGCCGCCGCCAGGCTGGCCGCATCGGTGGCGTCGCAGGCGATGAAGCGGGCCTGACCGCCGGCCTTGACGATGGCGTCGACGCAGGCTTGGCCGCGTTCAGCGTTGCGGCCGAGGACGGCGACGTGGGCACCGGCCGCAGCCAGGCCGCGAGCCAGGCCGCCGCCGAGTACGCCGGTGGCGCCAATCACGGCAGCGGTTTCGCCGTCGAGGCGGAAGAGGTCGGTCATGTCAGCTCCTTGGTCGGGCTGCCAAGTTTGGGATAGGGAGGTCCGATGCCAGTGGCCACCACGGCACGGAAGTCCGCTGGATGGCGCAAAAGTCGGCAATCGACGCGGGGCTCAGGCACGGTTGCGCACCTGCAGGGTCACGTCCAGTCCGCTGGCGCGCAGGTGGCCAAGCAGGGCGCCTCGGTCGAGGTCGTCGCCGGGCACATCGGCCGCGAGCAGCTCGCCGGCCTGGTAGGCGAGCAGCCGCGCCCGCCGCACTGGGCCGTAGCCGTGCTGGTTGGTGACGTCCCACTCCTCCTGCCAGCGCACGATGACGCGCGTGAGGCCGGCGGCGCGGACGCGCTCGATGAATCCGTCGACCTCCGGCTGCATGGCCGGCATGGTGGAGTCCTGCCACACTGGGCAACCGTCCTGGTGACCTGCAGCACTACGCGTCGAATTCTCCGGTTCGTCCGGAGAATTCGCTGAGGAGTGCGTGGGGTGCGGGGCGAAGCCCTGCAGAAACAGCCGAACAGCCTGGCGAAACGGAGACGAAACCTTTTGGTTCCGGCTTCGCCGGGCGGTGGTTGCCCCCGAGACCCGCCGGGCGAACATGCCCCGCATGTCCGACAATACCCCGGTGGCCGACCGCGACGCCCTCTTCGCCGAGGGGGTCGACCTGCGGGCCCAGGGCATAACCGCCCAGCGCGCCGCCGACTGGCACCGCGCCAGCGACCTCTTCACCGAGGCCGAGCGCCGCTTCCACCAGGCCGGCCTGGGTGCCCAGGTCGCCTGGACCATGCTGCATCAGGGACAGGTGCAGGAACGCCTCGGCGAGGCGGTGGAGGCGATCGCCCAGTTCACTGGTGCCGAGGCCATGCTGCGCTACCACGGCGATCGCAGCGGCATCCCGCTGTGCTGTCGCCGGCGTGGCGACGTCCTGCGCCGGCAAAAGCGTTTCGACGCTGCCCTGGCGCAGTACTGCGAGGGCGAAGCGATCTACCGCACCTTCCACGACCCGCTCGGAATGGTCGGCATCCTGGTCGGCAAGGGCTTCACCTATCTGGCGATGCACCGGCGCATTGAGGCCCACGCCGCGGTGGCCGAGTCGTTGTGGAAGCTGCAGCAGCAGCCGCCCAGCCATGGCGCCGACATCTTCCTCGCCCACGCCCTGGCGGCGCGCGTCCTCGGCCTGGCCGGCGACCCCGACGGGGCCCAGGCCAACCTGGCCCGCGCCGCCCAGTTGGCCCGGCTCGGCGGCCTGGCGGACGACCACAGCGACCCCGACGTCGAATCCGAGCTGAAGGCCCTCCTGCCCGGTTGACAACGCCACGGTCGACCTATCTTTCGCCCTCCCGCACGCGCGAGTGGCGGAACTGGCAGACGCACTAGATTCAGGTTCTAGCGCCCCTTAAAGGCGTGGAGGTTCGAGTCCTCTCTCGCGCACCAAACGATGAACCCCAGCCTTCGGCTGGGGTTCATCGTTTGGTGCGCTCATTCGTCCAACACCCCGGCCTGGCCGGGGACCGGCCAGGCGTTCGTCGGGTCGGTCGCCACGCAGGTGGCGCCCTGCGCCTGCGGCGCACCCTCCTCACCCTCTCTCGCGCACCACACGACGAACCCCAGCCTTCGGCTGGGGTTCGTCGTGTGGTGCGCTCGATCGTCCGACATCCCGTATATCACAAATGCCCCTCACGCCGCAACCCGTTGGTACAGCGTGAGTAGCCACCA
>JBBREK010000183.1:0-8671 GCA_038203025.1 Planctomycetota bacterium
GGCGGCGCGCTGGGCCAGGTCGGCGAAGGCCTGGATGCCGACGTAGACCTCGGTGGCCGGATAGGGCTCACCCTCCCAGCGGTCGAAGCAGGCAAAGCGCAGATCGCGGCCGCGCAGCGCCTCGGCCGTGCCGCGGCACCAGGCGAGCAGGTTCTGCTGGTCGGTTGCCAGTACCCCGATCGGCCCGCGCTGCGCGGCCAGCCAGTCGGCATCGACCTCGCGGCCACGACGCACCGGCAGGCCCAGACGGGCGGCCTCGGCCAGGGCGCTGTCGCGACGCACGGCGGCAACCATGTTGGGCATCTCCTCGACCACGACCAGCGCGGTGACCCCGGCGCCAAGCAGACGGCCGACCAGGGCCTGAACCGCCTGGGCGTTGTCCGTGGTGACCGCCGGTGCGCCGGCCCAGGCCGGATAGCGGTCGCAGAACACCAATGGATAGCGACGGCCGATCAGGGCGCGCAGGGTGCGGCTTTCGGGGTGGACGCCGAAGGTCGGCACGATCAGGGCCGCGTCGGCCAGACCCTGGTCGAGCCGCTGCAGCAGGCGTTCGTAGAGGGCATCGTCGCCACGATAGAGGGCAATGAGGGTGTCGTAGCCGGACGGTTCCAGCACCGCCCCGGCCTCGCGCGCCAGGCTGTGGTCGACGGCCAGTTCCAACCCAGACGCCAGCACCCAGACGGTGCGCGTGGCCCCGGCCTGCAGGGCCCGCGCCGCCAGGTTGGGACGGTAGCCCAGCTTGGCCGCCGCCACATGCACCGTCCCGGCGGTCTCGGCAGCCACCCGCTGGTCGCCACGCAACGCCCGCGAGACGGTCGAGATGTCGAGGCCGGTCGCCCTGGCCAGGTCGCGCAGGGTGGCACGCCGGCTCATACGTTGAGCGGCTGCTCCGCCCGGGGATAGCTGCCGAGGATCTCGCACACGGCGGTGCCGTGCGCCAGTTCGGCGATGGCGTCGGCGATCTTGCCCTCGCGCTGGTGGCCAAGGATGTCAATGAAGAAGAGATATTCCCAGGCCCGGCGGCGGCTGGGGCGGCTCTCGATCTTGCACAGGTTGATGCCGGCCTTGTGGAACGGCGTCAGGCAGTCGTACAGCGCACCCGGGCGGTCACTGACCGCCAGCATCACCGTGGTCTTGTCGTCGCCGGTGGGCTGGGCGGCATGCTGCGGCCGGGCCACCACGACGAAGCGGGTCATGTTGTTGGGATTGTCCTGCAGATCGCTGGCGATGACTGGCAGGCCAAAGGCTTTGGCCGCCTCGTCGGCGCCGATCGCGGCGGCGCCAGACGCGACCTCGGCGGCGGCGCGTTCGGCGGCCTTGGTCGTCGACACCACCTCGACCAGCTCGAGGCCCGGCATGTTGGTGGCCAGCCAGCCGCGGCACTGGCCGAAGACGGTCGAGCGCGAGTAGATACGGCGGATCTCGCTGCGCTGCACCCCGGACATGAGGTGGTGGCGGACGCGCAGATTCATCTCGCTGACGATGCGCACGCTGGAACCAAGGAAGGCGTCGATGGTATCGGTGATGGTACCGTCGGTCGAATTCTCGATCGGCACCACGCCGTAGTCGGCGCGGCCCTTTTCGACCTCGGCGAAGACGGCCCCGATGGCGTCGGCCGGGCAGTAGCTGACGCTCTCGCCAAACTTGAGCCGGGCGGCGAGATGGGTGAACGCGCCAGCCTGGCCGAAATGGCAGATGGTCAGCGGCCGTTCCAGGGCGAACGACGCGCTCATGACCTCGCGCCAGATGCCACGCAGGGCGGCATCCGGCAACGGACCCTGATTGAGGGCAGCGAGGCGCTTGAACACCTCTTGCTCGCGATGCGGCACGAAGATCGCGCCGCCGGTGGCGGCCTTGGCCTTGCCGACCTCGCGCACCAGCTCGGCGCGGGCGTTGAGCAGCTCGACGAGCCGCTCGTCGAGGGCGTCGATGCGGGTACGGATAGCGGCCAGGTCAACCACGTCCGAACGTCCCTCGGTCATGTCAGTACGTTATCTTTTTGACGGTGAACTTGATCGTGCCGATGGGCGCCTTGACCTCGACCGCGTCGCCAAGCTTCTTGCCCAGCAGGGCCTGGCCCATCGGGCTGGAGGTGAGGATGCGGTTATCCAGCGGGTCGTCCTCGCCCTCACCGACCAGGTACCAGGTCTCGGCCTTGCTGCGCCCCTCCTGCAGGTCGACCTTGGCGCCGAATGCGACGCACGAGGTGTCGATCTGACTTTCGTCGACCACCTGGCAGTTGGCCAGCTTCTGCTTGAGCTCGCCGAGGCGGGCGTTGGTCATGCCCATGTCCTCGCGCGCAGCGTGGTATTCGGCGTTCTCGCGCAGATCGCCCTTCTCACGGGCCTCTTCGATCTGCTTGGCGATGACCGGGATGCGGGCGTTGAGCTGGTCAAGCTCCTCCTGCATCTTGCGCTTGCCTTCGGCTGTCACGGGTATTCCCATGTCGTCCTCTCTTCATCAACAATGCGCGCAGGTCCTTGCGGACCTGCGCGCGGTGATTCAAGCTCTTCAAGCAGCAGCGGCCGCGCGTCCGGTGGCGACGGACGCGGCCAACGCCTTCAGCATCGACTCGGTGGCGGCGAAATCAACGCAGGCGTCGGTGACGCTCTGCCCGTGCAGCAGACGGCTGCGGTCCTTGGGCAGGTCCTGCCTGCCGGCCATCAGGTTGCTCTCGATCATCACGCCCATCACGTTGGCCTCGCCGCGGGCGACCTGCTCACCGACCGCTGCGCAGACCTCGGTCTGGCGGCGGTAATCCTTCTGCGAATTGTCGTGCGAGCAGTCGACCATCATGCGGCCAGCCACGCCAGCCTTGGCCAGTTCGGCAGCGGCAGCGGCGACCGCAGCGGCGTTGAAGTTCGGCCCCTGCCGGCCGCCGCGCAGCACCAGATGCCCGTCCGGGTTGCCGGTGGTGGTGACGATCGAGGCGTGGCCGTGCGGGTCGATACCCAGGAAGTGATGGGCATGGCTGGCCGCCAGCATGGCATTGATCGCCACCCCCAGGGTGCCGTCGGTGCCGTTCTTGAAACCGACCGGCATGGACAGGCCCGAGGCCATCTCGCGATGGGTCTGACTCTCGGTGGTGCGGGCGCCGATCGCCGTCCAAGCGACGACGTCGGCGAGGTACTGCGGGATCACCGGATCCAGCATTTCGGTCGCCGCCGGCAGTCCAAGCTCGGCGAGCTCGAGAAGCAGGTGCCGGGCGATCGACAGGCCGGTATTGATATCGTAGGTGCCGTCGAGATGCGGATCGTTGATCAGACCCTTCCAGCCCACCGTGGTGCGCGGCTTCTCGAAGTAGACGCGCATGACGATCTCGAGGCGGTCCTTGAGCCGCTCGCGCAGCGGCAGCAGCAACCGGCCGTACTCCATGGCCGCGGCCGGATCGTGGATCGAACACGGCCCGACCACCGCCAGCAGGCGGCGATCACGACCAGCGAGAATGTCGCGGATGCGCTCGCGGGTGAGCGCAACCAGGCCCGCGGCGCGCTCGGGCAGCGGCAGCTCGGCCTTGACGGCGCTGGGGGCGCGCAGGGGCTTGTTGGACACGATGTGGAGGTTGTCGGTGCGGTGCATGTGGTGGTTGGCCCCAGAAAACGATGAACCCCCGGCCTCCGGGGCCAGGGGTTCGGGCGGCGCAGTACGTCGGCGGCCCGTCCCCTAGCCGGGGGGATCGGTAAACCAGCGATAGAATGCGACAGATACGACCATGATCGCCAGCAGCCTAGCGTTTGGTTGCCGGCACGCCAGGGGTTGGCTGCCCGGGCCTCGGCAGCGGTCAGTCCGCCGGTCGCAGGGCAAGCAACCGATCCGCCAGTTCCGGCGAAAACCCTTCCAAAACCAAATCGACCCCAAACTGCTGCCGCCACGTGCGCATACGCTCGGGGCTGATGCCGGCCTTGTGCAGGAAGCGGACCGCCCGCACATCGGACAACTCGACCCCCAGGCCGCGCAGCAGACCGGCTTCGACCGGCCGGATGGCGGTGACCAGATCCAGGGCGAAGGCAAGATTCGGACGACCGTGCAGGCTGTAGGTCAGGACGCGGTCGGGGCCGACCACGATGCGCGCCCCCTGCATGGCGAAGAACATCACACCCACGGCCAGGGCCAGGCCGATGCCCACAGCCAGGGGCCAGGACGGTTGGACGGCGGCATCCAGGGCGCGGGTAAGCCAGGCGCCGCAGGCGCCGGTGGCCAGGGCCAGACAGGCGATGAACACGACCTGGGCACCTCGCGGACGGGCCCGCACGTCCAGCAGGTCAGACGACGGCATCGGCGGTCAGCGCCGGAACCAGCGTGGTGATGGCCTTGAAGCGCTCGCGCATGCGTTCGATCGAATGGCCTTCAACGGCGCGAGCAGCCTGCTTCAGGGCGTGGAACACGGCGATGCGGTTGGAACGGCCATGGCCGATGATGGTCACGCCATCGACGCCGGCGAGCAGCACGCCACCGACCAGCGACCAGTGGGTACGGCGGCGCAGGCCATCGAAGGCCGGTCGCAGCATCTTGGCGCCGATTTTGGTGCGCAGGCTACCGTAGATCTCCTCCTTGAGGATGGTCAGCAGGGCCTCGGCCACGCCTTCGCTGGCCTTCAGCATGACGTTGCCGGTGAAGCCGTCGCACACCACCACGTCGATGCCGCCGCGGTAGATGTGGTGACCCTCGATGTTGCCGACCACGTTAAGGTTGGTCTTGCGCAGCAGTGCCATCGTCTGACCGGTCAGCGAGTCACCCTTGCCCTCCTCCTCACCGATCGACAGCACGCCGATCCGCGGCCGGTCGATGCCGTAGGCGCTTTCCAGGAACGAGGCGCCGAGCAGGGCGAAGTCGACCAGATGCTCGGGCTTGCACACGCTGTTGGCGCCGCAGTCGATCACCCAGGTGTGGCCTTTGGGGTTGGGCAGCGGGGTCAGCAGGCCGGCGCGCTTGACCCCGGGAATGCGCCGCAGGTGCAGCTGGGCCACGGCAACCGAACAACTGGTGTTGCCGCATAGCACCATGGCGTCGGCCTCGCCCCGCTTGACCAGCTGGGCGCAACGATTCATCGAATCGTTGGGATGCTCTTTCAGCGCCGACATCTTCTCCGCCATCCCGATGACCTCGGGGGCGTCTTCGACACGGACATTCTTGGGAGCGGCACTTTCGCGCTTCAGGCACGAACGCACGTCGTGCTCGCGGCCGACCAGTACGACTTCATGCGCCGGAAAGGCGCGGGCGTAATCGATGGCCCCCTGGACCATGGCCAACGGGGCGTCGTCGCCGCCCATCGCATCGAGGGCGAGCCTGATCATCGTCGCTTACTTCGCGTCGGTCTTGCCGTCGCCGGCCTTCTCGTCCTTCTCGTCGTCCTTGAACAGGACCTGCTTGCCACGGTAGAGGCCGGTACGCAGATCGACGTGGTGCGGGCGGTGCACGCTCTTGGTCTGGCGGTCCACCGAGGTCGCCGGCGCACTGAGCCGGTTGATGTGCTGATTGCGGAGCTTCTTGCGACCGTGGCTGACGCGACGTTTGGGAACTGCCATGGAGACCTCTCAGGTAAGGGCGCGGGAGAGTAAACGGACCCATGGAGAATCAAGGCCTCTGTTGGGGTTTCGCCGTCTGCCGTCCGGGGTTCCGCATTGCCCGGCCGGGGTCGGCGCCAAGGTCCAGTCGTCGTGACCGACGATACCACAGCCCCCGGCAACGCAGCGGATCCTCGCCACTCCCGCCAGACCCGCTTCGCCCCGATCGGCCCGGCCGGCCAGGAGCGGCTGCGCGCCGCCCGGGTCGCCATCATCGGGGTCGGGGCCCTTGGCTCGGCCGTGGCCGAGCTGCTGGCCCGGGCCGGGGTCGGCCGGCTACGTCTGGTCGACCGCGACGTCGTCGAGCTGTCCAACCTCCAGCGCCAAGCCCTCTTCGACCAGGCCGACGCCACGGCCGGCCGGCCCAAGGCGCATGCCGCCGCCGCCCATCTCGCCGCCATCGACCCCGGCCTGGCCATCGAGCCCATCGCCGGGGAACTGAACGCCGCCAGCGCCGCCGGCCTGCTGGCGGGCTGCGATCTGGTGGTCGACGGGCTCGACAGCTTCACCGCCCGGCACGTGCTTAACGAGGCCTGCTGCCGGGCCGGCACGCCGTGGGTGCACGGAGCCGTGCTTGGTGCCTATGGCGTCTGCCTGCCGGTGCTGCCCGGCGAGACCGCCTGCCTGCGCTGCCTGCAGGACGAACCCCCTGCCGCGATCGACAACCCGACCTGCGACAGCGCCGGCGTCATCGGCCCGGCCGTCCGTCTGGTCGCGGCCTGGCAGACCGCCGAGGCGTTGAAGCTGCTCACCGACCGTGCCGCCGTGCGCCGCGAGCTGTGGAGCTGCGACCTGTGGAGTAACCGCTTCCAGCGCCTGGTGGTGCCACGCGACCCAGCCTGCCGCGCCTGCGGCCCAGCCGCCGATCACCCGGCCCTGTCGGCCGGGGATGAACCGGCCATCGTGCTGTGCGGCCGACAGGCGGTGCAGGTGCGACGTGCCCCGCCCGGCGATCTCGCCCGACTGGCCTCGCGACTGGGCACGGCCGTGGTCGCGTCAAACGCGGTCTTCGTCCGCTTCCGCGACGGCGACGCCCTTGCCACCTGCTTCGCCGATGGGCGGGTGCTGGTGCAGGGCATCGCAGATCCCGCCCGGGCACGCGGACTATGTGATCGGTGGTTGGGGTAGGGGAGGCATTGCCCGGGTTCGTCGTTCGTCGTTCGTTGTTCCGAAGTCATATATGACGAGGAAACGAACGATTCAGTGACACCTGGATGGTGATGGGTGTCCCTGAGCGCAATCTGCGTGGCAGAAACGACGAAAGATGAACCTCCCCTTACAACATCAATTCCCGCAACCAGCACCGCAGACACGCCCGCAACGCTTCCAGACTCAGCGGCTTGGCCAGGAAGTCGTCCATGCCGAAGGTCGTGCAGCGCTCGCGGTCCTCGGTGAAGACGTTGGCGGTGACGGCGATGATCGGCAGACGGGATGTGGCCGTGGCCTCAGCACGGATCTGGCGGGTGGCCTCATAGCCATCGCATTCCGGCATCTGGCAGTCCATCAGGACCAGATCGTAGGTGCCGGCGCGCACCGCGGCAATCGCCTGATTGCCGTCCTCGACCTCGGCATGATCGCAGCCCAACTCGTCCAGCATCATGCGCATGGTGAATTGGCAGGTCGGATCGTCTTCGACCACCAGGATCGAGGGCCGCCGCCGCCAGCCTGCAATCTGGGTCGGCGGGCGATGATCGGCCTCGCCGGCCCCGCTAGCCGGAGCCATGAAAACGGTGCAGTGGAAGGTCGTGCCACAACCGGGGGCGGTCTCTGCGGTCAGCGTGCCGTCCATCAATTCGACCAGTCGCTTGGCGATGGCCAGACCCAATCCGGTGCCACCGTGCCGTCGTGAGGGTCCGCCGTCGGCCTGGCTGAAGGGCTCGAACAGGCGCGCCGCGTACTCGGCCGGAATGCCTGGACCGGTGTCGCTGACCTCCCAGGTCAACGGGATCCGTCCACTGGTGTTCGGCCCAGCCGAGACCGCCAATCTGATCCGACCCTGGCTGGTGAACTTGACCGCGTTGCCGACCAGGTTGATCAGCACCTGGCGCAACCGCACGGCATCTCCGCAGAGGAACTGGGGAACCGCGGGATCCACCCGCACGAGGAATTCCAGCCCCTTGCTCTTGGCGGTGTTGACAAACATGCCGTGGACGCCTTCGACCAGCCGCCGGACATCCACATCCTGCGTCTGCAGCTGCATCCGCCCGGATTCGATCTGCGCCAGATCGAGGACGTCACCGACCACCGCCACGAGGGCCTCGCCACAATCCTGGATGATTTCGGCCATGGCCTCCTGTTCAGAGGTCAGGCCGCTTTGCACCAGCAGGTCGGCCATGCCGATGACCCCGTTCAGCGGCGTGCGGATCTCGTGGCTCATGGTCGCCAGGAACTGCGACTTGGCGACGTTGGCGACCTCGGCCTGCAGCAGCGCCTGGCGCAAAGTCTCCTGGGTCTCCCGCAACTCGCTCACTGAGCGCATGCGGGCGGTGATGTCCGTGAAGACGGCGGCGAAGCGATGCTCCCCGAGCGGGAAGGCCATCACTTCAAACCAACGGCCGAGGGCCACCGAGAACTCCTCGAAGTGGATCGATTGACCGCTGGAGACCACCTCCGCATAGCGGCGGATCCACGCCGGCTCTGTCGTCGGCAGAACCTCCAGCACGGTGCGTCCAAGGAGCTCCGAGCGCCGCAGACCTGTAATCCGCTCGAACGCCGGATTCAGCTCCAGGAACCGGTAATCGACCGCCTGTCCGTCTGCTCCATAAAGCAGCTCGTGCAGGCCGCAGCCCGACAGGTTGTTCTCGAACAACTGGCGGAAGAGGCCATCTTCCACGCCGCTCATCCTAGAAATCGCCGTTCGCGGTTCGCGGTTCGCGGTTCGCGGTTCGCGGTTCGCGGTTGTAGCGACACATGTTGTGTATGTTGATGCTGTTCACCAAACGGGTGACCACGTGTAAATCCAATATGGTCCGTAATAGATGGTCCAACCGCGACCCGCGAACCACGAACCGTGAACCCACTGCGGCATTTTGGCTCATGCCGGTTCCCTCGGCACGGCGAAGGTCATCTCGGTGCCCGACGGTCCGCTGGTGAAGGACAGCCGGCCA
>JBBREK010000184.1:0-8627 GCA_038203025.1 Planctomycetota bacterium
CGCCAGCGATGGTGGCACCCGATTTGATTTCGATGGGCAGCAGGGTCTGGCCGTGATCAGCAAGGAGATCGACTTCCTCGCCGACATGGTTGCGCCAGAAAAACAGATTCGCGGTTTCCCGACGTTGAAAGCGGCCCTTCAGCAGTTCGCTAAAAACCAAACTTTCAAAAAGCGCACCGCGTGCGGGATGGGTGGCTAAGTGCGCCGGGTCCTGAATACCCAACAAGCGACAACACAGGCCACTATCGAGCCAATGGAGTTTAGGCGTTTTCACCAGCCGCTTGCGGTAGTTGCGGTGATGTGGCTGCACCAAGGCAATCAGTCCGCTGGTTTGCAGCACGCCCAACCACGACTTGGCGGTGTTCACCGAAACTCCAGCATCTGCTGCCAGGGATGACAGGTTGACCAATTGCCCGACCCAGCCGGCACACAAACCAACGAAGCGCTGGAATGATGCCAGGTCGCGGATTTCTAACACCTGCCGCACATCACGTTCAAGATAGGTGGTGATGTAATCCGCCAACCACGTGCGCGGCGGCAGGTCGCGGTCGTACAGCGGCGGATACCCACCAGTGAACAACAGGGCATCCAACGTCGGCGGCAGCCGCCCAGCATCGGCCAGTTCACCCATGCTGAACGGGAGTAGACTGATCAGGGCGATACGACCAGCCAACGACTGGCTGATGGCCGCCGACAACGCGAACACTTGGGATCCAGTGATGATGAAACGCCCGGGCCGGGGATCGCCATCAACGATGGTTTGGATGACGGACAACAGCTCGGGCACGCGCTGCACTTCGTCGAGAATCATCCCGCCATCGCGGGCCAGAAAGCCCTTGGGATCACGCTGGGCAAAATCGCGCAGTTCGGGGTCTTCGAGATTCAGGTAGGCATGATCAGGAAAGCACGACCGCACCAGGGTCGTCTTGCCCGCCTGGCGCGGGCCGGTGACGCCCACCACGACCTGCTGGTTGGCAGCGGTCAGGAGGGCAGCACGGGTGCGGCGGGGGATCGGCATGGAGGTAATTTACATATTTGCAGTATAAATGCAAATAGCTAAGCTTTGGCCTTAGGTCTATGTTCCGCAATGGGTTGTGTGGAACGATACGCGCCCGCTGGAACGCTCTGAGGTCCGCTCGGCAGCGATGTGTACCGGAAACTAGCGGGTACTAGCTGGTTTGAGCTCGTCATGGGTAGTGATGAGGGCGAATGGTCATGCCGCACCTGCTTTGGGCATGCGCAGATGAATCCAACGCCGGTCGAGGCACATGGTCTGATGCGAGCCGATGATCGGCACCGCCACCCCGTCGATTGACGGGTGGGTCATGAAGCTCGCTACGGGTGCCAGCACCCAGACCCCAGGCGGACCGGACGCGGTTCCGGCCAGATCGCGCAGGGTGTCGAGCACCGTGATTTGGTCGTAGCGGGCCAGCAGGCCTGGGTTGGTCAGCAGCAGCGGCGTCGTAGAGGCGGCCAGTCGCGTAGCGATCGGCTTGATCGCGACCTTCACCAGGCGACGGAGATTATCGGCATCGGTCGTACCGAGCTTCGCTGCGTCCGAACTCACCACGGTTGACCAGGATATCTTCATGTTGCTGGCAAAGGCCTGCATGCCGGCGAGGAGCTCGGATTCGAGGTCCACGGTTTGGAGGTCGGGGTACGCGGCGGTCAGCGCACCGACGGCGATCATGCCCCAGTCACTCTCACACTGGATTACCAGATACCCGCGGTTGGCGCGATTGGCGGCCAATCGCTGCTCGCAGGCTTCGATGAGCTCCTGGTCCTCGGTGCGCGCCCGGCGCCCGCCGTGGCCGCGGCTGGTGGACAGCAGGCTGAGGCCGCTGGCGGTCGGAAACTCATCGGAACGTCGCCGGACATATGCACCCTTGAGATGCAGCTCGCGGTCGTACTCGGCTTCGGGATTCCACACTAGGCCCAGCTCGGCCTTGTCGACGAGCTGATCGAGCAGCGGGCGGTCGGCGAGCAGCTCGGCTGCGGGATAGCGATCGTGGACGCGCTGATGGAGTTCGCGAACCGGGATCTGATCGAGTCCAGCCAGCGCGCCGCTGGCCAGCTTGAGTGCATCCAGGGCGGGCATGCCGCGGGGATAGAGTTCCAGGCGGTTCGGGCTGAGGCAGGCCCTGCTACTCGCCGTAGAGGCCAGGGTCAGCAGACGGCGATCATCGAGGTGAACCTCACCTGGGGGAACGATCGTGCGCAAGCGTTCCAGGGCTTTTGCAGGGCTGGCTGGCGGCAACGTCTCGACCAGGGTGTCGGCGACCTCGCCGAGTTTGTCAGCGTAGCGAACGGTGGCCCGGGCCAGGTCGACATTGCTCTCTGGTGCAGCGGCAACGATCACGGTGTTGCTGCAACGTTCGTAGAGGAAGCGGGGCTCCAGGCAGTCCGCTTCGACATCGAGTGCGGCTTTGAGTGCGGCCAGGGCCTTGCGGCGACGGGTCGGGCTGTCGCCGTCCCGACAACCGCGCTGGGCCAGGAGGGCATCAGCCAGTTCCGTGGCGGTCATGATGCCGGACTGCATCCCCAGGATGTCAGCAACGGACCCGCGTAGACCCGTCACCGTGCCGGACTTGGTCTTCCAGCGACCGCAGATTTTGCCCCAG
Organism: Planctomycetota bacterium; assembly: GCA_038203025.1. GTDB lineage: Bacteria > Planctomycetota > UBA11346 > UBA11346 > UBA11346 > UBA11346. The sequence continues at coordinate 2,622 of JBBREK010000184.1, forward strand.
TGATTTCCAACGGCCTGCCGGGTGACCTTGTAGTGGGTGCCGACTGCTCCCTGCGACGGCCAGATGGCGGCGGTTTCGGCGATGACCTCGCCCAGGCCAAGCAGGCCTTTCTTGTACGCCTGCGCTGGGCTGTCGTCCTCGTCCTGATCGAGCAGCTTCTCGACGCAGTGGTCGATCGAGGATTCGCCCAGCAGGCCATCGACGGTGGAGAGCTGTGTCACCCCGCCGGCAGGCGGGCCGGGCAGATCCTGCTCCTGGATGCCCGGGTGACGCTCAGCCCACTTCTTCTTGGCGTCGCGGATCTCGATCTTGGTCTGGTGGGTGATGCCCTTGGTGCCGCGGAGGTCGCCTAGGCGCAGTTCAAGCAGCTTGCGCACGGTGAGGACATCGAGGCGGTCGAGCACGTTGGCCGAGGACGGAGAGAGTCCGATCGCACTGATCGGGCTGTCGAGGCCGAGGTCCTCTTCGCGCAGCACGGTGCCATGACCACTGTTCGATGATTTAGCGGCGTCCTCGAAGACCTTTGACCAGGCTCGTGCCATGTCCCGAGCGTTGTCAAAACGTGCATCCGGGTTGCGGTGCATGGCTCTGCGGAAGAAGTCGTCGAGCGATTCGCGGATGTTGGCCGGGAAGCGGTCTGTAGCCAGGGTGAGCTGGGCTTCCTTGTCGAAACGGGGGTCGGTGAGGGCGTCTCCCCAGGCTGGCAGACGAGCGGTGGCCATCTCGTAGAGCGTCAGTGCCGCCGCGTAGCGCTCGGCGGGCGTGTCGTAGCGCGGGACCTTGCGCTCGGGCAGGAAGGGGTCGAGGTACTGCCTGGTGCCGACTGCGAGCTTGGTCGGAGCGGTGTTCACCAACGAGAAGTCGAAGACGACCAGGGTCTGCTTGCGGCTGCCCTTGGCCTCTCCGATGCCCATGTTGTCGGGCTTGAGATCGCGATGGAATACGCCTTCGTTTTCGAGGTAGTCGACGGCGTGCAGGAGGTCTTCGCCGAGACGCCACAGCATGTCGTAGTGTAGCGGCCCATCGGAACGGAGGCGGGCGGCCAGGCATTCGCCAGCGTCCTCCATCAGGATAGAGGCGCGGTCCTGAATGGTGTAGAGCTGATGGACGCGGACGATGCGGCTGTCGCGCAGCTTGCTGAGAGCCTCGAACTCGCTCTGCAGCGTCGGATCATGCTCAGCGCTGCGGGATACCTTGAGGACGCCGATTTTGCCGTCGCGGTCCTTGACCCGATAGGCAACGGCCGAGGCGCCAGACCCCAACCGGCGTTCGACGGTGAAGATCACGCGGGTCGCGTCGTCCTGGAGCTGCTCGCCTGGCAGAGCAGCAAGGATGTCCTCGGCTGGGCGTTCGAGGCGGTCACCGATGATGCCAGCCAACACCTCTTCCAGGTCATCGGCGAAGTTGTCGATGTTGGAACGGTGGCGGAGATCGGCGCGGGTGGCGTTCTCGATCAACTGGTCGAGCTTGTCGGGGAAGCCGTTGACCGCCCCGGCCAACTTGAGGGCGCCGTGGGCGGCTAGCTGGCGGTCCAGATCGAGGTGGCTGGCAGCGGGCGCCTTGCCGGTGAACAGCAGCCAGGCCAGGCAGCCGAGCGAGAAGACGTCCGCCCGACCATCGGCCAGTTCCGGGTTTTTCAGCGCTTCGGGGGCACAGTAAGCGGCGGCGCGGCTGTCGAGCAGCTCCTCGATATGGACGGTGCCGGTAGTCTTGTGGTCGCCCGCGGCGGCAAGGGCGGTCTGCCAGTTGGCGATCGCGATCTCGGGCACCCGGTTGGGGGCCTCGGGATCGGGCATGACCAGCACGGAATGCGGCGACAGGGCGCGGTGGACGAGGTGGTGGGCGTGTGCCTGGCGGACGCCGTTGACCAGCTTCTCGACCAGCTCGAAGGCATCTTCCGTCTTCAGGGTCTGCTCGCGAGACGCCAGCCAGTGGTCGAGCGGGATGGCATCTGGATCGTAATCGAAGGTCAGCGCCGGACCGCGATCGGTGTTGATGAACTCGCGGAAGGCCAGGATAGCCGGATCGTGGATGGACTGAAGGATCGAAGCTTCACGCTCGGCAGCGCGTTGGATGCGGCTGCGCTCCTCGGCGGTGGCCTGATCGCGGACCAGGTACCAGCGGATGCGTCGCTTGGTGTTCTTCAGGCTCTGATGGGTACCGATCCAATCCTGGTAGCCGATCCCTTCGCTGATCAGCTTGGTCAGGTTGTAGTCGCCAACCCGGGTGCGGGCGGTAACCGAACGGGTCACGGCTTTGACCGCTCGGTGGACCAGCGTCATCTGGCGTTTGCTGATCGGCTGGATGGTGCGCGGATCGGTGCCCAGCACCTGACCCGTGGTGAGGGCCTGGGTGACGCCGCTGACGCGACCCTTGGTGACGGCTGCCTTGATATCGGGCAGCGTGACATGAGCGATGTCGGCGCCGCTCAGGCCGAACTCCAGGCCGGTGCCGGACAGGAAGACCAGCGGGGCGACCCACGGGATCTCGTCGCGATGGCCGCTGGCGGCGGCCTGCAGGGCGCCCTTCAGCGCCTTGGCCTTGCGGTTGGTGAGGAAAACCGGGTTCTCAATGGTCGAACGGCGACCCTCATGATCGAACACCCACAGACCGTCCTCGGCCTTGAGCTTGCCGATCTGACTCTTGATCTCGACTACCCACAGGCCGGCCGGCGAGAGCACCAGGGCATCGACCTCGTAGATCGCCCCGCTGCTGGCCATGAACTCGCAGTTGGTCCAGACATGCCACCCGTCCTCGTCGGGCAGGTTGTCGCGCAGCCACTGAAGGGCTTCCTGTTCCCAGCGGTACTGGCTGGGGGTGACCTCGGTCCAGCGGGCGGGGGAGAGGGTCATGCCTGACCTGGCTTCGTATTTGCTGACTTCCGGGCCCCACTGCCGGCGCGCATCCAGGCATCGACCTCGCTGATCTTGAACCGCCACACCCGGCCAGCCCGGTGGGCCGGGAAGGCTTTGCGCTGAATCCACCGCAGCACGGTGTCCTCTGCAACCTGCAGATGGACCGCGATTTCCGCGACGGTTGACCAGGATTCAGGCTTCACGGACAGGCGCTCCAGCGGCCAGGATTGATGTCGGCAACAGTCGCCGTCGGTCGCCCTGGACCGCTGCATAAGAACGACCGCCGCACGAGCTTCAAGCCACTGGCTGACGCCTTGGCGATGGTCTGTCGCCTGGGGGGCTACCACGGCGGGATCTCGCCACCGCCGTCGAGTCGGGTGGCGGCTTGGTAGGCGGCCCGGACAGCCGCCAGTGCTCTGCGGCGTTCAGGGCTGGCAGTGGCCTCCAGCAGCAGGTTCCGCAGCGGAGGCAGGGTTCGCCGGGCAGAGGCAGAGTCGGAGGCCGCCAGCGTACGGACCTCCATGGCGAGTTGATCGGCGACAGCCATGCCGTTGCGGCGGTCCAGGCGTTGGGAGACGATCACCAGACGAGCCAAGGCCAAGGCCCGGTGATCAGTCGGCGGCTCGTCACGCCACTGGGCCAGGAGAGAGCGCAGGCTCAGTTCGGCCTGAGCCCATTGGAGGTCTGCCCGAGCCTGATCAGCCACTGCAAAGGGTTCAACGGCAGACGCCGGCAGACTGAGGTCCGCGGGGTCATCGTCTGGACCTTCGTCGGGCTCGTCATCATCGGAGCCGAACGAGATGACGGGCGGCGGTCGGCCGGGACGGTCGGGCATCGCCTGCTCAAGAAACCCGATGAGGTTGTCGAGCCGCCGGGTCCGACCGGGTTTCGGATCTGGTTGGAAGCTGACCAGAACGTCCGGGGCCGTGAGGCTTGCTGGCACCCAGATCCGCTGCGCCACCAACTGCTGACCATAGAGGCGCAGCAGCTTGCCAAGGTCCCAGCCGTGGAGGTGGTCTGGGGTGTAGACCGGCGGGGCCTGAAAACGGAAGGTGGCGAGCGGCGTGGTTGCCGACATCCCAGTCTGCGGATCGGCAATCCGGGCTGCGACGGTGGCGATCCAGTGGCGATGTCCTGCGGGCATCAGAGTCCTTTACCGAAGTTGTCGTTATCGCCCATGAGGCTCTTACCAAAGTTGGCGTTGGAACCCGTGAGATCGTTGTCGTCCTGGGCTGAGGTTGCCCGCCCGCAGATCGCAGCGATCACCCTCCCGGCGACCAGCGCCACGACGATGATCCCAATGGTGAGGAAGACGGCCATCAACCCTCCATCTCTATCACGATCTCAGCATCCAGCCAGGGACCGTCGTTGGGGTCATGGACGCTGACCACGCGTGCATGCAGGCACTTGCCGGCGTCGAGTAGGCGGGCGAGCACCGGGTTGTGACAACGCGGGATGTAGCCGACTTTGCGGCCATCTAGCTGCACGGCAATGGCGTCCGCGTCGTGTTCGTTGTCGGGTTCTCGCACCAGGGCGAGGGCCGGTGCGTTCACCAGACGACGCCCTAGCTCCTCGTCGCAGTGATGGCCGGTGCCGGCGATTTTGCAGCACAGGAGGTCGATGGTCTGGGTCAGAGGCACCGGGATGGCCAGACCATGCCCGCCGATGAGGCTGACGGTATTGCCGGGCACGGTGATCAGGGACATGGCTCAGTTCCAGATCGGGTCAGGGGTGGGGTACAGCGCGTCAAGCTTGGCCTGCCAGCGCGTGGCGGCCTCACGCCAGGACGACTCCTGGGCCTGGAACTCAGTGATGTGGGCGGCAATCCAGGTTGGGTCGGCCAGTTCACGGCGGATCGACAAGGGCGGCCGCTGTTCCAAAGCGACGCTGGCAGCCGAGATGGCGAGGATGGAGTCCTGCAGCCGTTGGTGCCGGGAACGCAGTGCATCGAGGGCGCTGGGGCCAGATGGCAGGGGCTGGTCAGCGGCGACGGCTTCGGCGAGGACGCGCAGACGCTTGAGGTCGCCGTCCCTGTAGGCCTCCTGTACCTGGTGCCACTGCTGCCGAGCGCGGTCGTCCTGGTCGGGATTGGCGTCAGGGTGCAGGCGCTTGGCGAGGTCGCGGTACAACCGCTTCAGTTCGCCGGTGTCGGTGACCGAGAGGGTCTTCGACAGGGCACGGGTGGCCTGCTGGACGCCGTCGGCCATGGCAGCGATGTGCTCACGCCAAGTCGCGAGTTTCTGCTCGACCTGGGCAGTGAGTCCGCCAAGGGCTGGGGCTGGGTGGCCATGGTTGACTGCCTGCATGGCCAGCTCGACCAGTCGCTTTGCCCGCTGAGCGTCGACCTGGGCGTGCAGCGCCACAAGGTGCGCCGGACCAAGAGCCTGCTGGTAGACCGCCTCCAGGTATGGGATCGCGGTGTGGCGCAGTTCGTCGTGGAACGCGACCGTGCGCGCGAGTTCATCGCGCAGGGCGAGGATCTTGGAGTGGAGGTCGGCGACCTCGGGGTGGATCTGGATCGTGGTCATGTCAGGCCGCCCTGCCCAGTCGCCGTGCTCGCCACGCAGCCCTGATCCCCGCCTGCCTCATCGCCAAGTTCGCCCGCGCCTGGGCCTCGGTCAGCACCGTCTTGATGAGCCAGGCATCCCCGTGCCCAGTCGGCGTGACCGGCAGGTAGACCCGATCCAGCCCGACCTCGGCGCACAGCATGAGGTCCATGCCAGCCTGCTGGGCGACAACGACGGCGCGATCAGCCAGTTCGACCAGCGAGGCTTGGATGCCAGGCAGGCGCTCGACGAAGCGCTGGATGGCGTGGCGGGTGGCAAGGTAGCGGGGCATGGCAGCATCCTCCGGTGCTGGCCCATCGTAGGCGGCGGAGAGCTGCTGGGTGCAGTGCGCCTTGCATGTACGTCGTTGCCAATGGGCGCATTTGGACTCATTGGCTGGGTTGGCGCTCGGCCGCGAAGTCCAATCCAACGTGCAACCGCTACTGCGCCCAGCGGTCAGCCTGCGCCCACGATCGCCACCATGGTCATCCCACTCGCACCGATCCTCGTCAGCATCGTCTTCGTCGCCGTCTTCGCCTGCATCGCAGCTGTGGCTGCCGAGGGGACGCGATGATCACCGCCTGGGATGGCATCCAGTACACCGG
>JBBREK010000185.1:0-8571 GCA_038203025.1 Planctomycetota bacterium
AGCGCCGCTCGGGATCGAGGACGACGTGCTTGGCGGCTGCTGTGGCGTGTTCGCTCATCGTGAGGCCTCTTCCCTGCAGTATCGGTGGTCGGAGCCCTGTCTCAAGGACCGCGGGCTTCAGCCCGCGTCGAGGCATTGTCCCGGGCGCGCCAGGGCGCGCGGTCCCAGGGGGTTTATCGTAGACTGCTTGCCTGCGCCGCCCCGTTGGCCAAGAATCCGCTCGGAGTCTAGCATGCGCCAGGTCATCGCACCCGCTCTCGCCATCCTCGCTGTGCCGTTGGCGCATGCCGCCAGCGCCAAGGAGCTGTACCAGCAGCTCAGTCCGGGCGTGGTCTGCATCCTGGCCATGCGCGAGGGGGTCGAGGGCTGCTCGCTGGGTAGCGGTCTGATCGTCGATGGCGACGGCAAGGTACTGACCAACGCGCATGTCGTCACGGTTGATGGCAAACCACCGGACCGGGTGCTGGTCTTCCGCAAGCCGGCCAAACTCAGCGGCGATATGCAGCGGGACCTGATCGACCCGCTGCCAGGACGGATCGTCAAGGTGGACGGCGCTCTCGATCTGGCGCTGATCGAACTGCCGCATGGCGCCTACGCCCCGGTGCTGAAGCTCGACCCTGATCGCGCCGAACCCGGCGAGCCGGCGGTGGCGATCGGCCACCCCGGCCACGGCGGACTGTGGACTCTGACCACCGGCACGGTGTCGAACTTCCTCGCCGACTCCGGCGGCGTCCATGGCAAGGACGTCTATCAAACCGAGACGGCGGTGAATCCCGGTAACAGCGGCGGGCCGCTGATCGGCGCCTCGGGCACGGTGCTGGGGGTCAACACCTACGTCATCCGTCAGAACGAGGCCGGCGTAGTACTGCAGGGCCTGCAGTTCGCCGTCACCTCGCAGGTCGCCATCGGCTTCCTCGAGGGCGCTGGCCTGGCCCGCACCGCCCTCGTCCCGCCGCCAGAGCAGGCGGTGACCGCAGCCGAGCCGGCCAAGACCGAGCCGATCACCCCTGACCTGGAACAGCCGGCCCGGCCGTACACCCAGCAGTCGGTGGCCAACGTGCTCACCGCCCTGGACGCCGAGGTCGACAAGGCATTCAAGGACCTCGACGCCCAGATCGATAAGGAGATGGGCAAGTAGGACAAGTAGCCGGCTGGAGTATTGACTCCGGCCCTCTTGCTGCAGCCCGGTGGCCAGCTATTCCCTGGCCATGCCCCACGCCTTCACCTTCTTCCGCGTCGGTGGATTCGACCAGGTCCGCCTGGAGACCGCCGCCGATCTCGCCGCCCTCGGCGAGCTGGATCGCAAGCTGTGGGCGGCGCTGGCCTGTCCGGTGCAGGGGCTGGAGTTCGACGAGCGCACGCTGCAGCTGCTCGATACCGATGGAGACAGCCGGGTACGCGCCCCCGACATGATCGCGGCGGTGCAGTGGTGCGGCTCGCGCCTGGTCGACCTCGGCGCGATCATCCCCGGCAAGCCCCGTCTGCCGCTGACCGCGATCCGCACCGGCACGTCCGAGGGTACGGCGATGGTCGCCTGCGCCAAGCGCATCCTCGACAAGGCCGGCAAGCCCGAGTCCGCCGACATCGGTGTCGAGGAGATCGCCGGCGCGGTTGGTGAGCTGGCCAAGACCCGCTTCAACGGCGATGGCGTGCTGCCGCCGGGCGTCGCCGAAGACGCGCGCCTCGACCAGGTGCTTACCGACCTGCTCGCGACCCGGTCGGGGGTGCCAGATCTGGCCGGCAACCACGGTGTCGATCGGGCCGGCGTGGTGGCCTTCAACGCCGAGGCCACCGCCTGGCTGGCCTGGTGGGACGCCGGGCAGGCGCGCAGCGCCGAACTGCTGCCCCTGGGCGCGGCGACGCCGGAGGCCTTCGCCGCGCTTGAGGCGGTGCGTCCGAAGATCGACGACTTCTTCGTCCGCTGCGCCGCTGCCGCCTTCGACCCGCGCGCCGGCGCGCAGCTGTCGCGCTCCGACGCCGACTGGGCGGCGTTGGCGCCACTCGATCTCGCTTCGCCGGCGTGGATGGCCGGTTTCCCGCTCGCGCTGGTCGCGCCCGGGGCCCCGCTGCCCCTCGCGGCCAGCCTCAATCCGGCGTGGACGGCAGCCGTCGGCACTCTGCGCGAGCTGGCCGTGCTGCCGCTGCTTGGGGCGCGCAGCGAGCTGGCCGAGGCTGACTGGCGGACGCTGTGCGGCCGCTTCGATGCCTTCCGCGCCTGGCGCGCCACCGAGACCGGGGTCGCCGCCGGCAAGCTGGGCGCGGCGCGGCTGCGCGAACTGCTCGACCCGTCGGTGCAGGAGGGGCTGGCGACGCTGTTCGGCCGCGACGAGGTGGTGAGGCCCGAGTTCGAGGCGGTCAACGACCTCGAACGCCTGGTGCGCTATCACCGCGACCTCTTCCGCCTGCTCAACAACTTCGTCAGCTTCGCCGACGTCTACGATCCGAAGCGCATGGCCGTGTTCCAAAGCGGCGACCTGTACCTGGACGGGCGCTGCAGCGAACTGTGCGTGCGCGTGACCGACATGGCCAGGCACGGCCAACTCGCCGGCAAGAGCAACGCCTACCTGGTCTACGCCGACTGCACCCGCCGCGGGGTCAAGCAGACCATCTGCGCGGCGATGACCAACGGCGAAGCCCAGGGCCTGTTCGTCGGCCGCAACGGCCTGTTCCTCGACCGCAAGGGGCAGGACTGGGACGCCACCGTGGTCAAGGTGGTGGAGAACCCGATCAGTATCCACGAGGCCTTCTGGTCGCCGTACCAGCGCGTCGTCCGCTTTGTCGAGGATTTCGCCGCCAAGCGCGCCTCCGAGGCCGACAAGCTGGCCGAGGGCAAGCTGGCCGGCGCCGCCACCGCCCTGGCCACTACCGCCGAGAAGGGTAAGGGCGCAGCGCCCAAGCCGAAGTTCGAGATCGGCACGGTCGCCGCCCTCGGCGTCGCCGTCGGCGGCATCACCGCCGCCATCGGCGCCATGCTCCAGGCCCTGTTTGGCCTTGGCTACTGGATCCCGCTCGGCCTTGCCGGCCTGGTCCTGTTGATCAGCGGCCCGTCGATGATCCTCGCCTGGCTGAAGTTGCGTAAGCGCACCATCGGTCCGATCCTCGATGCCAACGGCTGGGCGGTGAATGGCAACGTCGCCATCAACGTCCCCTTCGGCGCCTCGCTGACCACGCTGGCCGCGCTGCCGGCCAACGCCAAGCGCATGCTCAAGGACCCCTACGCCGAGCCTCGGCGGCCGTGGAAGACGACGGTCGTCCGGGGGTTGATCATCGTCGCCGCGGTGTGGACCGGCGTCGACCGGCTGCAGGCCGGGTCGTTCTGGTGGGAGCGCCTGGCGGCCCTGCAGGCCTCGCCCGAGCCGTAGGCTTCTCCCAGGACCCCGGGATACCCCCCGGCCAGGGTCTACCTCCCCAACCTTGCTGCCCGCAAGTCCGCTCCTACGGTGTCGTCATGGGTTTCAGCGGCCAACTCGGTACCGTCAATCTGGCGGACATCTTCCAGACGTTGCACATGAACCGGCAGACCGGGACGATGATCGTCGCTGGTCCAGCCGACACCGTGCGCATCTGGTTCTCGGACGGTCAGATCGTGGTGTGCAGCGCCCCGCCAGTCGACGGGCGTCCCTACATCGTCCATGCCGTGCTGCGCAAGGGCTTGGTCCCGGGCGAGATTTGCGAGGACCTGCTGCGCCGCCATCGCCAGACCGGCCAGGCGATGCGCGAACTGCTGCTGCACGCCGGCGCGGTCAACGAGAACGACCTCGACGAACTCAGCGCCTGGTGCATCGAGGAGCAGATCTGCCCGACCTTCGAATGGCAGAGCGGCGAGTTCTCCTTCGAAGAGGGTCCGCCGGTCCCCGAGCTGCAGTCCTCGGAGATCGTGCAGATGGGCCAGACCGGCCTGCAGACCACCCAGGTGGTGATGGAGGCGACGCGGCGCAAAGACGAGTGGAAGCGGATCCGCGACATCATCACCGACCCCGAGGCCCTCTTTCTCGTCGACAACGACGGGCGCAACAACCTGCGCAACCTGCAGACCGATCCGGAGATGCTCAAGGTTCTGCGCTACCTCGACGGCCAGCACAGCCTTGAGGCGATCGCCCAGTCCGTCGGCCTGACCCGCTTCGACACCTACGCCATCGTCGCCCAGCTGGTCGTCGCCGGGGTGGCCCGCGCTCGCGGCGTCGCCGAGATCGTCGACGACGCGATCAACCTCAAGGCCAGCGGCGAGGTGCAGCGCGCCCGCGACCTGCTGGAGAACGCCGCGCGCAGCGCGCCGGTGCCCGAGGTGCTCAAGCCGCTGGCCGAGGTCTGCGCCGAGCTCAACCAGGTGCCGCGCGCGGTCGAGCTGTACCTGACCCTGATCCAGCAAGCCCAGGACGCTGGCGACCTGACCCTGGCGCTGGCCTACCTCGACACCGTCATCGGCCTGTCGCCGGACGATCCGGACCTGCAGTTCGAGCGCGCGCAGGTGCACGCCGAACTCGGCAACATCGAACCCGCGGCGCAGGGCTACACCGCCGCTGCCCAGGCCTACCTCGGAACGAAAGCGGTGCAGAAGGCGATCGACGCCTGCCACCGCGCCAAGAACATCCTGCCGAGCAGCCCCGAGCCGCACCGCTACCTGGCGCGCGCCTACCTGCTCGACGGCAACACCGAGACCGCGGTGGTCGAATACAAGGCGCTGTGGCACGCCCTGCTTACCGTCCATCGCCCGCGTAAGGCCCTCGAAGAACTCAGCGCCATCCTTGATGCCGACTGCAAGTACGCGGCGGTCAAGGAGCAGGTCCTCTCGCACGCCAAGAACTCCGAGGCGGTCAAGACCAGCGCCGCGATCCGCTCGCTGGTCTACGTCGCCATGGGCGTCGTGCTTGCCACCGGACTGATCTCCGGCTGGTGGTTCTACGAGCGCCACATGCTCAAGGAGGACGGCCTGCGTCAGGTCACCGAGCTGGAAGGCACGCTGCCCGGCCGGCTGAAGAAGATCGGGCATCTCGAGGTGCGCGACCGCATCTCCATCCTGCGCGGCCAGTACGGCGTGCGTGTGCCCGAGGTCGACGAGCGTCTCGCTGGCATCGATGCACACGTGACCCAGGACTTCGAGGCCAAGGCCGACCAGGTGCTGGCCCGTTCCGAGGCTTTCCGCCAGGCTGGCAAGTATACTGAAAGCTACGACGCCCTGCGCGAGCTGGAGACGCGCTATGCCGGCACCCGGGCGGCCAATGCCGCCGCCGTGGCGCGCACGCGGCTGCGCTCCGAGGAGATCGGCACGCAGGTGCTCGGTCGCGCTGAAAGCGCCAAGCAGCGTTGGGCGACGTGGGACTGGGACGGCGCTCTCGCCGAGCTGAGTCCAGTGCTCGAACGCCAGGACCTGCCCGGCGAGATCCGCAAAGAGCTGACCGAGCGCCAGGTCGACTGGCAGGCCTCCTTGCGCAGCGCCAAGCGCCTCGGCGAACGTGCCGCTGCCATCCAGGCCACTGGAGACCTCCCCGGCGCCCTCGCCGCTTGGCGCCGGGCCGCCGATCCGGCCGCCGAAGGTGATGGCGACCGCGCCAGCGCCCTCAACCGCTTGGTCGCGCTTGAGCGGGAAGTTGCAGACGGGCTCGCCCGCCAGGCCCAGGGTGCCGCGGCGCGCGGCGATCCCGGAGCCGGCTTTGCTGCCATGGATGATCTGGCGAAGCTGACCCGCGAGGCCCGCGGCGCCGGTCCCAAGGAGGTCGTCAACGCCCTCTCGCTGCCATTCACCATCGAAGTCGACAGCCGCAGCACCGTCCTGGCCATCGCCCGGCCCGGGCAGCAGCCGCAGCTCGTGCGCGCCCCGGACAACGCCACCGGCGCCTGGCGCCAGGTGGTGCCCTGGCGCATCAGCGAGGTCCTCGCCGTCACCGCCACCCGCCCCGGCTTCTCGCCGCAGACCTTCTCCATCACCGGCGCCGCCCGCCGGGTCGGGGCCCAGGTCGTCCTGGTGCGCGGTGCCCGCTGGCGCGCCGATCTTGGCGCCGTGCCGTCCACCCCGCCGATGGCGGTGCCCGGCGCGATCATGGTCGGCAGCAACCGTGCCACCCTGGAGATGGTCGATCCGGTGCAGGGCGTCCGCGGGGTGATCAGCTTCCCCGACTCGGTCGCGGTGCTCAGCGACCTGCCGGTGATCTACGGCGGCCGCGCCTACCTCGTGCTCGACGACCGCCTGCACGCCATCGACCTGGCTGCCCGCGCGCGCCAGTGGAGCTGGCCGGCGGTCGCCGATCCCAAGCTGCACTTCACCGGCCGGGTGGCGGTGCAAGAGCACCAGCTGATCCAGGGCCAGCGCATGGTCTACGCCGCCCTGCAACGCGGCCAGATGCTCGTCCTTGCAGTCGATGCCAACGGCCGCATCGCGCAGTACCCCGGCATCAAGCTGCCCGGCGAGATCACCGGCCAGCTGATCACCGATGCCGGCGATCCGACGCGGGCCATCCTCTACGTCCCGGCGGGCCAGGGCCTCTACGCCTTCGATCTCACCGGCGTCACCGAGCGGACGCCGCCGTTGCCGCTGTTCTCGGTGCGCACCCGCGGCGAGCTCATCGGCACCGCGGTCGAGGCCAACGTCCTGGGCGCCCCGTGTCTGCTGGTCAGTGACGCCAGCGGCCTGATTGTCGCCATCGACAAGCGGGTCAACGTCCCGGAGAACAAGCGCATCGTCGCCAGCTGGGCGGTCGACGGCACCTCGCCGAGCAACCTCGTCCTCACCCCCAAGGGTGATTTCGCCTTCGTCTCCACCCCCGAGGGCCGCGTCGCCTGTCTCGACCTGTCGCGGGCCGGCGCGGTGCACTGGCGCGCCCCAAGCAAGGGCGTCGGCTTCGGCGCGCTGATCGGCGCCCCGGCCCTCGGCCGGCGCGGCCTGTACGTCGCTGACGGCAACGGCCTGCTGCACTGCCTCGACGTCGCCACAGGCGAACGCCGCTGGAAGGCCGACCTTGGCGGCTCAGCCGTCGGCGGCCTCATCGCCCAGGACGGCAGGGTGTTCATCCCGACCCGTAACGGTCAGCTCGTCTGCTTCGAAGAAGGCGACGAATAGGCTGTTTGCATCGAGGGGCCCGGCCCCTCGGGCTCCTGGCCCGGACCCTTCGCCCGGGACCCGCTCGACACGCCGTGCTGACGCACGTCGGCTCGTGACTGCGGGCGGGGTCGTTCCAGGTTCGCTACGCGCGCGTGGCACGACCACAGAGGCTGGCCCGACCGTCCGCCTCGCGCTTGGTCGCTCGCTCCCCGGACGGGTCCCGGCGAACTGCTGCTGGCTGGAACTGGCTGGACGGGCAGCATGGGGGCAACGCGCCGCCCGTCGGCCCGTAAGTACTGATAACCCCATGCCACGCCGCGCCTTCACCCTGGTCGAACTCCTCGTTGTCATCGCCATCATGATCACGTTGATGAGCCTGATCATGGGCGGTGTCATGCTCGCCAAACGCACCGCCATGCGCGCCAAGGCGGTGTCGCTGATGGGGGCGGTGGCCAGCGCCATCGACCAGTATCGGAGTCTGAACAACGTCTATCCGGAACGGATGATCATCACCGCCGCCATGGTCGCGGTCGAACCCGATCTCAGCAGCTATCTGGACAAGGACGTCTACTCAGAGGTATTCAGCGCCTCGCCTGGCGCCAACGCCGCCGCCAGCATCAGCGCCGACAACTGGAAGGCTGTCAACCAGGCCCTGATCTATCAACTCGGCGATCTCATATCCGAGCAGGCGCCCACCGGTCTGGCCATCGACCCGTGGAAGATGCCGCTGCGCTACCGACCGTCGAAGTGGTACCCCTACAACTCCGCTACTACCCCACGCATCGACTCCGAGAACCCGCCCGGCCAGGACAGCTACCAGTTGTGGTCCGCCGGCCCCAACGGCACGGACGACGCCAACCCCGGCGAGGGTGGCGACGACATCCCGCAATGGTCCAAGCTCTAACCCTGGGAGCGCGGGCCGCTGGCCCGCCCGCCCCCCCGGGCGGCCAGCCCGGGGGTGTTTTTGGCTTTCCGCGCCGTCGCGTCCGTGCCTTCACCCTGGTCGAGATCCTCGTCGTCATCTCCATCATGATGATCCTCATGGGCATCGCGATCGGCAGCGTCGTCCGCGGCCCCAAACTCCAGCGCATGGTCGCCGCCGAGCAGGTCGTCGCCGACTGCATCCGCCAGGCGCGCCACACCGCCCGCACCAGCGGGCAGCCGGTGGTGCTGAAGCTGAAGAAGGGCGAGCGCAGCGTTGGGGGGTTGGTGCGGACGATCCTGTGGCATGGGGTGGAAGGGTGGCCGCTACGTAAGGTAGACGGTGTCGATATCCCGGCCCCTGGTCGTACAGGAGCGGGTCTGCTCATCCCCGAATGCATCCAACGGCCCGAGGATCGTTTGTTTCCCTCCGCGGTCCTGGCCGGCGGCAACAGGCTGTGGCGCGGACAGGCCAGCCCGACCAGCCGCCCCGGCCTGCTGTTGAGCGTCGCGATTCTCCCACCGACGGCCGGCAACGCTGGCGTACCTGCGGTCATTCCGCTGGCCCTGGTCGGTGAGGATCTGACCAGTGGCTATGCTGCGTGCGAGGCCTC
>JBBREK010000186.1:0-8481 GCA_038203025.1 Planctomycetota bacterium
TGATTTCGGAAGCAGCCTCAACGTCAACACCGAGGAAGTCATTGAGGCCAAGAATCATTCTGGCAGAGTTACCGGCATCACCATTAGCCGGTGCCGCGCCATACCAGACTACCAACTCAGCCGGCTGAGACGGGGAACGAATCTGGCCATCCTGGGACAAGATGTAGACTTTGCGGCCAGAGTCGCCGAAGCGCTCAGGCATTGCAGCCACGACGAAGTAGGCTTCCGCAGCATTACCTTCAAATCCCCCGACCAAGGTCGGGTCCGCATTAATCACGGCTTGCAGATTCGCCGCCCCATCGACCGTCGCAGCGGCAGCGTCAGTGGCAGCAGCGTCAGCAAGCTCGCCTGGCACGGCGGCTTTGAAGACGAATCCATTTGCAATACGCGCGTCAAGACGCGCTGCACCTGTCGCCAGTGGGCCAGTTACCAGGCTCAGCCTCTGAGTGGCAACGTTAGTGATTTTGGTGGTCGTGATTAGGCCAGCGAGAGCCGAGATCGTCCCGTACTCACCACGATTGTCCAAATCGATGTCCTGATACCCACCGCCCTGGAACTGCACCTGGGCAGCAAAGACACCGGATTTCAGTGTCGCGCTCGCCGCCGCCTCATTCGCGGTCACGCGCGATTCGAGGAGGTTGGGGATCGCGATGGCTGCGATGATAGCGATGATCGCGATAACGATCATCAGCTCGATAAGGGTAAAGCCTTGACGCATGGTATTCTCTCCGTGGTTGGGTTGGGAGTGCTGTAGGTGATAGCGCGCGGCAAGCCGGGGTGCAAGATCCGCTCTGGCTCGTTTAGCAAGGACTTAGAGCGGGGATGGTTGTACCAGGCGACAATATTCGACAAGAAGTGACAGGGATTGTCATTCTCCCCTGGGAGCGCCCCGCAGGCGGCGCAGGCGCAGGCTTGGCCGGAGCCGAGCACGCCACGTTGGACGCCGGACGCGCAATCGGCGAACGTCAGTGAGCCGGGCCTGGCGGGGGATTCGGGGGCGGCAGCCACCGGCAGGGGTGCGGGGACAGCGTCCCCGGGCAAAAGCCTACCCCGGCAACGGCGCCAGCAGCGCCTGCAGATCCGCTTCCGTCAGCTCGCCGGCCGATTGGCCAGTTCCATCCCACAAAGCATCAGCGAGGCCCTTCTTGCGCGCCTGCAGGGCCTGGATGCGCTCCTCGACCGTGCCGGTGCAGACCGGGCGGTAGATCATCACCGGCTTGTCCTGGCCGATGCGGTGGGCGCGGTCGGGGCCTGGGCCTCGGCGGCGGGGTTCCACCACGGATCCAGCAGGATCACGGTGTCGGCGGCGGTCAGGGTCAGGCCGGTGCCGCCGGCCTTCAGTGACAGCAGGAACACCGGCGCTTCGCCGGCCTGGAACCGATCGACCAGGGTCTGGCGATCGCGCGTGGCGCCGTCGAGGCGCAGCCAGGTCAGCCGCGCCGGCTTGAGCACGTCCTGCTCGACCAGATCGAGCAGGCTGGTGAACTGCGAGAACAACAGGATGCGCCGGCCGTCCTCGACCAGGCCGGGTAGGGTGTCCGACAGCCAGTCGAGCTTGGCCGAAGACGCGACGATGACGCCGCCGCCGCGCACCAGGCGCGGGTCGCAGCACACCTGGCGGAGCTTCAGCAGGGCATCGAGAATGTCGATGTGGCTGCGCGCCAGACCCTTCCCGGCCAGGGCCTTGCGGATGCGGTCGTCCATCGCCAGGCGGACGCTTTCGTACAGCGTGCGCTGCGTCTCGGTGAGTTCGAGGGGCACCAGCGCCTCCGAACGCGGCGGCAACTCGGGCGCAACCTGGGCCTTGGTGCGGCGCAGGACGAACGGGGCGATGCGCTGGCGCAGCAGCTTGGCGCGCTCGAGGTCGCCGCCTTGCTCGATCGGCTTGCGGAAGGCGCGGTCAAAGCGGGTGCGGTCGCCGAGCAGGCCGGGCACCAGCCAGTGCATCAGGGTGTGCAGCTCGCCGAGGTGGTTCTCCAGCGGCGTGCCGCTGAGCGCCAGGCGATGCCGGGCGCGCATCCGCCGCACTGCCGCGCCGGCCTTGGCGCTGGCGTTCTTGATCACCTGCGCCTCGTCGACGATCAGCAGGTGCAGCTCGACCGCTTCCAGCATATCCTGGTCGCGCAGCAGGGTGCCGTAGGTGGTGATGACGACGTGCTGCCCGGCTAGTTCGGCGGCATCACGCGCGCGATCAGAGCCATGCAGGACGCCGACCGTCAGACCAGGCGCGAACCGCGACAGTTCGCGCTGCCAGGTCCCGACAACGCTGGCTGGGCAGACCACCAGCGAGGGCCGGTCGAGGCGGCCGGCAGCGTGTTCGGCGCAGAGGAAGGCGATCGCCTGCACCGTCTTGCCCAGACCCATGTCGTCAGCCAGCACCCCGCCCATGCCGGCCTCGCGCAGGCGCTGCATCCAGCCCAGGCCGACGCGCTGATAGGGCCGCAGCTCGGCGATGAGGCCGGGCGGCGGTTCGGCCTCAGTCGGCACGGCCAGACGCCGCAGGGCCTCGACCATGGTTTTCAGACGGTCGCCGGTCAGGGCGCGAGCGCCGAGATCGTCGAGCTGCAGGGCGAGGGCCGGGTCAACCTTCCAGCCGCGTCCAGCCGGCGGCTGGGCGTCGAACAACGCCTCGATCTGCGCCACCAGGCGCAGGATGTCGGCTTCTGGCAGACGCAGCAACCGGCCGTCCGGCAGGGCCATGAGCAGCCAGGCGCGACCGTCCAGCTCGATGCGCGGCAGTTCGCCACGGGCGGCAGGACCACCGGCGACCAGCCGGGCGATCACCGGGGTCAGGTCGACACGCTCGTCGCCCAGGCGCACGCCCAGGTTCAACTCGAACCAGTCGGTGCCGCCCGGCTCGCCGATGGTCACCTCGACGGTGTCGGCGGAGAGATCCGGCGGCGCCTCGGCCACCTCGCCCTCGACCGTCCAGCCGGCGGCGCGGGCGGCGGCGACAACTGCCGCGGGCAGGTCTACCCGGGTGCGCCCCAGCTTGCGGGCCTGTTCCACGCTGGCCTGGTGCAGCATCAGTGGCACGGACAGTCGCGGCGCATTGCGACCACGCACCAGCTTCAGCGTCAGGTCGGACACCAAACCCAGGCCGGCGAGTTGGGCGATCAGGGTCTGCTCGCCCGGCAGGTCACGCACCACGACCTTGCCGTCCACGGCACTGGCTGCGCTCAGCCCATCGGGTTCGACCAGAACCTCACCATAGCGCAACCACACGGCAAGAACGTCGGCATCGTAGCCGGCATGCAGATAGGCGTTCTGCGGCGTTAGCACGACCCGGCTACGCAGCAGGAAACCGGCGGGCGGGACCGCACTGGGCGCCACCGGCGGATCCGGCAGCCCCGGCACCAGGCGGGCCAGCACCGGCAGGGTGGTCGGCAGCAAGGCGGTGGGTACGGCCGGCATGCTGCGCACCGCCTGGAAGGCCTCGGCATCCAGGCCGGTGACCAGCGGACCGCAGACGCCAGCCTCAAACCACCACGGCGGGTCGATCGGAATGATCTGCCCCTGCCCGGCCAGGGACAGGCGCCAGCCGACGCGTTCATCGCCGGTCCAGGCCAACGTGGCCTGGCGCTCGGGGCCTTGGCACAGCCGACCGCCGGCAAAGGAGTCGACGTAGCATTCGCCGCTGGCCAGCAGCGCCGCCAGCAGCTCGCCGGTGGCCCCGCAGGCGACATCAAGCCAACCATCCTGCCAGGACGAGTATGGATTGCGTAGCGAGGCGACCCGCTGCAACAGGGTGCGCTGGCCAGAACTTACCGTCGGGGCGAGTTGGGCGGCCGCCTGCGCCAGGCTGTTGAACCGCTTGCCCACGCCCCACGCCCCACTTTTCAGCCGCTTGGCCAAAACCGGGGAGATGCGCCAATACTGGTCGCCCCCCGCCTTCGGCGGATGCAGATGCCAGGTCAACAGCAGGGTCTGCGGCTGGCCCGTCGGTGCCCCCCGGTTGATCAGTTGCAGCCACGAGCCGACCGCCTGGGCCGCCTCGTTGCGGAGTGGCTGCGCCACCGGCAGGCTAGGCGTAGCCGGGGTCGATGAGCGCGCCGGGAGCACTTTTTCCGGCCCGTCGTCATCCAAGCCGTCAGGCAGGCCACGCTGGCGGGCCAGGGCGATGCAGGCGGCAGCAGCATGCTTGCAATCAAAGATGGTCGGGCAGGTACAGTGCGCCTCCAAGTCCTCGGCCAGCAGGCCGGCTTCTGCATCGAAACACAGGTGCGGGGCCAGGATCTGTACGGAATAGCGATCGTGACCCTGCACCGTGGCGAGAATGCGATCCCCCTCTGACAGCACCCGCTCGACCGCGCCATCGTCAGCGTACTCCGCCCCATCCTTGATCGCCTTCGCCGCGAAGAACTCGATCCACGGGGTGTACTGGGGCATGGGCGTAGCACTTTGGGCTTCGAGGCGGCCGGGCAATGGCTTGATCCCGGTCAATGGCTTCCAGCCCCCGCCGGTCATGATGCCGCCCAGGAGCCAACCATGGAAGCCGACGCCCCCCTCGACCTGCTTATCGCCGCCCCGATCGTGCCGGGCGCCAACGTCTCCCGGCCGCTGCACGAGGCCAACGGCTGCAAGGTTGTCCTCTTCGCCATGGACGCCGGCCAGGCGATCAGCGCCCATACGGTGCGCTTCCCCGCCCTGGTCCAGGTGCTGGATGGCGAACTGGCGGTCACGGTCGGCGAAACCGTCCACACGGTCACTGCCAGCGCTGTCCAACTCCTGCCCGATGGCCAACCCCACGGCGTGCGTGCGGTCAAGCCGAGCCGCTGGCTGCTGACCATGATGCGCCCGGCCTGAGGTCGGGGATTGTGGACGGCGGCTGGCCACCACATTCCTGCCCATGCCCCTCGCCCCCATCCCCCAGGTCCTCGAAGCGATCCGCGCCGGGCAGATGATTGTCCTGGTCGACGACGAGGACCGCGAGAATGAGGGCGATCTGGTCATCGCCGCCGAGCATGCGACGGCCAAGGACATTGCCTTCATGGCGACCAAGGCCTGCGGACTGATCTGCCTGAGCATGGACGGGCTGCTGCTCGACCGCCTTGGCCTGCCGATGATGACCAAGGACAACCGCAGCCGCCTGGGCACCGCCTTCACCCTGTCGATCGAGGCGCGCGAGGGCGTCACCACCGGGATCAGCGCCGCCGACCGCGCCCGCACCATCCAGGCCGCCATCGCCGACGCCGCCAAGCCGCAGGACATCGTCACGCCAGGCCACGTCTTCCCGCTGCGCGCCCGCGATGGCGGCGTGCTGGTGCGCGCCGGCCACACCGAGGCCGGGGTCGACCTCGCCCGCCTCGCCGGCTGCAAGCCGGCGGCAGTGATCTGCGAGATCATGAAGCCGGACGGCGAGATGGCCCGCCTGCCCGACCTGGAGATCTACTGCGCCCAGCACGGCCTGCTGCTGGCGTCGATCGCCGACCTCATCGCCTGGCGCGAACGCCGCGAGTCGCTGGTCGAGCTGGTCGCCGAGGCGCCGGTCGACACCGACGCCGGCCCGGCCCGCGCGTTCTGCTACCGCGAGAGCGTCAACGGCGAACATCACCTCGCCATCGTCGTCGGCGACCGCTTCGGCCCGGGGCGCGAATGCGAGGATCCGGTGCTGGTGCGGGTGTCCAAGGAACAGGTCTTCGATGACGTCTTCGGCGACGGTTGGAAGCTGTCACCGCGCAACTCGCTGCGTGCCCTCAGCGAGGCCGGCGGCGGCGTGCTGCTGTACATGCGCGACACCGACGGCACCGACCTGCCCAGCCGACTGGTCAAGCTCGGCGGCACCGACCACCGCGCCGAGCCAAGCAGCTCGGCAATGATGGACAACCGCGACTATGGCATCGGCGCGCAGATCCTGCGCCACCTCGGCGTCCGCCGCCTGCGCCTGATGACCAACAGCGACCGCCCGCTGGTGGCCCTGGCCGGTTACGGCCTGGAACTGGTCGAGCGCGTCAGGGGCTGACCCTGGGACCGACGAGCTGGGTTGGTCCTCAGCGCAGCTGCCACAGCACCGGCAAGACGCCGGCGCGGTGCGCGGTATCAAAGCCAGCGATGAACAGACCGGCGAGCGGGAACCAGATCGCATCTGTGAAGGCCCGCCCGACGCGTCGAGCGTTGACGGTGTATGCCTCCGGGACCACGGGCGCCCGCAAGGCCGGGATGAAGCGTGGGGTGGACGCGGCGTAGGCCGCCCACTCCTCGGGATGTCGCGCCGCCAGGACGCGTTCCTCCTCGATCACCATAAGCGGGAACCACACCAGGAAGGGGATACAGAGGAGGCCAGTGATAATCAGACTGCCAGCCGACAGGCCGATGCCGAGCGCCCCGCAGAGGCTGAACACATACAGCGGATTCCGCACCAGACTGTACGGCCCGACGGTGATCAGCCGGGCGTTCTTGAATCCCTCAATGTACAGCGAAGCCCATAGCCGACCGAAGGCGCAGACCAGCAGCAGGACGAAGCCAAGGTTGACCATGACGATATGCATCGCCCCGTCCTTCGGCCAGGCGCTGGTCGTGACGGCCAGCACGCCGATCACCGCCAAGACCACGAGCCTCGACACCGATCGCCTCAGCTGCTTGACCGCCCGCAGCATGCGGTCAGTGGTGTTCAGGACTGGGTCAGGTTCGGACATGGCCGGCATAATGACGCCTGGCCCAGCCGCTCAACCAGGTACGCGCACCATGGCCGGCCAACGATCCCAGGGCTACTCAAGTCCCAGGCTGCTGCGATAGCTGCCGTAGTCGCCACGCCAGTCGGTGATCTTGGCTGGGCCGCCGGGCTGGCCCTCATCCATGATCCAGCAGCGGTTGGCGACGTTGTCGATGAACTCGCGGTCGTGGCTGACCACCACCAGGGTGCCCTGGAACTCCTCCAGCGCCTCCTGCAGGGCCTCGATCGATTCCATATCCAGGTGGGCGGTCGGCTCGTCGAGGATCAGGGTGTTGGCCTCCTGCAGCATAACCATCGAGAGCAGACAGCGCACCCGCTCGCCGCCCGACAGCACCCCGACCTGCTTCTTCGCGTCGTCGCCGGAGAAGAGCATGCGGCCAAGCATGGCGCGCATGTTGTTGATGTCCTGGTTCTCGGTGAACTGGCGGATCCACTCGAAGATGGTCAGGTCCTTGTTGGCGAAGAGGCCGCCCCCCTCCTGCGGGAAGTACGCCCTGGTGGTGGTATTCGACCAGGTGACCGTGCCCTTCACCGGTGCCAGCTCGCCAAGTACCAACCGGCACATGCTGCTCTTGCCGATGCCGTTGCGGCCGATGATGGCGATGCGGTCGTTGCGGTCGATGCGCGCCTCGAACTTGTCGCAGATCGCCGGGCCGTCCTGGTAGGTGAGGGACAGCTTCTCGATCTTGACCACGTCCTGGCCACTGGGTCGCGGGAACTTGAAGTGCAGGCGCGGGGCGACGCGCGAGCTGGGCTGGACCTTCTGGCCGGAAAGCTGGTCGATCAGCTTCTCGCGGCTGGTCGCCTGCTTGCTGCGCGCGGCGTTGGACTTGAAGCGCTCGACGAAGCGGCGCAGTTTCAGCACCTGGCGTTCAACCCGGCCTGACTCCTTGCTGCGGTGGGCGCGAGCAAGCTGCTCCTGGGCCTGGTAGACGTCGTAGGGACCGGCGAACGAGCGGATGGTCTTGAAATCGACGTCGAGGGTGTGAGTGCAGACGCGGTTGAGGAAATGGCGGTCGTGGCTGACCACGATGATGACGCCGTTGTAGTCGGCGAGGAACTGCTCCAGCCAGACGATGGCCGGGATATCGAGGTTGTTGGTCGGCTCGTCGAGCAGCAGCACATCGGGCTTGGAGAACAGCGCCTGGGCGAGGAACACGCGCACCTTCTTGGCCGTGTCGATGTCGCCCATCAGCTTCTGGTGCAGGGCCGGTTCGACGCCCAGGTCGGTGAGCACCTCGGCGGCGGCCGACTCCTGGCTATAGCCGTCGAGCTGCTCGAAGCGCTCCTGCAACTGGCTCATCCGCGCCATGTCCTTGTCGTCCATGTCGCCCTTGGCGTAGATCCCATCCAACTCGGTCTGGATGGCGTGCACTTCGATGTGCCCGCGCAGGGCCACCGAGATGACGGTCTGGTCGTCAAAGCCGCTGATGTCCTGACGCAGCCAGCCGATACGCTTGCCGGGTTCGAGGATGACCTCGCCAAGAACCTGCTCGACCTCGTGGGTGAGGATCTTGATGAAGGTCGACTTGCCGGTGCCGTTGGCACCGATGATGCCGTAGCAGTTCCCCGGGACGAACTTGAGACTAACGTTCTCGAACAGGACCTTCTGCCCGAAATTCATACTGAGGCCGGCGACACTGATCATGCGATGCTCCTACGGGCGGGCGGCATGGTCTGGGGATCGCTGTGGGGGCAAGGGGGGATGGGAGAAGCGGAAGGCGGAAGGCGGAAGGCGGAAGGCGGAAGGGTTGCCTGCAGGCCTTCATCCGGGCGCGGGCGCAGCTACACATCCGACTTCCGCCTTC
>JBBREK010000187.1:0-8452 GCA_038203025.1 Planctomycetota bacterium
CCGCCCCCACGTACCACCAGACGCGTGGGAGCGCCGCGCACCGGCGGGGCTCGGACTCGTAGGCATCGCTTTCTGCCGCGCTGGAGCGCGGCGCTCCCAGGTCCGTCCCGCCCCAGGCAAGGCTTGGCTCACCCGCCGCCAACCGCTAGGCTGTACGCATGGCCAAGGCAGCCGTCGATCCCGAAGAGCTGGCGCGTTTCGTCGCCGCGCTCAAGCGCTTCAATCAGGTGACGCGCGACGAGATCACGCTGGTCCAGCGGCAGTTCAAACGCCTCGGCGAGACTTGGCAGGATCAGGAGCAGGCGCGCTTCGCCGAGAGCTTCGAGAGCATGGTCCGGGTCTACGCCCGCTTCCTTGAGGAGTCCGATCGCCAGGTGCCGGTGCTGGCGCGCAAGGCCGAGGCGATTCGCGACTACTTGCGGTCGGGCTGAACCGTGGCCGGTTCGGCTGACGTCAAGGATCCGGCGATCATCCGCGATTTCCGTGGCCGGCTGGCGCGTTTCCAGCAGCAGGTCGCCGCCGCCATGGACGGCGCTCCCAGCGCGCTGGACAAGTCCATCGACCAACTGCGCAACGAGATCGGACCGCGCTGGAAGCGCGAGCTGGGCAAGCGCCAGGAGGCCTACACCGAGGCCAAGCGCAAATACCAGGAAGCCGAGGAGGAGGTCAAGGCCAAGGGCCGGCGCGGTGCCGTCGACCGTACCAGTGCCGCCGACGAGCAGCGCGAGATGAACCGGGCGATGCGCCGCTGCGAAGAGGCCGAGGAGCGGATCAAGCTGGTCCGCAGCTGGCTGTTCCGCCTGGAGGGCGACGGCAAGGATCTGCTGGCGCGCTGCCGCGACCACGATCTCGCCCTGCAGGAGTTGACCCGCAAAGGCATGACCCAGCTCGACAGGCTCGCCGACCGCATCGATGACTACCTGCAGCGCGGAGCCAACCCATGAGTTCGCCATCGGCCGACGAGGCCACCCTTGACCGCGCCATGCGCGAGCTGACCGATGCCTGGCAGATCAGCGGCGCCGGTTGGCGGGATGCAGCGCGCGAGGAGTTCGACCGCGACCATCTGGTCGACATCCTGTGGCGCGGACGCCAGGGCATGAAGGCGCTGGGCGAGCTGTCGGCGCTGTGTTCGGAAGCCATGCGGAGATGCGGATGAACAACTACGACGCCGGCAGTCTGCTGCCCACCCTGGAGGCGTTGACCGCCGCCGAGGCGCGCCTGACCGCCGAACGCACCGAGCACGAGTCGTCCTGGCAGCAGCGCCGGCTCGCTCTGGCTGAAGGTGGCCGCCGGGCCGCCGAGCGCGAACGCGCCGCCCTGGCGCTGATCGATCCCCAGGCCGATGGCGAAGCCGCGGCCCAGGCCGAACGTGCCGTCGCCAGGCGTCGTCTCGAACAGGTTGTCGCCATCGCCGCCCGCCTGCGCCGTGAGGCCCGCGAGGGGCTCGACCACCAGCTCGCCGCGCAGCGGACGGCCGAGACCGCCGAGGCGCGCGCGCGCATGGCGGTGAACGCCGGCCAGCGTTCCGAGGTGCTGCGCGGCCTCGCCGGCCAGCGTCTGCGCGCCCAGCAGTTCGAGGCCGAGGTCCACCGCCAAGCCCAGCGTGTTGGACCAGGCTTGCCGCCGGCGACCGCGGTCGGTCCGACCGAGGTGCCGCTGGGTACTGACGCCGGCCGCGCCTTCGACAGCCTGACCGCGCAGCTCGACCAGATTGCCGTGATGCTGCCGCGCACCGTGCACGGCTGGTCGGCGAAGCTCAGTCATCCGGTCGGTCGGGTCGTGCTGCATGTCCTGGCCTTGCTGCCGCCTGCCGGCCTGGCTTGGGTGGTGCCGGGGCTGGCGATCGCCCCGTGGGTCGCCGGCCTGCTGGTGGTCTGCCAGCTGGTCGCCTTCGGCATCCACCACGAGCTGCGTCCGCGCTACGTCCAACGTCTCACCTTCCTGCGCGACACGCTGACTGCCATCGCCGGCCGCGCCGCCGCCATCGAACGTCTGGCCGCCGATCCGGCCGGCGCCAGTCGGCGCCTGGGCCTCGATGCCCTGCTCTCGGCGGGCGCCACCAGCGAGGACCTGCAGCGCACCGCGCGCGAAGGGGTCGAGCGGGCCCTGGCCAGTCTGCGCGACCGCGAGACCCGCCTGCGCACGCGTATCGAACGCGGCCTGCCGCAGCGCGAGGCCGCCGTCCGTCGCCGGGCCCTCACCGCCGCCGAGACCCGTCACGGCGCCCAGGCTGCCCGACTGGCCGAGGCCGAATCCGCCGCTCAAGCCGAACTGGCCGCCGCCGACGGAGCCTGGACGGTCGAGCGCGACCGCCTGTCCGCCGATCTCGCAGCCGCGCGCAGCGTGTTCGCGACCCGCCTGGCATCGTCCCAGACGCAGCTCTCGGTCGAGCACCCCCCGTGGTCGGATCCGTCCTGGTCGGATTGGCGGCCGGCCACTGCGTGGCCGACCGGTCTGCCGTTGGGCAGCGCCACTGACGGCGAGCGCAGCCTGCCGGTCGCGCTGCCCTACCCGGCCGCCGCCAACCTGGTGGTCCACGCCGGTCTCGAGCGGCGTGCTGCCGCCATCGACGTACTCGCCGGTGCCGTGCTGCGCAGCCTGCTGTCGACGCCGCCCGGCCGGCTCAAGCTGACCCTGATCGATCCGGTCGGGCTCGGCCAGAGCTTCGCTCCGCTGCTGGCGCTGGTCGACCAGGGCGAGGCGGTGATGCCCGGCGGCTTGGCCACCGACGAGGAGCGCATCGAACGCGCCCTCGACGACCTGTGCGCGCATCTCGAAGCGGTGATCCGCAGTCGCCTGCGCGGCAAATACGAGACCATCGCCGACTACAACCGCGATGCCGGCGACCTGCAGGAGCCGATCCGCCTGGTGGCGGTGGCCGATTTCCCGGCCGGCTTCGGCGAGCGCGCCAGCGAACGCCTTGGCGTCCTGCTGCGCACCGGGGCGCGCTGCGGTGTGCATGTGCTGGTGCATCACGATGCGCGCCAGCGCCTGTCACCGACCCTCGATGCGACCCTGGCCCAGTATGCCACCTTGGTGCTGCGCGACGTCGACGGCCATCTCGCGGTCGAGCAGCCGGGCCTGCACGGCTGGCGCTTCACCCCCGATCCGTTGCCGCCGCCGACCACCGCCGCCAGACTGGTCGCCGCCGCCGGCATTGCCGCGGTCAAGGCGAGCAAGGTCGAGGTGGATTTCACGGTTGTCGCGCCGACGGCCGCCGAGGTGTGGTCGCTGTCGACCGCCGAGCGCCTGCGCCTGCCGGTGGGTGTACGCGGGGCCGGCCAGTTGCAGTACCTCGAACTCGGTCGTGGCACCACCCAGCATGTGCTGATTGGCGGCCGGACTGGTTCGGGCAAGTCGACCCTGCTGCACGTTATGGTGACCAGCGCCGCGCTGTGGTTCCACCCGCGTGAACTGGAAGTCCACCTCATCGACTTCAAGAAGGGGGTCGAATTCCAGGCCTATGCCGCGACCAAGCTGCCGCATGCCCGGGTGGTGGCGGTTGAAAGCGACCGCGAGTTCGGCCTGTCGGTGCTGCGGCGCCTGGATGGCGAGCTGACCCGACGTGGCGACCTGTTCCGCACGGTCGGGGCCCAGGATCTGGCGGCGCACCGCCGTGCCGGTGGCGAGCATCTGCCGCGCGTGCTGCTGCTGATCGACGAGTTCCAGGAGTTCTTCACCGAGGACGATGCCATCGCCCGCGATGCGGCGCTGCTGCTCGACCGCTTCGTCCGCCAGGGCCGCGCCTTCGGCGTGCATGTCGTGCTCGGCTCGCAGACCCTGTCCGGTTCGTACAGCCTGGCGAAGAGCAGCCTGGGCCAGATGGGCGTGCGTATCGTCCTGCCGTGCAATGAGGCCGATGCCCACCTCCTGCTGCATGAGGACAACGATGCCGTCCGCCTGCTCACCCGTCCAGGCGAAGGCATCTACAACGACCAGGCCGGCTTAGCCGAAGGCAATAGTCCGTTCCAGGTGTGCTGGCTGTCCGATCAGCAGCGCAGCGACCTGCTGCGGCCGCTGGCGCTGCGCGCCGAGGCCGACGGCTGGAAACCGTCGTCGCCGACCGTGATCTTCGCTGGCGATGCGCCGGCCCGCCTCGACGAGGATGCTGGACTCGCAACCTTGCTGGCGGCGCCGCCGGCGCCGCGCACTGCCGCTGCCATCGGCCAGAGCAGTTCGCTGCGTGGTTCGGCCGAGGTTGTCTTCCCGGCCGGCTCAGGCGGCAACCTGCTGCTGGTCGGCCAGCACCGTGAGGCGGCGACCGCCACCATCGCCGCCCTCGCCATCGGCTTGGCAGCGCGCCACCCGGTCGGCGGCCTGCGCCTGCTTGCCTTTGACGGCGAAGAGGCGGAGGGTGATTTCGCTGCCGTCTGGCAGGCGCTTGGTACCGCCCTGCCGCACGGGACGCAACGGCTTGGCGGCCGCGAACTGACTCCGGCTATCGACGAGCTGGCGACCCTGCTCGACCGCCGCCAGTCGGGCGAGGATCCATCGCGCACGCCGGTGCTGCTGGCGGTCAACGCCATGCAGCGGCTGCGCACCCTGCGCCCCGACGATGACGCGCCGTTCGACCGCAGCGGCGAGCCGCTCTCCGACCGCTTCGCCAAGCTGCTTGCCAACGGTCCCGAATACGGCCTGCACGCCGCGGTGTGGTGCGATTCGCTGTCCGGGGTGCAGCGGTCGATGTCGCGCAAGAGCCTGCGCGATTTCGACCTGCGCATCTGCTTCCAGATGAGCCCGGCTGACTCCACCGAACTCATCGACGACGATGGCGCCAGCCGCCTCGGCCTGCACAGCGCCCTGCTGGCGACCCTGACCGAGGGTCGGCGCGAGAAGTTCAGGCCCTACCAGGCGCCCGATGCTGCCTTTCTGGCCCGGATCGGAGCCGCCCTGCGGGCGCGCTGATCGTGCGGACGCTGCCGGTCCTCGTCGCCGTGGTCTGCTTCCTGCTGGCAGCGCAGGCCGTCATCTGGTTGGTGCGGCCGGTACCAGCCCAACCGCCGACGGCGCCGCCAGTGGTCGTGACCATCAGTCAGATCACGGAGCCGCCCCGTGCGCCCGCTGAACAGCTGGCCGACGCAGTGAGGCAGCGGCGCTGGGCGTTGGCGGGGCAGCTCGTCGACCAGCCGGCTGTTGCCGACGATCCGCGGCTTGCCGCCTGGCGTGACGCGATCCGTCGGGGTGGCCAGCGCGACACCGAGGGCGTCATCGAGTCGCCGCATTTGCGCGGTTCGTTGGCTTCGATCGGACCGGCTGACGCCAGACGCTACAACCTGCGGCAGTTGGCGCCGGGCAAGCCATCCACGCTGCCGGAAAAGCGCCGTGGCGATCTGCTGGTGTATACGCCACGCATCCTCGTCAGCGAGGCGATCATATCGCTGGCTGACGAACTACGTATCCTCGACATCGCCGGACTGGAGCTCAACGCCGCGGGTACGCCGTTGCCGGAACTGGCCGGGATCCAGCTGCGCTACCTTGGCGGCTCGGCGATCGATCGCGTGCCCGCGGCCGTCTTCGTCGCCTGCTTAGCTCCGGAGATCGTCGACCTCAGCGCCAGGCGCGAGGACCTTGCCGGCGTGCTGGCTGCGCTCGCCGGTCGGACCAGCTTGCGCGTGCTACGTTTGCCGACCAGCACGTCGCTGGGGCCGGCAGCCCTCACCGCCTTGGCCACCGTGACCGGTCTGGAAGAGCTGACCTGCAGCGCCACCGGGCTGAATGCCGTAGCGATCGCCCAGTTACAACCATTGACGCGGCTGCGCGTCCTGCGTCTGGAGAATCAGCTGCCGGCTGACGCTCTGCGTGCCATCGGTCATCTGGTCGGCTTGCGTCAACTCAGCTGCACGGTTTCCGGACCCGGGGATCTGGCCCCACTCGCCACACTGCCGGAGCTCGACGAACTGACCTTGGCCGTTGCTGGCCCGGACACGGACCCTGCCGGCCTTGCCCAGTTGGGCGTGACCACACTACGTCTGTCGCAGGCCGGCGTCGACGATCGCTTCGCGGCCGCTGTGTCGGGCATGTCGGGTATCGACCACGTCGCGCTCTCCTCGACGGCACTCACCGATGCCGGACTGCTGCGTCTGGCCGGCAACGGTCAGCTGCGCGCTGTGGAACTCGGCGAGAATCCGGGCATCACCGGTGCCTGCCTGCCCGCACTGCTGCGTTCCCCGACCTTGCATGACCTGCGCTTGGCGTCAGCCACCATCCCGCCGATAGCCTTGCTGACCTGCCCGGACCCGGGCCAGCTCGAACGCTTCACTTGGGCCGGCGCAGCGATTCCTCCGGAGGTGCTCGACCACCTCGTCGCCTGGCCCGGCATGGTCCGGGTTTCGCTCTCCGGCCGGCTGGATGCGGCGGTGAAGCAGCGCCTTGATGACGCGAATGCCCGACGAGGCAACGTGCCTCCTGACCTGCCGGACGAACCGGCGATCGGATTCTGAGTTTGCGACGCCGACGGGTTGGAGCTCGTCGGTCCCAGGTACCCCGTGCGTGCACGGGACGGCTGCCATGCTGCGGGCATGCACGGTTTGGATTGGCGTCGCGTCACGGTTGTCCTGTCCGGGCTCGGGCTGACGGCCTCGTTTGCGACCCTGGTGGCAGCGGATGTGATGCCCTGGTGGTGGTGGACGGAAATCTTCCAGCATCCCCGCCCCCAGATCGCCGTCGGCAGCCTGGTGTGTGCTGGCATCTGCGCGGGTCTGCTCCAATGGCGTTGGCGGTGGATCGGCCTGCTGGTTCCCCTCTGGGCGGCTGTGGGCCTGCTGCCATCGCTGGCGGGTTCGCAGGATCGTGGCGACGCGGTGCGCTGCTCGCTGGTGAGTGCAAATGTGTATTCGGCCAATCCCGATCCGGCTGCTGCGGTGGCTACCCTGCTCGGCATGCATGCGGACGTGCTCATCCTGCTGGAAGCTGATTTCGGCTGGAAACCGATCCTCCAGCCGTTGCGGGAAGCCTATCCGATCCATCGCGAGATCCTACGTGATGACAACTTCGGCGTCTGTGCCTACGTGCGGACCGGTTCGATCGACGTCTGGCAGCCGGAGGGCATTGCGGTTCCAGGGCTCATCGTGCGGACGGGCGGCTTGGAGATCCTTGGGGTTCATCCGCCACCACCGTTTTCGGCTACCTATCATGCCTGGTGGCGAGCTGAACTGACGGCCATCTCTGCCTGGACTGTTGGGCGTCCGTATGCCGTCGTCGTAGGCGACCTCAACGCCACTCCGTGGTGCAGTGCCTACCGTCGGCTGTGCCGGGATGGTTCGCTTACCGGTCCTGGTGGTCTGATGGCGTGGAGTCCGACCTGGCTGCGCGGTACGCCGCTGGCTTCGACCATCGACCACATCTTGGTCGGCCGCTCTGTCTCCCTGCGGGACTTCTCAGTGGGCCCAGATATCGCCTCTGACCATCGACCCATCAGTGCCAGCCTGGGACCGACGAGCTCCAGCTCGTCGGCATCGACTCCGACGAGCTGGAGCTCGTCGGTCCCAGGTTCGGTCCGCTGAACGGGCATGCTGCTTGGATCTGGATCGGCGAATCTTCGGCGGCACATTTCGCACATGCGCCTCGCCCTCCTCGTCTTGGTATCACTCCTCGTGGTCGCCTGCTCGCGCAGTCGCGAGCTGACCGGGGACGCCAGCCACCTGATGCCGGACCAGCTCGCCTGGCTGGAACGCACCGTTGAAGCCGACTTTGCTGAGGCACCAGTGCCGCGTGGGGCGCGGGTGCTTGCGGGCCGGATGATCGTACGCGCCGATGGCCAGGTCATCGCCACGAGGCCGCTGATGCAGGCGGCAATGCGTGGCGTGTCCTCGACTGGCGGACACGTAGTGGACGAAGACGCGACCGAAGCCGCCTTCCTGGTCAAGGGCGAGATCAATGTCCAGGCCGCGCAGCAGGATCGATCATCGGTCAACCGCTACCTGTGCGAGTTCCAGATGATCGATGTTGCCACCAAGATCGTCGTCTATCAGCAGCACTACGTCATCACCAACACTTTTGAACAGCAGCGCTGGAATTAAGGTCATTGGTCAGATCTCCTGGGCGTTCCCTGCCCAGGCGCTCGGGGCGCAGCCATAGGCTGCCTTGAAGCGCTGCTGCAGCTGACGGATCGAACCGAAGCCGCAGGCCGTTGCTACGGCTCCCACTGGTCGACCCTCGCGCAACAGGGTGGCGGCGCGGGTCAGGCGCAACCGGTCGACATAGGTCTTGGGCGGACAGCCGAGTCCAGCATGAAATAGTTGCCGTAGGCGCAGGGGGCCGAGGTGATGCTGCCCCGATTTGGTGGAGTCGGAGTTTAACTCGTCGGACAAGATCTGGCCGGCGGGATGCCGGTGGTCAAGATGGAAAGCGAGCCGGTCGGAAGGAGGAACCCAGGTGGTGCTGGGGCTGAGCGCCGCATCGGAGGCCAGGCTGCTAGGCAGTCCACAACGCCCTGCCGCAAGGCTGGGCGTTG
>JBBREK010000188.1:0-8424 GCA_038203025.1 Planctomycetota bacterium
CGCCCTCGGGGACTCCGACGTCGAATGAGGCTGCTCGGGCGGCGCTCGGCTTGCCCTGCGCCGCCTTCGGGATCATTCAGGAGCCAGCGCGCGTTGGGGCAAAGGGGGCTGATATGTCTCCGTCAACGCAGAATACGCTGCACCAGATCGCAATGATAGCCGTGGCGCCACAGGCTCCAGCCCTCGACGACGGCGAAGACCACGGCGATACCCAACACGTGCCAGACCAGGAAGCGCAGCAGCACGCCGCGCTTGCGGCGCTTCGGCGGTGGGGCGGGCGGTGGCATGGCGGCCCAGTGGCGGTGGGCGTTCTCCAGGCTGCGGGCGGCGGTGGGGTGATCGCCGCGCAGGACCGCTTGCAGCGGACGGATGCGGGCGGTGAAGGCGCCACTTTCCAACGCCGCCGCTACCGTCTCGACCAGAACGCCGGAACCACCAAGCGACAGCTCGCGCACCCGGCCGCTGCGCAGCGCCGTCTCGGCCTCGCCCAGACTGCGGGCCCGCTTCCAGCCCTCGGGGCAGTCGTGCTGGTCGTCGATCCAGAGCTTCATCGGCCGTCCCGCAGACAGGCGGTCAACTCGGCCACCGACGACACCAGTCGGAGCGGGCGTTGGGCCAGCAACTCGTCACGGGCGCCGTAGCCCCAGCCGACGGCGATGAAAATGATGCCGTTGGCAGCTGCGGCGTCGCCGTCGAGCGGGCTGTCGCCGACCATCACCGCGTCGCGGCGCAGTGCTTCGGGCAGCATGGCCAAGGCCCGCTGGACCAGGGCGCGCTTGTCGGGGCCGTCGCCGGGTTCGGTGCCGCTAGCACCGGCGAACAGCGGCGACCAGCTGTAGAGATCCAGGTGGCGGCGACAACTGGCGGTGTCCTTGGCTGAGGCCAGGACTAGGCGGTCCTCGTCGGCGTGCATGGCCGCCAGTAATTCGGGGATGCCGGGGAATGGCGGCGCCGGTCCGCGTGGCGCCGCGGCAAGCCAGGCGCGGTAGCCGCCCACCGCCGTGTCGACCTGGGCCAATGCGACCCCAAGTCGGTCCCACACGTGCGCCAGCGGCAGGCCGATCAGCGCCCGCAGCGCCGCATCGGGCGGCACTGGCAGGCCGACGGCCTCCAGCGAGGCGCGCAGTCCAGCGCAGATCAGCGGCGCCGAGTCGACCAACGTGCCGTCGAGATCGAGGAGGACGCCACGGCTCACGGGGGCGGTGCCGTCGCGTCGAAAAGATCCTCGTCGCCGACCGGCGCCTGCTTGAGCCGGGCGCCGCGACTGGCGTGGGCCTGGGCCACCCGCCCGGTGCCGCCGCCATCCTCGTCGTCCTCGTCCGACTCGGGCGCCGCCTGCTCGAAGGACAGCTTGGCAGGGTAGAAGTGCATCAGGGTGTCGCCGGTCGGGCCGAAGCGGTTCTTCGCCAGCTTGATCTTGATCGTGCGGTAGGCGTCGGGGCCGTCGCGGTCCTCGTTGTCGACCCGGTGGATGAACATCACCGCGTCGGCGTCCTGCTCGATCGAGCCGGAACCACGCAGGTCGGACAGGCGCGGCTCGCGCGGGGCGCTGCCCTTCTCGGAATCGCGCGACATCTGCGACAGGGCCAGCACCGGCACCTCGCACTCGCGTGAGACGTTCTTCAGCACCCGGCTGATCTCAGTGATCTTGGCGTATTCCTCCTGGTCGCGCGTCGTGCCTTGCAACAGCTGGAGGTAGTCGATGACGATCAGCTTGATGCTGTTGCCCGTCTCCAGCTGGCGCCGTTTCACCACCGCTCGCAACTGATGCACGGTGAGGTCGGCGACATCCATCATCTCCATCGGCCAGGTCTTGACGATGCTGATGGTCTCCTCCAGTCGGCCAAACATGTCCTCGGCCAGCGTGCCCATGTCGAGGTCCTTGAACGGCAACTTGCCGTAGGCGGCGATGAGCTTCTTGACCAGGTCGCGACGGTCGACTTCCAGCGAGAAGAACAGCACGCGCTGGGCGTTCTCCGGCGCCGAGACCACGCCCTGGACAATGCGTAGGGCGAGCGACGTCTTGCCGACACCGGGACGCGCCGCCAGCACGTAGAGGCCGCCCGGACGCAGGCTCATCAGCTTGTCGTCGATGTCGGCCATGCCGGTGCGCACGCCGGAATCCGGCAGGTTGATGCGCTCGTGGATGGCGACCATGGTCTCATCGGCGACCGTCGACATGTCGTGTACCGAGGAGGTGCTGTCGAGCCGGCCGAGATCGAGGATGACCTGACCGCTGCGCGTCACCAGATCGGTGAAGCTGGCGGTGGTGACGTGGCTCTCGTCGGTGATTGTGGACAGGCGCGCGATCAGCCGGCGCTTGAGGTAGTAGTCGCGCAACAGTTGGCTGTTGCGTTCCAGGGCGCTGAACGACCCAGGCGCGTCGGCCAGGGCGTAAACCGCCTGCGCCCCGCCCAGGGCGGCAAGCGCGCTCTCGCCCTCGATGCCAGTGCGGTCCTTGTCCTCCCACGACCACAGCCGGCGCAGCCGATCCTTGCCGGCGCGGTCAAGCTCGTCGCTCTCGGCCATCAGCTGGGCCTGGCGCAGCCGGTCGATCGCCGCGTCGAAGCGCAGGCGCGACAGCAACTCGGCGACTGACGGCGCGTCGGGATTCTGGCCGACCTCATCCAGTTCGAGGCAGGCCAGCCAGACCAGCCGATGGTCGCGGCTCCAGAACATCAGCGGATGCTGCACCTGGGGCCGCACCTTCTGG
The DNA here is from genome assembly GCA_038203025.1 of Planctomycetota bacterium. Taxonomy (GTDB): domain Bacteria; phylum Planctomycetota; class UBA11346; order UBA11346; family UBA11346; genus UBA11346. The sequence continues at coordinate 2,714 of JBBREK010000188.1, forward strand.
ATCGCCACCTGATGCGCCCCGCTGAGCACGACGCTAAGGATCGAACGCTCGAGGTCCGGGTTGTGCGGCGGTTCTCGGGTCGGCTGGCGCGGCTCGGGCATGCCCAGATGGTATGCGCGGCTGACGGCGGGAAGCGGCGAGGTGCCAACAGTCATCCACCAGTTTTCCACATGGTCCCAGGACCGTGGGCTTCAGCCCGCGACGAGGCTATTTCGCGGGCTGAAGCCCACGGTCCTGGCGACGTGCCACCCTGGGTCGGGAACGCTGGCGCCCCTGGTCATGGGAATACCGTACTGGCATGGCCACGATCGCCCTCAACGATCACGGGCCCGCGCCGTTGCAGCCGGGCCAGGACCTGCTTGGCGCCATGCTCGATGCCGGCATGCCGGCGATGTATCTGTGCATGGCCGGCTCGTGCGGCCGCTGCCGGCTGCGTGTCAGCCAAGGTCTGGAAGCGCTGGCCGAACGGACTTCGGCAGAAGATTTCCACGGCTGCGCCGACGACCAGCGGCTCGGCTGCCAGGCCCGCCTCGCCGGCGAGGCCGATGTCCGCGTCCACCAACCCGTCTGAATCGGAATCCCCTATGCTACGCACAATCCTCTGCATCTGCCTCGTCACCCTCGCCAGCGCCGCCGACTGGACGGTCGGCTGGAAGCCTGCCGCCGACCTCGCCAGCAAGACGAACAAGCCCATCCTCGCCAACTTCACCGGCTCCGACTGGTGCGGCTGGTGCATCAAACTGAAGGCGGAGGTCTTCAGCACGCCCGAGTTCGCAGCCTGGGCGGCCAAGAATGTGGTGCTGCTGGAGGTCGACTTCCCGCGCGACAACAAGCAATCCGCCACGCAGCAGGCCGAGAACGAGGCCCTGCTGAACAAGTACAAGGTGGAGGGCTTTCCCACCATCCTGCTGCTCGCTGCCGATGGAAAGGAACTGGGCCGCTTCAGCTACCAGAGGGGTGGCCCAATGGCCTGGACCGCGGCCGTGGACGCAATCCTCGCCGGCGCGCACTGAGCCGACCGCCAGCGGTTGCCTGCCACGGCCGTCGCCGACCATCCAGCCGTGCGCAACTCCCTCATCCCGCTCGTCGCCGCCGTCCTGCTGTTCGGCGTCGGCCTGCTGCTGATCCGCCCCAACGTCGAACGTGGCCAGGGTGGACCGCAAGTCAGCGCCGGCATCCTGCGCCTGCCCAAGCGCGATCCGATCCGCACCACCTCGGCGCCGCTGGCCGGAACGACCACCGCGAAACTGGAACGAGGCACACGCGATGACGGCCTCTGGCGTGTCGTCGTGGTGATCGGCGACGATCGCGAAGCGGCCACCCGCGCTGCCATGTTGGCCCTGGGCGAGGAGCTGTTCACCGCCGGCATCACCTCAGTCATGGATCCGGTGCTGGGCGCCTCTGAACCGACCCCGCCGCTGCCGCTACCCGCCGACCGCATCATCCGCGTGTCCACCCGCAACGCGGACATCGCCGCCACTCCGGATGGGGCCTGGCACGCCAGTGTGGCCTTCGACGTCTGCGAACCGCGCCTACCGACCGGGCATCCCGCCGACACCCTGCAGCCGCCGCCGGTCTCGTCCGAGACAGTGGTGCTGGTCGAGCACGAAGGCCGGCCCGGTGCGGGCCTGTCGCCGACCTGGCCGCAGCGCTGGGCCGCTACCGGTCGCAGCATCGCCACGGCCATGCTCGCCACCCTGCTGCCGCCCTCTGGCCTGCAGCGTCCAGAGCACCCGCCGATCTCCGATTGGGGCACGCCCATCCCCTTCCCGCCGACCACACCCGAACTGCGCTGGCGCGGAGCATTCCAGCACGATCTGGTGCGCGGCTGGATCGGCCGCATCAGCGGACGCACCGTGTCGACCGGCACCGGTGGAAGCGAGCCGGCGGTCGAGCCGCTGCTACGCCAACTGCAGCGCGGCAAGTGGGAGGCTGGTTCGGACACGGACGGCTGGCGTCAGTGGAGCCGGCTGCGCGACGGGCAGCACCAGCACGTCGCCATCCGCGACGAGGGCGACGGCTGGACCTGCACCACCTGGACCGAGCGCCCCGACGTCGGCGGCCTGGTCGACGGCTGGCTCGCCGCCGCCGCCAACGGCGAGGCGCAGGCGACCGAGCATCTGCGACGCCTGCTCGCCACCCCAGGCCTGGCCGAGGCGCAGCGCGTACGCATCGAGAAGGCCGGCAAGTGAAGCAAATTGCCGCAGAGGGTTCGCGGTTCGCGGTTCGCGGTTCGCCGTTAGACAATCGTTTACGGATCTGGGTTGGTTTCTCGTTTATCACCTGTTTGGTGGACACCATCAACGTACACAACGCGTGTCTCCACAACCGCGAACCGCGAACCGCGCACGGCGAACTGCGATTGCCATGGTGAAGCCGGAAGTCCTCGCCCCAGCCGGTGCGCCGGCCTGCCTGCCTGCTGCGGTCGCCGGCGGGGCCGACGCCGTCTATCTCGGCCTGCGCCACTTCAACGCCCGTGGCCGGGCGGAGAATTTCCGCAAGGCCGACCTGCCGCGCCACGTCGCCTACCTGCACCGTCACGGGCTGAAGTGCTACGTCGTGCTCAACACCCTGGTGCATGACGACGAGCACGCCAAGGCCGTCGATCTCGCCTGGCACGCCCACGTCGCCGGCGTCGACGCGGCGATCGTCCAGGATCTCGGCCTGTGGCAGTTGCTGCGCCGTACCGTCCCCGGCCTGGCGCTGCATGCCTCGACCCAGATGACCGTGCATGACCCGGCGCAGATCGCCGTGCTCGCCGGGCTCGGCGCCGAACGCGTCATCCTGGCGCGCGAGCTGTCCCTGCCAGAGATCCGCGCCTGCGCCGAGATGGCAGCACGTCACAGCGTCGGGATCGAGCACTTCGTGCACGGCGCCCTGTGCTACGCCTTCAGTGGCCAGTGCCTGATGTCGAACTTCTCCGGCTGCCGCAGCGCCAATCGCGGTACCTGCGCGCAGAATTGCCGGTTCGTCTACGAGACGTCCGATCGCCCTGAGACTGAAATTTCGATGCGCGACCTGTCGCTGGTCGACCGGGTCAGCGAGCTGGCCGAGGCCGGGGTCGCCTCGTTCAAGATCGAGGGGCGATTGAAAGGACCGGACTACGTCTTCACCGTCGCCCGCGCCTACCGCGAGGCGGTGGACGCCTGGATGCAGCGGCGGCAGGCTGATCCGGCAATCACTCGGGAACCGCTGACCGAAGTCTTCGCGCGGCCGTTCACCAGCACGCCGCTTGACGGGACCTACGGGGCCGAGGCCCGGCTGCATCGTGCCGATCCGCTGCGCGACCGGACGGCCGACGCGCAGCTCGTCAGCCTCGACCGGCGACTCGGTACGGCGGTGGTGCAGGCCAGCCGGCGGCCGGCGGCCGGGATCGGGTACGCCTTCGCCGTCGGCATGTGGAACGACGGCTTCCTCGTAACCGCCGCCGACGATCTCGGTGGTGGCCGCTGGCGACTACGCATCCGCGTCGATCCGCGTGGACCGCGCGCCGCAGAAGGCACACCGCTGTTCGTCAACCGCGACCAGCGCCGCGAGCGCGACGCCAACGCGGCCATGGCGACGGTGCCGCTGCCCCCCGAGGAGCAGGGCGGCATGCCGGTCGACCTGACCATCCTCGCCGCGCCCGGATCCGCCATCCGTCTGCAGGCGGCCGCGGCCGACGGCCGGATGGCGAGCCTCGACGGACCGGTGGTCCAGCCCGCCACCGGCCGGCCATTGACCGCCGAGGCCCTGGCCGACTCGGCCGGTGCCTTCGGCGGCAGCGGTTTCCTCCTCCGCCACCTCGACGCCCGGCTTGAGGGATCCTGCTTCGTGCCGGCCTCCGAACTGAAGCGCCTGCGCCGTGAACTGGTTGCAGCGCTGAGCGCCGCGCCGGCCGGCGTGCCGCCGGCGCACGAGCCGCCGCCGGTGGCCCAACCGCGCGCCCGCCAGACCCGACTGTGGGCCATGGTCGGATCCGAAGCCGCCGCGCTGGCCGCGCTGGCAGCCGGAGCCACCCGCGTCGCGATCGAAGATGCGACCCACGACCTGTGGGCTGCCGATGGCCCGACGCCGCTCGCCGACCGCTGGCTGCGCCATCCCGCCACCGCAGCAGTGGCGCCGCGCTGCGACCATCCCGTGCTCGCCGGACAGCTCGGCACCATCGCCGCCGCCCATGCTGCCGGCGTGCCGGTCTTCGCCGACGCCGCGCTGAACGTCTACAGCAGCGAGACGCTCACCGCCCTGGCCGGACTCGGCGCTGTCGGCGCCATCCTCTCCTACGAGCTGTCCGGCCGCGAGGTCGCCCGTCTGGCCGCGCGCTGCGCCGACCTGCCGATCGAACTGGCCGTCGCCGTGCACGGCCGCGTGCCGGCCATGCTGACGCGCCAGGACCACGCGCTGGCGGTAGGTGCGACGCTGACCATCCGCGCCGTGCCCCAGGAGGGCGGCCTGCCCTACGAGATCCAGCGCCGGGTGCGCGACACGGTGGTCTGGGAAGGCCGACGCCTGTGCGCGCCGACGCCCGCCGCCGCCACCGCCGGCCTGGTCGACTGGTGGGTGCTGGAACTCGCAGATCTCGACCCCGCCGCGACCGCCGAGGTTGTTGCCGCCTACGCCAGCCTACTCGCCGGTGCGCTTGATGCGGCCGGGGTGGAAGAGGTGGCCGCACGGCACGCTCCACACGGCCTGTTTCCAGGCCATCTCGTGCGCGGCGCCCGCGAACTCGACGAGATTGCCGAGCTCGCCGCGGCGACGCCTAGCTGACGATCTCGCGCACCCGCCGCTCGACCGCCTCGATGACGTCGGGCGGGGTCGAGGTGCCGGCGGTGATGCCGACGTGGTGCCGACCGACGAACCAGCGTGGATCGACCTCCTCGGGCCGCTCGACGTGGAAGGCGGCGATGCCGCGGTCGGCGATGACCTCGCGCAGCTTGGCGGTGTTGGCGCTGTTGCGTCCGCCGACCACGATGCCGAGATCGATGTCCGCCTGCAGCAGGGTGGCGATGGCGCTCTGGCGCTCCTTCACCGGCTGGCACACCGTGTCGATGAAGCGCAACTCCTCGACCCAGGGCAGGGCGCGCATGGCGGTGAGCAGCTTCGACACCTTGTCGAGCCGATTGGTGGTCTGACTGACCACGCCGAGGCGGGACTGGCCGCGCAGCTGCTCGAAGTCCCGCTCGTGATAGACTACGGCGCTAGCGCGCAGGTTGCCTACCACGCCCTTGACCTCGACGTGGTCAGCCTTGCCGATGATCACCGGAAACCAGCCCTCGCGTTCAAGGAAGCGCGCCAGCTTGTGCAGGCGGATGACCAGCGGGCAGGTCGCGTCGTAGACGGTGAAGCCACGCTTCTCCAGGTCGGCCTTGGTCACGTCGCTGGCGCCGTGCGCCGTGATCATCACCGCCTGCGTCGTGATGGTGTCGACCTGGTCGCGCTCGACGATGCGCACGCCGTTGGCAAGCAACCGCTCGGTAATTTGCGGATTGTGCACCAGTTGCCCGACGATGGTCAGATTGCCGCGATACGACGGGTCGAGCGCCATGTCGATGGCGTCTTGCACCCCGAAGCAGGTACCCATGGCCTCAGCGAGCGTGATCTTGACCGGCATGCCAGAGCATCGCTCCCCCCCCCCCCCCCCCAAACCCCCCACCCCCACCAAACTGGGCGTGGAGCCCCGGGGGGGGGGTTGGCGCGAGGCTTGGGCCCCGGCCAAACCCAGGCCCCCACCC
>JBBREK010000189.1:0-8404 GCA_038203025.1 Planctomycetota bacterium
CCCCTTGCCCGAAGGCGTGCTATCCGTCAGCGAGTGCCACCCTGGTCACCCCTCCCGGTATGCCTACCAGGAAGGCCAGCGGCGACGATTTAGCTCTTACCAGCCCGCGGGGGCAGGCCCGCAGGGCCGCGGGGGCAGAGCTCCTGAGTTGTTAGTGCGGAAGTAGGAAGGCGGAAGTGCTGCTGCGCGCTACGTGCGCCTGGGGCGATGCGCGCCCCCAGGCTGGCCACCCTGGCTGATCGCGTTCCATTGCCTCGTCCACTCGGTTCGAATCATGCTGGCCATGGAATCCGCGGACGACGTGCCGGCGCTGCGCCGGTTGCATCTGCATTATCGCGAGGCTGACCCCGACTGGGCGGTCGGTGAGCACCATCATGATATCCATCAGTGGTATATCTGCTTGCATGGCAGCCTGCGCGTGCGCATCGGCGGCAGCATCCATCTGCTGGAACCGGACCGCTCGATCATTGTTCCGCCTAGAGCGAAGCGCCAGTTGCTCGGCCTGCGTCGTGCTCCCGGCTATCTGGTCGCGATGTTCGATCCGGTGGCCATCGATGTGGAACCGATCACCGACCGGGTGATGGCGCTGCCCACAACGTTGCGCGACGACCTGCATGCGCTGATCGAGGAACTGCGTCGGCCAGGGGATGACCACCATCTGCTCGTGCGGGCCCTGCTGCTGCGCTTGCTCATCGGCCACAAGCGGGCTCCCGGGGCGGCTGCGGGCGCCATGTCGGCTCTCAATGAGCGCACCCGAGACGGGGTGATCGCTGCGGCAGAAGGATACATGCGCGCCAACCTGCACCGGTCGGTGCGACGCAGTGAGGTCGCCGCCGCGGTGCATCTTTCAGAGCCGCAACTGGCGCGCATCTTCCGCGCCGCCACCGGACGCAGCGTGGTGCAGCGCCTGACCGAGTTGCGCGTGGTCAGCGCCAAGTCGCTGTTGTTGGAGAGCACTCTGTCGATTGGCCAGATCGCCGGTGAGGTGGGCATCATCTCGTTCAGTCATTTTGCCCGCACCTTCAAGTCCCAGGTCGGCCTGTCTCCTGGCGACTACCGACGCAGCGGCGGCCGAACCTGGGGATGAGCGGATCGGGCGCTCTCGGCATGTCACTGAAGTCATGTCGGCCGCACAGAAATCTTACTAGTCAATGACTTACATCGGTCGAACTACAGATGCGCCCCACGGCATGATCGGAAACAGCAAACAGATGATCGTCCGCGACTAGCCCAGGTCCAGGCTGGTGTTAGCATGTCCGTCCATGCTGCAGGTCGCCATCATCGGTTGTGGAGTGATCGGACCCGTCCACGCCGCTGCCGTCCGGCTCGACCGCGAGGCAGAGATCCGCTGGGCCTGCGACCGCGATACCGCCAAGCTGAGGCGGGTGGCGGCAGCGCAGCAGACCGCCGATTCCGCCGAGGTGTTTGCGGACCCATCAGTTGGGCTGGTCTGCGTCTGCACCCAGCACCCCGAGCATGCCGCTCTGGTCGAGGCGGCCCTCGCCGCTGGCAAGCACGTCGTTTGCGAGAAGCCTCTTGCCAGCACGCCTGCCGATCTGCAGCGCATCCTCGCCGCCGCCGCCGCTCATCCGCGGCAGGTCGCCAGCGGCATCTTCCAGCACCGCTACGCGCCGCTCGCGCGTCGGCTCCGTCAACTGGTCGCTGAGGGCGCCTTCGGGCGGATCGCCGATGTGGAGGTCGATTTTGTCTGCACCCGTGACGCGGGCTACTACGCCAGCGGCGCCTGGCGCGGCAAGCGCCTCGCCGAGGGTGGCGGCGTCGCCATCAACCAGGGCATCCATACCATCGACCTCGGCCTGTGGCTCGCCGGCCTGACCGTCGAGCGCGTCGCCGGCCGCGTCCGCCGTCGCCGCCTCGATTGCATCGAGGTCGAGGACCTGTTCGAGGCCGAAGCGACCTGCGCCGGTGGCGTCCGTGCCCGGCTGCGGGCGGACAACGATGGCGTTACCAACTGGCGCCAGCGCGTCATCGTGCGTGGTGAACGCGGCTCGTTCAGTCTCGGCGACGGCCATCGCCTGATCGCAATCGAGCACACCAGCGGCGCCCTGCACGAGGAATTGCAAGCGCTCGACGCCGCCAATCTCGACGCCAAGCCGCTCGGCGGCGGCAAGGACGTCTACGGTTACCATCATGCCCTGCAGATCGCCGACGTCATCGAAGCGCTGCGCGCCGGCCGCGCGCCGATGGTGACGGTCGCCGACGCAGTGCAGGCCAACGCCGTCATCCTCGCCGCCTACCAATCGACCACCACCGGGCGGCCGGTCGAGCTTCCGTTCGCATCCACCGCCTATTCCTATCCCAACCTACCCCTGGAGCATTCATGAGCAAAACCGTCCGTCTTGGCATCGTTGGCGTCGGAGGCATGGGAGGATCCCATGCCAGCAACATCTTGGCCGGCAAGGTCGCCCGCGTCGAACTGGCAGCGGTCTGCGACACCGACCCCGAGGTGCTGGCGCGCTTTCCTACGGTGAAAGGCTTCGCCACCCACCAGGAAATGCTCGCCTCCGGCAGCATTGACGCGGTGGTCGTCGCCACGCCGCACTACGACCACACGGTCATCGGCATCGATGCGATCAAGGCTGGCGTGCATACCCTGATCGAGAAGCCACTGTCGGTGCACAAGGCCGACTGCCAGCGCCTGATCGCCGCCTACGAGGCGCGCAGCCGCAAGGACCTGATCTTCGCCGAGATGTTCAACCAGCGCACCGACCCGCGCTACCGCAAGCTGCGCGAGTTGCTGCAGTCCGGCGAGCTGGTGGCTATCCACCGCGTCAACTGGATCATCACCGACTGGTACCGCTACGTGTCCTACTACTCCTCCGGCGGCTGGCGCGCCACCTGGTCGGGCGAGGGCGGCGGCGTGCTGATGAACCAGTGCCCGCACCAGCTCGATCTGATGCAGTGGCTGTTCGGCCTGCCGCGCAAGGTCCGCGCCTTCTGTGGTTTTGGCACCCGCCATGACATCGAAGTCGAGGACGCCTGCACCGCCTACCTCGAATACGCGAATGGCGCCACCGGCGTGTTCATCACCTCGACCGGCGAGGCCCCGGGGACGAACCGGCTTGAGGTCGCCTGCGATCGCGGCCGTGTAGTGGTCGATGGCGATGGGCTCGACTGGGCGCGCAACGTCACTCCGACCTCCGAGCATCTCAAGAACAGCCCTGAGCGCTTCGGCAGGCCCGAACGCTGGGAGATCAAGGTGCCGACCAACGGCCACGGCGGTCAGCACAATGAGATTCTCGCCAACTTCGCCGACGCCATCCTCGACGGCAAGACGCTGATCGGGCCGGCGCCGGAAGGCATCAACGGGGTCGAACTGGGCAACGCCATGCTCATGTCGGCGCTGTGGGACCGCACCGTCGAACTGCCGCTGGATGTGGCCGAGGTCAGCGCCCAGTACCAGAAGCTGATCGCAGGTAGCCGCCGTAAGGCCAAGGTAGTCAAGGCTGGCGGCAACGATCTCGGCGGCAGCTTCGCCGGTATGGCGAGGTAGTTTCGGGTTTCGGGTGCCCGGTCAGGGGTCTGACTGGGGCAGCCACCCACGAACAAATCAACCAACCAATCAGGACATTACATGAAGAAATCCCAGATCGCCGCCCAGCTCTACACCCTGCGCGACCACTGCAAAACCGCAGCCGACCTCGCCGTCACGCTCAAGAAGGTGAAGGCCATCGGTTATCCCGCCGTCCAGGTGTCGGGCGTCGGTCCGATCCCGCCGGAAGAGATCAAGAAGCTCGCCGATGGCGAAGGTCTGACGATCTGCGCCACCCATGAGGGCGGCGCTTCGATCTGCGACACGCCGCAGGCTGTGGTTGAGCGGCTGGGCAAGCTCGGCTGCGCCGACACCGCCTACCCGCACCCGCACGTGCCGCTTGCGACCTTCGATGACGTCAAGCGCCTGGCCGAAGCCCTCGACCGTTCCGGCGACGTGCTGCGCCGCGCCGGCATGCGTCTGTCCTACCACAACCACGCCAACGAGTTCCGCAAGATCAACGGCAAGGTCGTGCTGCAGTGGCTGTATGATCTTACCGACGTGAAGAACCTGCAGGGCGAACCGGACACCTACTGGGTGCAGACCGGCGGCGGGGATTCGGTGGAATGGTGCCAGCGTCTGCACGGCCGGCTGCCGTTGCTGCACCTCAAGGACTACATGATCGGCGATGACAACAAGCCGACCATGTGCGAGATCGGCAACGGCACGCTAAACTGGCCGGCCATCGTCCGCGCCGCCGAGATCGGTGGCTGCCCGTGGTACATCGTCGAACAGGACCGCTGCCCGGCCGACCCCTTCGACTCGCTGCAGCAGTCCTGGAACTACCTGGCCACCTGCATCGCGGAGAAGTAACCATGTATTTCACCGGATTCGCCGACGAAGCCGCCCAGGATCTCGCTACCCAGATCGCCATCACCAGGGAACTGGGCTGGTCGAACATCGAGTCGCGTAAGATTGACGGCACAATGATCCACGACCTCAGCGACGAGGCGTTCGAACGGGTGTGCGCCACGCTCGATGGATCCGGTGTGACGATCAACTGTTTCGGATCGGCCATTGCCAATTGGAGCAAGCATACAGATCAGCCGTTCGACGCCTCGTTGGCCGAGGCCCGCCGCTCCATCCCACGCATGCAGCGTCTCGGTACCAAGCGGGTGCGCATCATGTCCTTCGCCGTACGCAAGGATGCGGCCGGCAAGGTGATCGAGGATCAGATGGAGGATGAGCGCTTCCGCCGATTGCGCGAACTGCACAAGATGTTCACCGATGCGGGACTGCTGCCGGTGCATGAGAACTGCATGAACTACGGCGGCATGGGCTGGACGTACACCCAGCGCATGCTCGATCAGGTTCCCGGCATGAAGCTGGTGTTCGATACCGGCAACCCGACGCACAGCGACGACTTCAGCGTCGCGGCCCGGGCAGATGGCTCACGGCCGAAGCAGTCATCGTGGGAATTCTACCGCAACGTCCGCGATCATGTCGCCTATGTCCATATCAAGGACGGCCGCATTGGCGCAGACGGCAAGCATGTGCATACCTGGCCCGGCGAGGGCGATGGTGACGTCAAGCGCGTACTCGCCGATCTCTTTGCCCGCGGCTACGACGGCGGCATCTCGATCGAGCCGCATATCGCATCCGTCTTCCATGATCCGGCGGTGACCGGCACCGAGGCGCGCATGCGCGCTTCCTACCTAGAGTACGGCCGGCGCACGATGCAGTTGGTCGCCGAGGCCCGCGGCGTGGCGGTCAGCGCGGCGCGCTGATCGAGGCGACTGCCGCAGACCCGGTGGCCAGGGATGCGGCAGCCTGTTCCTCCAGTGAGGAGAGCACTGCGATCACCGTCCGTCCGTCGACTGCGCCTATCCACGCCGTTTGAACAAAAACCAGCGGTCCGACGGCGAAGCGGACGCGGATCCGCCGCCATACCCGGCCGCCCAGCGGCTGATCATCATCATCAATGAACTGGCAGCCGTCGCCGATGCGCCGGTAGCCGTCGCGGACGCTGGCGGCTGTCGTCGCGGGATCGCCAGTCGCTGTTGCCAGCGACAGGCGTGGCGGATCGTTGCTGTCGCCGGGGCCGACCAGGATCCCGCTGCCGGCGATGGGCATACGCCATCCTGCAGGTGGCGTGATCATTCCAGCGCCGTCGGGCAGTGAAATCGGCTCTGCCCCGATCAAGAATGTTCCGGTGGTGAATGCGAGCAGAAGGAAAACAACGAACTTGCGTTTCATGAATGATACCTGTAGCATTCCGGCCATGCGCAGGAAGCGGAATGATTCCGCATCACCTCCCTGTGCGGAGATTCCATGTCGAAACTTACCGAAGCCGTTGAAGCCAAGCTTGCCGCCGATGGCGTCAGCGCGACCGCCGCCGCCAAGGACGCCGGTCTCAGCCTCCCGTCCTTCCGTGCCGTGCTGAAGGGTAAGAGCGCCCCGAACGCCCGCGGACTCAAGAAGTACGCCAAGATGCTCGGCCTCTCGCTGGAAGAGGTCACTGCCCTCGCCGGCGGCGATCCGAAGCCGAAGCGCGCCGGCAGTAAGGGCAAGAAGGTCGCCAAGGGTAAGCCGGGTCGCAAGCCGGGTCGCAAGCCGGGCAAGCCGGGCAAGCCGGGCAAGCCGGGCAAGCCGGGTCGCAAACCGGGTCGTAAGCCAGGTCGTAAGCCGGGCCGCAAGGCTGCCGGCGGACTCTCCGCCAGCGTCATGGGTCTGCTGTCGCAGGCCGAGCAGTTGCTCGGCGACGACCTCGCGGTCGCCGTCCACGGTCTGGGCAAGGCCCAGCGCGCCACCGTCGCGATGATCGTCGACAGCCTGAGTTGAATCTCAGGTAGCTGACCGCATCGTTTGCCGCCGCCGGCTTGTGCCGGCGGCGGCTTTGCGTTTGTTGAGGGTCCGGGGACTTGCCCGTAATCGGATCGGGCCTAGGACGACGCACACTGCATGCGCTTTGTTCTCGTCCTGCTTATGTTCGCTGCGCCGATCATCGCTGGGATCATCCTCGCGTTGATGCAGGTCGTGGGCTATCGCCTGCTCGGTCGACCGGTGGATGGCAGGCCGTCCTTTCCCGTCCTGTTCGCCCGGGGCCTGTTGGTATTCTTCGTCTGTGCAGCGGTGCTTGCGGTGGTGCTGCATCTTGGGCAGGGGGCGTCCAATGGATGATCTAGTCGGGGAATTCAATGCCGAGGCTCATCGTCTGAACGACGAGGTCGCTGTGGACGAGAGCGACGGACGCATCTGCTACCGGATCGCCAAGGTATCGGATCGGTTCCTGCAGACGCATACGTTCGATCTCATACTTGCGCTCGCCAAGCGCCACTCGACGACGCAGACCGTGATTGATCTCGCGCGTTGCCGCGCGTTATCGTCCGTCGAACTGTCCCTGATGGGCTTCATCATCACGCAGGTCCGGTTCTATGGCGGAACCATCCGCGTCGAAAACCAGTCACCGGTAAACGAGAAGGCCCTGGCGATGGTCGGGTTCGACCGACTTGTGGACCTGACAGCGTCCTAGCCGGCGACCGGGGCGAGCGAGGTCTCGCTCTTGCCGCCGGCCTGATCACCACGCTTGCGCTTGTAGGCGGCGCCGAGGAAGCCGCGGAACAGCGGATGCGGCTTGACCGGCTGGCTCTTCAGTTCCGGATGGGCCTGAGTGGCGACGAAGAAGGGGTGGTCCTTCAGTTCGATGATCTCGACTAGGCTCTGGTCGGGTTTGGCCGGATCGGGGATGTAGACGCCGCTGAACACCATGCCGGCCGCTTCGAACTGGGCCCGGTAGGCGTTGTTGAATTCATAGCGATGGCGATGGCGTTCGCTGACGCTCTCGACTCCGCCGTAGAGCTTGGCGGTACGGCTGGTTTTCTTGGTCAGGGTGCACAGGTAGGACCCCAGGCGCATCGTTCCGCCGAGGTTGCTGGTCGCGATGAGATCCTTCTGCGATTCCATCGGTACGATGATCGGATGCGGCGTGCGCTCATCCATCTCGGTCGAATTGGCCTTCTCCAGTCCAAGGACGTTGCGGGCGAATTCGATCGAGGCCGCCTGCATGCCCAGGCACAACCCGAGATAGGGGATGCCGGTCTCGCGGGCCAGGCGGATGGCGCGCAGCTTGCCTTCGAAGCCACGCTTGCCGAAACCGCCAGGGACCAGGATCCCATCGATGCCGTCGAACTGCCGGCGCCAGTCGTCGCCCTCAAGTGATTCGCTTTCGATGCGCACGAGTTCGGCCTTGAGCAGATGGGCGTAGGCGGCGTGGTCGATTGATTCGGTCACCGACTTGTAGGCGTCCTGGTGGTCGATGTACTTGCCGACCAGGGCGATGCGCACGCTGTCCTTCGGCTTCTTGATATGGCTGACCATCAGATCCCATTCGTGCATGTCGCATTCACGCTTGGGCAGCCGCAAGCGGTTGGCCAGCAGGACGTCCATGCCCTGCCGCATCAGCAGCTGGGGAACCTCGTAGATCGAGGTCGGCACATCGACCAGGTCGATGACGTTGGTCAGGTCGACGTTGCAGAACAGCGCCAGCTTGTCTTTGACGCTCTTGCCCAACGGCCTCTCGGCGCGGCACATGAGGAAGTCAGGGATGATACCGATCTCACGCAGCTTCTGCACGCTGTGCTGGGCAGGCTTGGTCTTGATCTCGCCGGCCGCTTTGATGAACGGGATGTAGGCGAGATGGATGCAGCAGCAGTAGTCGCGGCCGGCCTCGTGGCGGAACTGGCGCACCGCCTCCATGAACGGTAGGCCCTCGATGTCGCCGACCGTGCCGCCGATTTCGCTGATGACCACGTCGACGTCCGGGGCACCCCAATCCGGAACATATTCTTCTGAAATTTCATTCTTCTTCAGTTCCATTAATTTAAGAGTTAATTCATACTTCTGTCTGTCTGC
>JBBREK010000190.1:0-8349 GCA_038203025.1 Planctomycetota bacterium
ACATTCTTCTTTTAACATTCTTCTTAGGACAGCAAAGGTAGTGTGTCTACATTCTTTACATTCTTTTTACATTCTTCTTCGGATATGCTACCCTGCGTCGCCGAGATCGTATTCGGCGGCGAAGTACGGATATGCGGGATCGTAGGTCACCAGCGGCCGGGGATCGGCGACCAGACCGACCGGGCGGCGGTTCGCGCCGGCGATGCCCTGCGCCTGGTCACCGAGATCGGCGCGGCAGGCGGCGGCGCTGGCGGTGAGGCGAGCGACCACGTCCGGATGGTCAGCTGCGACGTCGGTGGTCTCGCCGATGTCGGCGCGCATGTCGTACAGCACGCTGACCGCGCGACGCACCTGTTTGCCGGTGGCCGGATCGTGTTCGTTACGGGCGACGAACAGCTTCCAGCGCTCGTCGCGCACCGCGTCGAGGTCGTTGCCCTTGTAGTAGAAGAAGCAGCGGTCGGTCGGCGGGGTGGCGCCCTGGCCGGGCATGAGCAGGCCGGCGAGGTCGCGGCCGTCGATGATGCGGTCGTCCGGCGGGGTGCCGCCGGCGAGGCCGACAAAGGTCGGGAGCAGGTCCATCGCCAGAGCGAGGGTTGGGCAGGTGCCGCCAGCCGGGATGCGACCCGGCCAACGGGCGAGGCATGGCACGCGCAGGCCGCCGTCCCAGGTCGTCGCCTTGGTGCCGCGCAGCGGGCCGTTGCTGCCGCCCTCGCCACGGCAGCGCGAGCCGTTATCGGAGGTGAACACGATCAAGGTGTCCTGGGTCAGACCGAGACGCTCCAGTTCGTGAGTGAGCACACCGACCGACCAGTCGACAGCGGCGACGGCGGCGCCGTAACGGCCGTTGCGTGAGGCGCGCATGAATCGCTCCGGGGCGTAGATCGGCAGGTGGACGTGCATGTGCGCGAAGTAGAGGAAGAACGGCTGGTCCTTGCTGTCGCGGATGAAGTCGACGCAGGCATCGACATAGCGTTCGGTCAGGGCCGCCTGGTCGGGTTGCTGCTGCGCCACCTCCTCGTCGCGCAGCAAGGGCAGCGGCGTCTGGCGCTGCCGGCCGGCCTGGCGGCCCATGTCGTTGGAGTAGGGCAGGCCGAAATAGCGGTCGAAGCCGTGGCGGGTCGGCAGGTGCTCGGGCTGGTCACCGCAGTGCCATTTGCCGACCAGGGCGGTGGCGTAGCCGCGGGCGCGCAGCAGGTCGGCGATGGTGCGCTCGTCGCGGTGCAGACCTTCGGGGTTGCCGGGGAAGAGCACGCCGCCGCCCGAGAAGTGGCCGAAGCCGATGCGCGGCGGATAGCATCCGGTCATCATCGCGCCGCGGCTTGGGCTGCACAGCGAACTGGCCATGTAGAAGTCGGTGAAGCGCAGGCCCTCGGCGGCCAGCCGGTCGAGGTGCGGCGTGTCGTTGCAGGTCGAGCCGTAGCAGCCGAGGTCGCCGTAGCCGAGGTCGTCGCAGTTGATCAGGATGATGTTGGGGGCGCGTGCGGTCATGGCCTGACAGCGTAGGTGACGACGGCGTTCTGGCCATGGCAGGGAGGGGAGCGAGTTGCACTGGGCCGATCAGGTCTGGGCTGTGTAATGAGTATTGAAAACGATATAAAATACCGTATACGATACTAATCATGGACGCCCTGATCGCCGTGCGCCGCGCCTGGACCTGCTGCGAGCTGCTTGCGGCCCAGCCGGCGGGGGCCGCCTTTTCCGACCTCGCCGCCGCCTGCGGCGGGTTGGCCCCGGCGAGCATGTCGCGGCTGCTGCGCGTGCTCGCGGACGAGGAACTGGCCGAGCGCCTGGACGGACGTGGCTATCGCGCCGGCCGGCGGCTGCGCGCCCTGCTTGATCGCGGCGGCGATCCGCTGGCCCGCATCCAGCCACTGCTGGCCGCCCTGGCCACCACCACCGGCGAATCGGTTGCGCTGTTCGTGCCTCAGGCGGATGGCGTGCGCCTGGTGGCCAAGCACGAACCGGAGGAACGCTTCAGCTACATGGCCGTGGGTGGGGTGAACCGCCACCGGCAGACGCACGGCGCTGCGCGCCTTGCCGCCGCCTGGGACGGTGGCGAGGCCGCTCTGCGCAAGGCCGGCGTACTGGTCAGCCGCCGCGACGACCAGCCGGGCATCGCCCGCGTCTGCGCCGCCTGCACCGGACCCGACGGCTGTCTGCGCGGCGTGGTCGCCCTCAGCCTGGTCGCTGCCACCTTGAAGGCGGCGCGCGAGCGCGACCTGCTCGCGGCGGTACGCGCCAGCGCCGCCGCCATCTCCAGCCATCTGCCCCAGGAACCCCTATGAGCAACCCAGCCCGCGGCATCATCGTCATCCTCACCGACGACCACGGCTGGGGCGACCTGTCGTGCATGGGCTCGGATGATGTGCGCACGCCGCATCTCGACCGGCTGGCGCGCGACGGGGCACGGCTCACCGCCTGCTACGCCAACTCGGCGGTGTGCTCGCCGTCGCGGGCCGGCCTGCTCAGTGGTCGCTACCCGGCGCGCGCCGGGGTGCGCGCGATCCTCGCCGGGCATCGCACCGCCAGCGGCATGCCGAACACGGTGCCGACGCTGCCGTCGCATCTCGCCGCCGCCGGCTGGTCCACCGGCTGGTCGGGCAAGTGGCACCTTGGCCTGGCGCCGGGCTGCCGGCCAGAGGACCACGGCTTTCAGCGTGGCTTCGGCTTCCTCGCCGGCTGCGTCGACTTCTACAGCCACATCTTCTACTGGGGCATGAACAAGCCGGGGCCGGGACTCAACCCGACCCACGACCTGTGGCGCGACGGCCAGGAGGTGTGGCAGTGCGGCCGCTACCTCACCGAACTGATCACTGAAGACGCGATCGACGGCATCCGCGGGGCGGTGCGTGCCGGCAAACCGTTCTTCCACTACGTCGCCTACAACGCGCCGCACTACCCGATGCACGCACCGGCCAAGTACCATGAGCGCTTCGCCCATCTGCCGTGGGAGCGGCGCATCATGGCGGCGATGATCGCGGCGGTCGACGACGGCGTCAGCGAGATCCGCGCCGAACTGGAGCGTCTCGGTGTCGCCGATGACACGCTGATCGTCTTCACCTCCGACAACGGACCCTCGCGTGAGAGCCGCAACTGGCTGGATGGCAACCAGGAGCTGTACCACGGTGGCAGCAGCGGTCCGTTCCGTGGTGAGAAGTTCTCACTCTTCGAGGGTGGCGTGCGCGTGCCCGGCATCGTCTGTTGGCCGGGCACCATCCCCGGCGGCCAGGTGCTCGACCAGCCGGTGGTCGGCTGTGACATCGCCCCGACTGCGCTGGCCGCCGCCGGCCTGCCAGCCGATGCCGGCATGGATGGGGTCAACCTGCTCGACCGTCTGCGCGGCGCCACGCCGTGGACGGACCGCGAAGTGTTCTGGGAGCTGTCGGCGCAGACCGCGATGCGTCTCGGCCCGTGGAAGCTGGTGCTCGACGGCCGACTGGCCGAGGGGGGCGCGCAGGCTGGCCCGGTGTGGCTGTCGCACCTCGGTGACGATCCGGGCGAGCGTACCAATCTGGCCGAGCGCGAACCCGCACGCTGTGCGGCGATGACCACTCGGGCGCGCGCCTGGCGGGCCGGCATCGAAGGGGAATGGCAGCGCGGGTTCGCCCAGCAGCCCGCCGGTACCACCGGCGTGCCGACTGGGCCGATCAACGGCTGAGCGGGGGACGTCGGGACGGGGGGAGTGCCAGGGCGGGAGTCGTATGCGTATGACACGCCCGGTGGCCGATCGCACCAGTTGCGACCGGTTCCCGCCGTGGTCCGGCACATCTACAGTGGAGTCCGTATGTACTTCTCCCGTATCTTTGCCTGCTTTGTCCTCATCGGCGCCGCTGTTGGTCTCCAGGCGGTCGAGACCCTGACCCTGAGTGCCTCCAGCACCACGCCGGTGGTGGGCAGCCAGGTGGTGATCACCGTCGGGGTGGCCGGGGCCGCGCCCTTTGCGGTGCTGGGTGAGCAGTTCGTCTACGACACGACCAAGCTGCGCCTGGACAGCCAGGCAGCCGGTTCGCTCGCCACCTTTGTTGCGGACTCCCGTGCAACCACCGACATCAACGGCAGCGCCCAGGTGCGCAGCGGCTACTACTATCTCGATGGCAGCGGGCACGGCGCCAACAACGCTGGTGGCACCGGCAGCGTGGCTCGTTTCACCCTCACGGTGCTCGCGGCGGGTTCCACCAGCGTCTCGGTGCCGGCCAAGAGCGGCAGCAACCCCTTCGGCGCGGTGCTCATCGATGCCGCCGGCAGCGAGCGTCTCCCGGGCGTGCCCGCGGCCCTGACCCTCACCCTGCAGTCGCCCAACCAGGCGCCCAACGTCGCGCTCAGCGCACCGGCGGCCGGCGCCACCGTCACTGCCCCCGCCAGCATCGCCATCACTGCCACCGCCAGCGACAGCGACGGCACGGTGGCCAAGGTCGAGTTCTACAATGGCGGTACGCTACTCGGCAGCGACACCAGCAGCCCCTACGCCTACACGTGGGGTAACGTCGCCGCCGGCACCTACAGCCTGACCGCCAAGGCGACCGACAACGCCGGTGCGGTGACCATGTCGGCGGCGCGCAGCATCACCGTGCAGGCGGCGGTGGCCGAGGGCACCGGCTTGGCCGCGGCCTATTACGACAATGCCGACTTCACCGGCACCAGCGTCAGCCGCCTGGATCCGACCGTCAACTTCGATTGGGCCAGCGGATCACCGGCTACCGGCATCGGCGCCGACACCTTCAGCGCGCGCTGGACCGGCCAGGTCACGGTGCCTGCCTCCGGCACCTGGACCTTCACCACCACCAGCGACGACGGCATCCGCCTGTGGGTGGACGGCGTGCAGATCATCAACAACTGGACTAACCATGGTCCGACCGACAACAGCGGGACGATTACGCTCAGCGGCGGTCTGCGCTACGATGTGCGTCTGGAGTACTACGAGAACGGCGGTGGTGCAGTGGCCAGGCTGGCCTGGAGCGGCCCGGGCCAGGCGGCGCAGATCGTCCCTGCCACCTACCTCTACCCCACCGTCGTCCTGCCGACGAACTGGATCGGCCAGGATATCGGCAGCATGACTCCGGCAGGCAGCTCGTCCTACAACGCCGCCAGCGACGCCTTCTCCATCACCGGGGCTGGGGCCGACATCTGGAATGCCAGCGATGCCTTCCGCGCCGTGCATACCGACATCAGTGGCAGCTGTGATCTTATCGCCCGGGTCGATTCGCTGCAGAACACCAACGCCTGGGCCAAGGCCGGGGTCATGCTGCGCAATGGCTTGGCCGCCGACGCCCAGCACGCGATGATGATCATCAGCTTCAGCTCTGGCGCGAGCTTCCAGCGCCGGGTGCTGGCGGCCGGCCAGAGCGAGCACACCACGGTGGCCGGCATCGCCGCCCCGCGCTGGGTAAAGCTCAGCCGTCGCGGCGACGTCTTCACCGGCTACCAGTCCGCTGATGGCACCGCCTGGACCCAGGTCGGCCAGGCCACCATCGTGATGCCGGCGGCGCTCAAGGCGGCCCTGGTGGTGACCAGCCACCAGGACGGAACGCCCAACACCGCCACCATCAGCCAGGTCACTCTGGTGCCGGTACAAGCGAACTGACCAGCGCTGGCGATCGGACAGCGCCAGAAGCGGCAAGGGCCGAATCAGGCGGGACGCCACGACCGCGGTATCGACGATCAGTCGATGGGCAGGCAGGACAGGGCGCGCTGGCGCCGCCAGCGGCGGGAGCGGGCGCGCGCCGCCATCAGCGCGCGCTGGGAGCAGAGGCGCCGGACGATGGCGGCCAGCGGGACCTCTGCTGGCAGGCGCGCGCGGGTCGTGACCAGCACCACGCAAGCCTCCTGTACCGCGTCGTCGGCGTCGGCTGCGTTGCCTAGCACGCGCCGCGCCTGGAGGTGCAGCCGCGGCAGCAACTCTGCCAGCTCCGCCTCGAGGTCCTCGGGGGCGCCGCCCTCCAGCCAGGCACGGTAGCGCGAGGCGATCATCTCAATGCCCGATGGCGCGACTGACCAGGCCCAGGTCGATGGCATCGACCCGGCCATCGCCGTTGAGGTCGCAGCGGGGGTTGCCAAGCGCGGCCCCGCTGCGCCCGAACTGGTTCCGCACCAGCATCAGATCGGTGGCGTCCACCGCCCCATCCTGATTGATGTCCGCCGCCGGGAACGCCAGGGATTCTGAGACGGTCATCAGGTAGCCGTAGAACCAGGCCGCGCTGAGATGGTTCTGGTGCACGGTGAACTCGCCGGTCTGCGGTGCGGTGGCGAGGTCGAACCAGGCCTCGTGGTTGGGCCAGCAGCCGATGCCGTCGCCCAACGGATTGTCGGGGGTGACACCCACCAGGATGGGCGGATAGGTGGTGTCGTAGGCGTAGGCCTGATTCTCCGGGATGTGCATCGGCCACCAGAACCAGAGGTTGCCCACGCGGTCGGGCCCATAGGGGATCATGCCGCTGCGCTGCGCGCTGCCGCTGGCCCAGTCGTCGAAGCTGAAGATGCCGGTGGGCGGGCGCGGGCCCAGGCCGGTGATCCAGGAGGTGTGCAGCGGGTTGGCGCCCAGGAAGTAGTCGGCGGTGTTGTGGAGCATGGTCCGGAGCTCGGCTGTGTTGGCGGGGTTGCTGCCGCGCTGGGCCCAGTGCGCCCCGATCAGGGGCCAGACATAGGGCGTGGTGGCGCCGCCGGTGCCGGTGGGCCGCCACCAGTTGCCGGCCCAGCGCAGGGCGCGGTTGGTGGCGGCGGTCCGGTAGGGGCCGACGCTGTTGACGCTCAGCAGATTCAGCAGGTTCGCGGCGGTGGTGGCATCCCTGGCGCGGACGGCAGGCATGGTCAGGTAGAGCAGCGGCCCCTCCAGACGGGCCCCGCCCGCCAGCTCACCGCTCCAGCCAACATTCCCCAGCCAGGCATGCGGTGACGCGGCGGTCGCATCGATGATCGCCGTAATCGCGCAGATGCAGGTGGTGCTGCAGCGCAGACGTAGGCGCAGCTGCCGATCGGGCCCGAGGTGGAGGTTCCTGCCGGACAGCTGCGGGGAGTCGATCTGGAAGATGGCCACGCCGCAGTTTTCCGACGCCTTGACATTGAACACCGCGGCGATCCCACCTGAGCGGACGCCGCCTTCCCAGCCGCCACCACCACCACCGCCGAACCGTCGGCCGCGCGTAGCTCCACCCGGCCCTGGCTGACCTCCAGGCGGCTGACACCGGTGCTGCAGCGCAGGCGCTCCGCGCCGGCGGCATCGAGGGTGCCGGCGAGATGGGCCTCGATCAGCGCCTCTTCGTCAACCATGGGCGGCCCGGCCCAGACGGGCCTCGATGCAGCGGCGCAGGCTCTCGCGGACGCGATGGAGCATCACCCGCACGTTGCCCGCGCTGGTGCCCAGGCGTGCAGCCAGGGCCTCGCCCTCCAGCGCCTCGTGTTAGCGCCCCTTGATCAGGTCCCAGGCGCGGCCGCCCACCCTGCCCAGGCAGTACTTCATCGCCGCCCGCTGTTCGCTCAGCTCTTCGTCCATCTCGACGGCGCAGTCTGCCAATGCGTCGATCAGGGCCGGATCGGCCGGCACCTGCCGGCCTTGGGCCAGCCGGCGCCAGTGGTCGTGGACTTTGTGCTTGGCGATGCCCAGGGCCCAGGCGGTGAATGGACGCTCTGGGGCGTAGCTGGCATAGGCGCGGAAGGCGGCCAGGGCCGCCTCCTGCACCAGATCGTCGGTCGCATGGCGGTCCCCCACCACCGCGCCGACATAGCCAGCAACCGCCGGCAGCGCCGCGGCCCAAGCCTGCGAGAATTGGAACGCCGCTTCGCCCTGCATGGTGCCCACAATATCCCCTTCGTGGCTGGGCCGCCAGTGTTACAGGTCTCCCTGGTGCAGGTGCAGGCGGACTGAGCGGACGGACATCGCGACCCTCTTGCGGGGGCACAGCCCGCTAGAGCCGGGGGCAGGAGGCTGATTGTCGGTTTCGCTGGTCTGTTGTTGCAGGATCTCGCGCGTATCAGGAGGAATTGCCCCTGCCCCTGCCCCTGCCCCTGCCCCTGCCCCTGCCCCTGCCCCTGCCCCTGCCCCTGCCCCTGCCGATGCCCTTGGCTTCACAGCATTGGGCAGAGCCCCGCTAGTGGCTGGCAACTGCAGGCAGATAAATGGTTTGCAGATAGTAACAACGCAGGCCCGGGGCCCCGTCGCGCAGCGATGGAGCGGGCGCCGAGTGGCGGTGGGCGGATATACTGGGCGAAGCCCAGCCGCCCACGGTTTCGGAGCCGTGCGACGTAACCGAGCCGCGACAAAGATACTACCACCGAATCAAGTCCTTCTTTGCGGACCAGTCTGCGGGGATAGACTGTCCGATGAGCCGGTCGGAGGGAGGTACCCGGGTGGTGCCG
>JBBREK010000191.1:0-8299 GCA_038203025.1 Planctomycetota bacterium
CGCCCAGCGCCTGAGCGTTGCCGGAATCGGGCGAAGACCGGTTTATTTCCACAAGGATGACCGCCGCCTGGGCGCCTGCCTGACACCACTGTCGGCCTGTCATCCCGTTAACGGCTTGACGGGTGAACGAGAGCTCGGTCCTGTCACGCTCGATGAGTACCATGCGTTGGTCGCACCAGGACCGCTCTCGTCGACTGCTCGGACATGCTGCGACCGCCTTGGCATCGATGCCGTTGTTTGGCGGACGGCGATCAGCGACGGCGGCCTATTCCAGGGCGTGGCAGTCGGAAACCGCACAGCACGAGCAGCGTTCGCTGCGACCCAGGGCCAGAAAATTATCGCGGACAAAACAGGGTATGGGCAAGTGATGGGTAAAGGTAGTGTGTCTAGTTTGATCCCCGCGCGGCTCGCGCGCCAGGGGCAATGGGCGGACCCACCATCGATTGAGCGCGCCAGCGGCGCGCGGTCCCAGGCTTAGCTTCACAGCACTGGGCGCAGCCCCTGCCGCAACAGCCAGCTAGCGGGGCGACGCCCAAAATCAGTCCTGGGCTGGGGCAGAGCCCCGCTAGAAGTCCGACTTCGCCCGTGAGCGCTCGGCCTGGATCGCTTCAGCAGCAGGGGTAGCTGCGAGCAGAGCGATTACCGCTGGAACTCCGCGCTCCCGAGCGAGATCTCGGGCCGAGGAACCGGCACGATCCTGGAGCTCTGGGTCCCCACCGGCTCGCAGCAAGGCCGTGATCACAGCGGGGACCGGGTTCATGACAGCGTGGTGCAAGGCGGTCCGGCCGAAAGCGTCGCGAGCCCCGAGGTCGGCCCCGGCGGCAATAAGGGCGTCAACAGCCCCTACATCGCGTTGCGCCGACATCAGCGCCGTGGTCCCCCAGCGATCCGCGGCGTTGACGTTCGCCTGAGCCCGCAGCAGGACAGCGATGACATCCGCCCCTCGACCCCGTGTCATGGCCCACATCAGGACGGTCCTGGTGTTCTCGTCCCGGGCATTGACGTCGGCCCCGGCGGCGATGGCGGCAGCAACGGCCTCAGGGCCGCCGCGCTCGACGACGGTCCAGAAGCTGCCACCGACATGTGCCCCGGCGTCCCGGAGGGCCGTCAGGACGGCCGCCATGCCGGAACCACCGGGGTTCTCCGTGGCGTAGTCCAGAGCGGTCCGCCCCTTGCTGTCTTTGGCGGCGACATCGGCATGCGCCTTGAGCAGCTCGGTGACCACGTCGGCTCGGTTCTCGTTGCACTGCACCGCCAGCATGACGGCGGTCTCCCCGCTGCCCTTCTTGTGGACGGCGACGTTGGCGCCGCCACGGATCAGCGCGGTGATCACAGCAGGGTTTTTCGTGCTCATAACGGCCCGGAGTAACGGGGTGTACCCCCAGGCATCCGCCATGTTGACGTCGGCCCCAAGTTCCAGGAGGACCTCGACCACCTCGGGGTCCGAGATCGTGCTCATGGCTTCGACGATCGGGATTCGGCGGGTCCGGCCCTCCTCGGCATTCAGCTTGAGCCCGGTGCGCACCACGAGTTCACGGACCGCCGCTGGGGACCCCGTCTGGAGGATCGCCCACATCGCGGTTCCCGCCTTGGCCCCGGCGTCGAGGAGCAGCTTGGTACTGGCGACACGGTTGCGCTCCCGGGCCCGGTCCAGTGCGGTCCAGCCCTCCTTGTCGGCCCGCTGGATGTCAATTCCGGCGGCAATCAGCGCGGCAACGATCTCGGGGCGATCACCATCGAAGATCACGGCATGCAGCGCAGTGCCTCCGCCGGTTTCCACGGCGCCGACATCGGCGCCGGCACTGCGGAGCACCGCCACGGTCCCGGGCCGGCACGCCGCGGACCAACCGGTCCACATCAGCGCGGTACGTCCATACCAGCCCACGGTGTTCGGATCCGCTCCGGCTTTCAGGAGGGCCTCGACTTTGCCGGGATCGGTACTCCACATCACGGCCTCCATGAGGACGGTCCGCTGGTTCGTGCCGGTACCGCGGAGGTCACCGCCATCCCGGATCGCGGCTTCGAACTGCTCCAGGGTTCCCCTGCGCACCAGCTCGCACATGGCATCGACGTCCAAGGCACTCTCGGCGCCTGATCCCGGGGTGCCGGCGCACAGCAGGACGAGCACAGCGACAAGCCAGGACACAGAAGCGGTTCGACCTGCACGGGGCCATCGCGGGGCCCCACTGGACGTCCAAGATGCACCGGTGGTCCACGGCTGACTGGTCATGGCGAATTCCATACGCGGTCCGCGTCGCTGAACCAGCGCCAGGACCTACGACGTCGAACTGGGTCAGCAGCAGGAATCTCGTCTGATCCTAGAAAACGCAGCTGACCAGGAGGACCAGGAGGACCAGAGATACCAGAGGTAGAGGCCGAGGTTTCTGGCTCGCGAGCAGATCCTCCAATGGGTGATACTGTCGTCGTTGCTTAAACCCTTCCCCACTCTGGTCGCTCTGGTGCTCCGGGTGAATCCCATCGCCGATTATAGGCTGGTAGGCTGGCCTCGCGACGTTCGCGATTCAGGCCGCAAGGCGTTTGATCCCCGAGGCTATCAGCACGCCTGAACACCAGGGGGCCCAGCTCTGGTCAAGCAGCAGCAGTAGCAGTAGCAGTAGCAGCAGCAGCACGGCGACGCGCAGGTTACTTCATCTCCCGCAACTACTCAGCCGGGGCCCCGTCGCGCAGCGATGGGGCGGGCGCCGAGTGGCGGTGGGCGGATATACTGGGCGAAGCCCATCCGCCCACGGTTTCAGAGCCGTGCGACGTAACCGAGCCGCGACAAAGCCCGTGGGGGCAGGCCCGCAGGGCCGCGGGGGCGAAGCCCCTGAGTCGTCACGATTGCCGAAGGTTGAGGCGCTGGCTGCTTGAGATCCGTGGTCGGCCTGCGTAGGGCTGCACCTTGCAGCACTGCGAGACCGACCCATGTCAGACCAGTTCTATCACGCCCCAGACCGCGTCCGTCAGGGCGCCCTGATCCCCGACCTCGCGACCTACCAGGCCTTGCATGCGGAGAGCCTGCGCGACCCCGACCACTTCTGGGGGCGCATGGCCCTGGAGCACCTGACCTGGATCCATCCCTTCCGCGAGGTCAGCGACAACGACTGGCAGCAGGGGCTGGTGAGCTGGTTCCTCGGCGGGAAGCTGAACGTCTGCGAGAACTGCGTCGACCGGCACGTTCGGACGCGCGGCGACCAGGTCGCCATCCTCTGGGAGGGGGACGAGCCGGGCCAGAACCGCCGCGTCACCTACCGCGAACTGCAGCGTGAAGTCTGCCGCATGGCCAACGTGCTGCGGCATCACGGCCTGCGCAAGGGCGACCGCGTCGCCATCTACATGCCGATGATCCCGGAGGCGGCCTACGCCATGCTGGCCTGCGCCCGGCTCGGCCTAGTGCACAGCGTCATCTTCGCTGGCTTTAGCGCCGAGAGCGTGCGTGACCGCATCCTCGACGCCAACTGCAAGGCGGTGATCACCGCCGACGAGGGGCTGCGTGCGCGTAAGTCCATCCCGCTCAAGCGCACCGTCGACGAGGCGGTGATGGCCTGTCCCTGCGTGCAGCACGTCTTCGTGGTCAAGCGCACTGGCGGGAAGATTCCGTTCTATCCGCCGCGCGACGTGTGGATCGACGAGCTGATGGCGCAGGAGCGGCCCTATTGCCCGATCGAGCACATGGACAGCGAGGACACCCTGTTTTTGCTCTACACCTCGGGCAGCACGGGTAAGCCCAAGGGCATCGCCCACACCACTGCCGGCTACCTGCTCGGCGCCACCATGACGATGAAGTACGTCTTCGACCATCGCGAGGGCGACATCTTCGCCTGCATGGCCGACGTCGGCTGGGTCACCGGCCACAGCTACGTCGTCTATGGCCCGCTGGCCAACGGCGCGACCACGGTGATGTTCGAGTCGATCCCCACCTATCCCGATGCCGGACGTTACTGGGACGTGGTGCAGCGGCTGAAGATCACCCAGTTCTACACCGCCCCCACCGCCATCCGCGCGATCATGCGCGAGGGCGACCAGTGGCCGGCGAAGTACGACCGCAGCAGCCTGCGCGTGCTCGGCAGCGTCGGCGAACCAATCAACCCCGAGGCCTGGCGCTGGTACTTCGAGAAGATTGGCGACGGACGCTGCCAGATCGTCGACACCTTCTGGCAGACCGAGACCGGCTCGATCATGATCACCCCGCTGCCGGCGGCGATCCCGACCAAGCCCGGTTCCGCTACCCTGCCGTTCTTCGGCGTCGAACCGGTGGTGCTCGACGACAAGGGCAAGGAGCTTGAGGGCAACGGGGTCAGTGGCGTGCTCGCCTTCAAGCGCGCCTGGCCGTCGATGGCGCGCACCATCCAGAACGACCACCAGCGTTTCGTCGACACCTACCTCAAGCCGTTCCCCGGCTACTACTTCACCGGTGACGGCTGCCGCCGCGACGAGGACGGCTACTGGTGGATCACCGGGCGGGTCGACGATGTGATCAACGTCAGCGGACACCGCCTGGGCACCGCCGAGGTCGAGAGCGCCCTGGTCAGCCATCCCGGCTGCGCCGAGGCTGCGGTGTGCGGCTACCCGCATGAGATCAAGGGCCAGGGCATCTTCGCCTATGTGCTGCTCAAGGATGGCTACGCCGAGACGCCGGAACTGATCGGCGAGCTGCGCAATGAGGTCCGTCATCACATCGGCCCGATCGCCACCCCGGATGTCATCCTGGTCGCGCCGGGCCTGCCCAAGACCCGCAGCGGCAAGATCATGCGGCGCATCCTGCGTAAGATCGCGGCTGACGAGACCGACAACCTTGGCGACATCTCGACCCTGGCCGACCCGGCCGTGGTCCAGCTGCTGATCGCCAAACGGCGGGCCTTGGCGAAGTAGGCGTCAGGCCGTGACGTTCAACCGGGTGCCTAGCTGACCGATCGGGGTCAGCGGCCGGGTCTGCCGGTCTGGCTTGGCGCCAATCAGGTTGGTCTCGCGTGGTACGCGGAAGATTTGCGCCCGGGCCGCCTGGACGCGGTATTGTGGAGGTGCAGGATTGGCGGGAGGGACCTGGCCGGTCATGGGGGAA
This sequence comes from Planctomycetota bacterium, assembly GCA_038203025.1. Taxonomy (GTDB): domain Bacteria; phylum Planctomycetota; class UBA11346; order UBA11346; family UBA11346; genus UBA11346. Next base: position 5,063 of record JBBREK010000191.1, read on the forward strand.
GTGTAAGGCGGAAGGCGGAAGGCGGAAGGCGGAAGAACGGCTCGCAGGCGTGGGAAGGTGGCGAAGGCCTTGCCTCTGGCCATCCCATCCCGATCTTGCCGACGTCATGGTGGCCGACATCTTCTCACGATTCCGCGCCCCCGAGACCGATGACGACGACGGTTCCGGCTCGGAATACCGCCAGACCGGCGGTCTCGCCCAGCTCGCTGAATCCGAGGTCCTCGACGCCATCGACCGGGCGCCTGCCCTGCCGCACATCGTCGGCCAGGTGCTGCAGCGGGTCGGTGACGCGCACAGCTCGACCAGCGACCTCGAACACCTGATCGAGCAGGACATGGTCCTGGCCGGCAAGGTGCTGAAGCTGGTCAACAGCGCTTTCTACCGCCGGCCGCAGCCGGTGGGGTCCATCCGCGAGGCGGTGTCGGTGATCGGTTTCGCCAGCCTGCGTAGCGTCGTGCTGGCGGCTTCGACCTCGAACATCCTGCTCGTCGACCTGGCGCCCTACGGCATGACCCGGGGTGGACTGTGGCGCAACTCCATCGCCACCGCGGCGGTGGCCCGGGCGGTAGGCATGAAGACCGGGGTGGGGGCGGACAAGGCGGAGGAGTACTTCGCCGCCGGCCTGCTGCGCGATGTCGGATTGCTCATCCTCTCGCCCTTCCTCGCCCGTTCCGGGGTGCGTCTGGGCAAGGACGGGCAGATCGACATCCTCACCGCCGAGCGGCGTGCAGTCGGTTTTGATCATGGCTGGGTCGGCGACCGGCTGGCCGAGAAATGGCAGCTGCCGCCCGCCCTGCGCGCGTGCATCGCCCGGCATCATCGCGAACCCGGTAGCGACGGCGACCTCGGGGCGGAACACCTCGGCGTCATCCGCCTGGCCGAGCGGCTGGTGTATGCGGCCGGCGTTGGCATGCAGCCCGATCATCCCTTCCAGACCCAGGTGGACGCCAAAGCGGTGAAGCAGGCGGGGCTGGATGCGCCGGGGTTCGCCGCGCTCTGCGCCGAGGTGCCCAATCTGGTGAAGGACACTGATCCGCCGATCTGAGGTCGGCCCTTCCGAAGGGCGGGAGGCCTTGCTAGCCTCCGGCCGTGGCAGCGACCGACGACCTGGGAACCACCGCCGACCGCCTGATGGCGGCCGATACGGCACAGCACCTGATCGCGATCCTGGAAGACGAGTTGCCTCGTCTCGGTGCGGTACCCGCGGCGTTGTACCTGTATGATGCCAATGCTGCCGTGTATTACCCGGTGGCTGGTTTCGGCCAGGGCCAGCCGCACGGCGATGTGCCCGAGCTGCAGGTGCCGGACGGTAGTCTCCGGCTGAGCTCGACCGGAACTCCGGTGGGCTTGCTGACCGTCCCGGTTGGTGCGCATGGCGAGCCATCGGTGCGCCATCTCTCGACCCTGCTCGGTCCGTTGCTGGTGCAGTTGCACCGCCGCCAGGTGGTGGTCGAGGAGCTGCGCGAGACGCGCGAGATTGTCGCCCAGCTTGCCGTCGCTGGCGATTTGCTGCGTCATCTCGATCTGGACGTCCTGCTGACCAAGCTGTTGGAGACCGGACTGAATGCGGTCGGGGCCCAGGTCGGGGCCGTGCTGCTGCCGGATGCTGCCGGCAAGCTGGAGACGCGTGTCGCCTGGGGGCTGACCGCCGAACACCTGGGTGCCATCCGCCTCAAGGACGGCCGTCCGGTGGTCGAGGCGGTCTTCGCCAGCGGCGATCCGGTGGTCGCCCCGCGGGCCGAGCGCAAGGCCCTGCTCGACCTCAGCGGTCTGCACGAGCATCTTGACGGCCTGCTCTGCCTCGCCCTGGTCTCGCGCGACCGCATTCTCGGTGTTCTGCTGCTGGCCAACCCGACCCAGGACTTTGGGCAGGCTAAGCGCCGCCTGGCCGAGACCCTGTGCAACCTGGCCGGCACCGCCATCGACAACACCACCCTGGTGAAGGACGCGATCGAGCGCGAACGCCTGCGCCAGGAGATCGACCTCGCCCGTTCGGTGCAGGAGAAGATGTTCCCCACCGGCGGTCTGGTGCTGGGCGCCTACACCGTCGAGGGCTGGTCGCGGCCGTGCAATGAGACCGGCGGCGACTACTACGCCTACGTGCCGCGGCCCGGCGGGCTGGTGGCGATGGTCGGCGACGTCAGCGGCCACGGCCTGGGTGCCGCCCTATTCACCACCATGGCCCATGCTCTGACCCAGCAGCAGTTCCGCGCCGGGGCCGACATGGCGACGGCCTTCCGCCAAGTCAACGAGGGGCTGTTCCACACCCGCAGCGGCCGCTTCATGACTGCGGTCGCGGTATCGATCGACAGCCTGACCGGAGCCTGCGAATACGTCTCGGCCGGCCATACCCGCTCGCTATGGATCCATCACGGCGAGGTGCGCTGGCTGGACAGCACTGCCATGCCCCTGGGCATCGTCCCGTCCCTGGATATCGACCCCAGTCCGCAGGTGGTCCTTGATCCCGGCGACATGCTGCTGCTCTACACCGATGGCATTACCGAGGCGGCGCACGAGGACGGCACCACGCTGGGTGAGGAGCGTCTCGCCGACACCGTGCTGGCTGCCTGGCGCAGCCGCCTGGCCCCGCGCCGGGTGCTCGACCTGGTGGCGGCCGCCGTCGACGGTTTCACCGCCGGCCGGGCCCAGACCGACGATCTGACCGGGGTGGCCATCACCCGTGGAGGGAGTGCCCGGGACAGCGGTTGGCAGATCGCGGTGAAGTCCTAGCATCACGGGATCGTGCTATCACGCCCCGCCCTCCTGCTCGTCCTCCTGTCGATGCTGTGTGCGGGCGAGCGGCCCGACCCGCTGCCCTTCCCCGACATGGCGCCCTCGGTCGGGGCCGTCCTTGCCCAGTACTATTACGATCCATCCCGCTTCCATCCCCGCCTAATGGTCGAGCGCGCCCTGCGCCAACTCGAACGCGCTGAGATCGGCATCGATACGGTGTGGGCCGGCGGCAGCATCGTCCTCAACCTGCGCGGCCAACGTCGCACCGTCCCCGCCCCCGAGCCGGCGGACATGCCGGCGGCGATGCGCCTGATCGAGCAGGTCCGCAACGAAATCGAGGCCGGCTTCGACGCCAAGGCCGATCGCCTGCGTGATCTCGCCTATGCCGAGGTCAACGGCGCCCTCTCGACCCTCGACCCGCACACCGTCCTGTGGCCGCCCGAGGCCGCCCGCGAATGGTCGGAGGATAACATCCAGGGCCAATTCTACGGCATCGGCGCCTTC
>JBBREK010000192.1:0-8190 GCA_038203025.1 Planctomycetota bacterium
GGCCGGGCCGGCCGGGGGGACGGGCGGCCGGGCCGGCCGCGCTCCCAGGGATGGTCACGCGAGTTCCGGCACCGCTGCCACCACCGCTTCGACCACACCGCGTGCGCTCTGGCCGGACAGTCCGGCCTCGGGCGAGAGGACCAGGCGATGCGCCAGTACTGGCACGGCAAGGCCGCGCACGTCGGCGAAACCGCACGACGGCCGGCCGGCAAGCAGGGCGGAGGCCCGGGCGCAGGCGGCCAGCGACAGCGCCGCGCGCGGACTGGCGCCCCAGCGCACCGCGCTGCGCACCGCCTCGGGCGAATTGGGCAGCTCGGGCCGCGTGGCGTTGACCAGGCGGGCGATGTAGCGGGCCACCGCCTCGGGCACGGCGACGCGGCGGGCGGCGGCGATGGCCGCGGCCAGGCCGACCTCGTTGGTCACCGGCTGGGCCTGCGGTGGCCGGCCGTCGGGACGCTCGCCGACGATGCGCGCCAGCACTTCGTCGCCGACGCCGGTGACGGTCAGCTTGACCGCGAAGCGGTCGAGCTGGGCCTCGGGCAGCGGATAGGTGCCGTCGAGCTCGATCGGGTTCTGCGTCGCCAGGACGAAGAACGGCTTGGGCAGGGCATGGGTGGCGTCGAACACCGTCACCTCGCCCTCTTGCATCGCCTGCAGCAGCGCCGACTGCGTCTTCGGGCTGGCACGGTTGATCTCGTCAGCGAGCAGCAGCTGGGTGAACACCGGGCCCTGGCGGAAGGCGAGCTGGCGGCCGTCGGCGCCCTCCTGCAGCACCAGCGTGCCGGTGATGTCGCTGGGTAGCAGGTCGGGGGTGAACTGGATGCGGCGATGCGCCAGTCCGGCGAGGGCCGCCAGCGCCTTGACCAACTCGGTCTTGCCGAGGCCGGGCAGGCCTTCGAGCAGGACGTGCCCGCTGGCGAGCAGGGCGGTGACCACCAGCCGGGTCAGCTGTTGCTGACCGAGGATGGCGGCGTCGAGTCCGGCCAGCACCGCCTCGCCGGTAGCGCGGTGGCGGTCGATGTCGGCGGGAGGGAGGAGATCGGTCATGGTCATTGCCTCTGTTCGCGGTTCGCGGCTGCCGCCCCGATAGGCTGGAGGTGGGTCGGTCTTGAAAAACCGCGAACGGCGAACTGCGAACCGCGAACTGGGGCAATGAAGGTCATCGGTATCCCAGCCACAGTAGGATGGCGGCGACGCAGGCGAAGGTCCAGTAGTCGGTGGGCAAGCCGAGCAGCCAGTGCTTGTGCCAGCGCACCTCGGCGGGCGTGAAGCGCTTCCAGCCCCAGCCCGGATTGCACAGGAACCACAGCAGGTCCTCGACGATCCAGAAGAGCATGAAGGCGGCCATGGCGCGGGCCTCCAGCGGCCAGCTCCATGTCCACAGCATGATGGCGGGCAGATGGAAGACGAGCAGGACGAAGGGCAGACACCAGGCGTGGTAGCCGGTCAGCGGCCGGCCGCCGAAGAACACGTCGAGCAGCCAGTGCTTCTCGATGCGCCAGGTCGGCAGGTTGGCAGCCCAGCCGTCGGTGCCCTCGATCTGGATCTCGACCATGGCGAAGAGGTAGGCGAGCAGGCCGGTGAAACCGAGCAGTCCGGCGAGCGGGATCCAGTCCATGTCAGGCCAGCACGGTCTTCAGCACGTCCGCCGCCGCCTGCGGCCGGCCGCTGGCGCGGGCGTTGGCGGCAAGGCGCGGCAGCAGGTCTGGTTCGGACAGCAGCCGGCGTACGCGGTACTCCAGGCCGGCGGCGTCGTGCGCCTTCAGCGTTGCGCCGTGCTCCAGCAGGTGGTCGCTGTTGCGCTCCTCCTGGCCGGGGATCGGTGAGACCACCACCATGGGCAGGCCAAGGGCCAGGCATTCGCTGGTCGACAGACCGCCGGGCTTGCCGATGGCGACGTCGGCGCAGGCCAGCAGGCGTTCGGGTTCGCGGGTGAAGCCGGCCGGAACCAGGCGGCCGGGATGCTGCGCGGCGATGGCGTTCAGCTGTGCCAGAAGATCCGCATTCCGCCCGGCCATGGCCAGCACCTGATGGTCGCCGGGGATGGCGAGGATGCGGCTGGCGATCTCGGCAAGGTTGCCGACGCCGTGACCACCGCTCATCAGCAGGATGATGCGCCGCGCCGGGTCGAGGTGCAGGGCGCGGGCGCACTCGCCGCGGTCGAGGTGGCGGCTGAAGGCGGGATCGATGGGGATGCCGGTGACATGCACCGGGGTGTCGCCGATGCCGCGTTCGCGCAGCCGCCAGGCGATCTCCTCGGAGGCGACGCAGTAGCCGCTGAGGCCCTGGTGGACCCACAGCAGGTGGACGTCGAAGTCGGTGACCACCACCCAGGTTGGGGTGTCCATCTGCCCGAGACGGCGCAAGCGCGCCAGCAGCTGGGCCGGCAGGAAGTGGGTGCAGATGATGAGGCGTGGCTGGACGGCGCGAATGTGTTCGAGCAGCTTGCGCATGTTCAGGCGCTCCAGCGCCTGGCGCAGCCGGGCAAGTACCCCGTCTGGCTTCGAGTGATCGCTGGCGTGGTAGAGATAGCCCCAGAAGGCCGGGTGGCGATTGATGACCTTGAGATAGCTGTCGGCATAAAGCCGTTTGAACAGGCGCGGCACCACCTCCATGACGTCGAGGTGCTCGACGGTCAGGCCGGGCGGCGCGGATGAACGGATCGCCTCGGCGGCGCGGATATGGCCGGCCCCGGCGGAAACGGACAGGAGGAGGATGTCGCAGCTCATGGAGGGGGTGCCGCGGCGAAGTAGCCGGCGACGGCGGCGCGGTGCCGCGGGGCGACGGCGGTGGCGCGGGTGCCGGCGGCAGTCGCGTCCTGTCCGACCAGCGGTGCGCCTACAGTCGTCGTAGCCGTGGCGGTTTGTTCATCCGGCCGCGGAGCGCGCGACTGCGTGCCGATCGGGGCGCCAGTTTCGGGATTGCGTGGATCGCCGGCGGCGAGGCGATCGCGGAAGCCGCTCTCCACCCGCTGCACGGTGCGCCAGTCGAGGTCGGGGTGGCCACCGCCGGGTCCAGGCCTGCCGCCGGGTTGGCCTTTGCCCTCGTCGCCCATGCCGGCCATGCCAGCGGCCTGCGCCAGTTCGCCCGCTAGCCTGGCGGCCAGGGCCTGGGCGGCGGCGGGATCGCCGGGCTGGCCGGGACCGGCTTTGGCCGGATCCAGGCCCCAGCGTTGCAGGGCCTGGCGCTGGGCCTCGGTCAGTGCGCCGCCGGCCATGGCCTGCTGGGCCAGGCGCAGCAGGGCCTGGCCTTCGGCGCCGGCTGGCAGCTTGGCGGCGAGGCCGGGGGCCTGCGCCTCAAGCTCAGCGAGGGCGGCGGTGAGATCAGCAGCAGCGGCCGCCGCTGCGTCGACGTCGCCATTGGCACTCAGCCCGGCGAGGGCGTCGGCCTTGGCCAGGGCGTCGGCCAGGCGGTCGGCGGCCTGCGCCTGGGTGGCATCAAGGTCGCGTTCCAGTGCGTCGAGGGCAGCCCAAGTCTGCTGGTTCAGGCCCTTGCCCGCCAGCGCCGCGCGCACCGCATCCAGGCGCTGCTCCAAGGTCTTGATCTCCTCTGGCGCGGCCAAGGCGAGATCGCGCAGGTGTTCCAGGGCGGCCTCGGCGCCACGCATCGCGCCGGCGGCCACCGGCGGGGCTGGCGGGACGGCCTCGACCTGGGGCAGGAACCAGGCGCCGACCAGCAGTGCTCCGGCGGCGAGGGCGGCGTTCAGGCCGGTCGCGCGCAGCGGCGGCGGGCGCACGCCGGCCAGGCGGGGGGCGATCCGCTGCGTCCAGGCCGGATCGGGCTGCGCGGCGAGGGCCATCAGCACGCCATCGGCCTGGGCCAGGGAATCGGCTTCGCCGGCGAGGCGCCAGCGCGGCGTGCGCACCGCCCAGGCCCGCGGCAGCCTGGCGAGGGGGATCAGCGCGGCGGTCGCGGCCAGGGTCGGGGCGAACCAGCCGGCCTCCGGCACGGCCAGGCGCACCACCGCCAGGGCGGTGGCTCCGGCCAGGCCACTCAGCGCGGCCAGCGGCAGCACGCCGGCCAACGCCCGCTCGATGCGGTGCCGTCGTTCCAACCGTCGGCAGAGCCTGTCGATGCCGTCCATGGCGGCCGATGATCGGACCCGGTCGACCTGCCGCAACGGCGCGCCGGGGGGCTTCACGCCGGCTTCACCCGCGCTACGACCATGCCGCCATGAGCGAGCCCTTCGACCCCTCCACCGGCCTTGGTCGCCTGAACGCGCTGTTCGGGGCCGCGGACTCCCACGCCGTGGTGCGCTGCAAGGTGCACGACTACGACCTGTCGATCGAGCTGTACTTCGCCCCGACCACCCCGGCCACCTGGGTGCCCGACGAGACCCAGCTGAGGGCGGTGTGCGCCCTCGGCTTCACCGCCGTCTACTGCGACTTCGCCGACGACACCGAATTCGTCGGCTGCTGGCGCACCCACATCGTCGACGGCAACAAGGCCGGCGATTACTGGGTGCAAAGCGCCAAGCGCGAGAAGGTCGGCTACCCGCGCTACGCCGCGGGTTGACTAGAAATCGCGGTTCGCGGTTCGCTGTTCGCGGTTGTGGCGACACGTGTTGTGTGTGTTGATGGCGTTCACCAAACGGGTGACCAAGCGTAACCCCAATATGGTCCGTAATCGACGATCCTACCGCGAACCGCGAACCCACTGCGGCTTTTGATTGCCCTGGGACCGCGCGCCGCTGGCGCGCTGCGGGTGGTCCCGGGCGTGACACGCCACCACCATCCCCATCATCCCCGCCGATGACCCTGACCCGCGAACTCGCCCTTGCCCGCTCTGCCGCCCGTGCCGCCGGCATCGAGGCCCTGCGCCTGCAGGCCGGCATCGACTCGCGGGCCAAGGCGGACGGCTCGCCGGTCAGCGACGGCGACCTCGCTGCCGACTGCATTGTCCGCCAGGCGATCACCGCTGCCTTCCCCGGCGACGCCATCCTCTCCGAGGAGTTGACCGACGACCCGGCCCGGCTGGCCAACCGCCGGCTGTGGATCATCGACCCGATCGATGGCACGCGCAGCTACGTCACCGGCGGTGCGGAATGGTGCGTGCAGGTGGCGCTGGCGATCGACGGCGTGGTGGTCCTCGGCGTCCTCGACCTGCCGGCCCGCGGCATCGCGGTGTGGGGAGCGGATGGTCTGGGTGGCGGCCAGGAGGACGGCCAGGGCGAGCGTGTCCTGACCCCGGTCGCGGGCGTGCGCGACATTCTCGCTGGCGGCACCAGCCAGCGGAACCGCCAGCACCTCGCCCAGGTACTCGCCGCCCTGCCCGAGTTCACCCACCTGCCGGCCCAGTCGGTCGGCGTCAAGGCAGCGCAGATCCTGCTGGGTGAGGCCGACCTGTTCGTGCACGCGCGACACATCGCCGAATGGGACGCTGCCGCCCCGGCGGCGGTGATCGAGCATGCCGGCGGCACCGCCACCGATCTGGTCGGCGGTCAGTTGCGCTTCAACAGCCGCGACGGTCGCGTCCCCGGTCTGGTGTTCTCGCGCCGCACCGACCACCGCGACCTGGTCCGGCGCATGGCCGAGGCCGGCATCACGTGCGGCTGAGCGTCCTCGCGCTGGCTGTCCTGCTGGCGGGCTGCCTGTCGCGGCCGGCGGAGGCCTGGCAGCCGGATCGCGCCGAGGCGGTGGCCTGGTGGATCGAGGACGTCGCGCACGGACAGCCGCGTCAGCCCGGTGAGGTCGACATGGTCGACGGCGGTCCCGGCGACGCCGCCATCGCCCGCTGGGCGTCCGGGTCCCGCTTTGGCGAGCGCTGGGTGCCGCCGCGCCAGCTCGCCGCCCGCAAGTCGCGCTGGCCGGCGGTTGCCGCCGCGTTGGCCGAAGGCCTGGCCGTGCCCGTCGGCGGCACCGGCCTGCTCGCCCCGTCGCCCGGCGTTCCGCCGCTGCGGCGGGCCGAGATCGACACCCTGGTCGATGCCGAGAACGCCGACCGGCGCTTCCTCGACCAACTGCTGCTGACCCTGGGCTCGCCCGACCCGGCGGTCGAGGACGCCTACCGGGCTGCCGCGCGCACGGCGCGACTCAGGCTCGACGGGCCCGTGCGTTGAACGGAGCCGCCGGGGCGCACCCTGCCGGCATGCCCGACGACACGCTCATTGCCTCGCTGCTCGAACTCATCCGTAAGACCTCAGCTGAGCTGCCCGCCGATGTTCGGGCCCAGGTCGTTGCCGGTGCTGCCGCCGAGGAGGCTGGTTCAAACGCCGCCTACGCCTTCCAGGTGGTGCAGGACAACATCGCCCTCGCCTGCGACAAGAGCAGCCCGCTGTGCCAGGACACCGGCTCGATCCTGGTCTACGTCCACACCCCGGTCGGCTATGACCAGATCGCCTTCGGCGAGGCCTTCGTCGAAGCGGTGAAGCAGGCCACGATCAAGGGCTACCTGCGCCAGAACTCGGTCGACAGCATCACCGGCGCCAACAGCGGCAACAACATCGGCCCGGGCACACCGGATGTGCATTTCCACCAGTGGCGCAAGGACCACGTCGAGGTGGTGCTGATGCTCAAGGGTGGCGGCTGCGAGAACGTCGGGGCCACCTACTCTCTGCCCAATCCCAATTTCGGCGGACGCGATCTGGCCGGGGTCGAGAACGCCATCCTCGACTGCGTGCTGCAGGCCCAGGGCCAGGGCTGCGGCCCCGGCATCCTTGGCGTCGGCATCGGCGGCGACCGGGTCAGCGGCATGGCCTGCGCGAAGACGCAGTTCCTGCGCCGGCTCGACGACGCGAACCCCGACCCGGTGCTCGCCGGCCTTGAACAACGTGTAGTCGCCAAGGCCAACCAGAGCGGCATCGGCCCGATGGGCTTCGGCGGCAAAACCACCCTGCTTGGCTGCAAGGTCGGCAAGCTCAACCGCGTGCCGGCCAGCTACTTCGTCTCCATCAGTTACATGTGCTGGGCGTTTCGGCGGCAGGGTCTCGACCTGCGCGCGGACGGTTCGATCACCCGTTGGATCTACTGAGGGATGTTCGCGGTTCGCGGTTCGCGGTTCGCGGTTCGCGGTTTACTGACCATGACGTCCTTCTCGCGTATTGAGGATATCAAGGCTTGGGATGAGGCTTGCGTGCAAGTCGTTCAGCTTCTGAAAGCGACCTCAACAGGACCTCTGGCCAAGGACTTCGGTTTGCGAGATCAGATCCGTCGAGCGGCGGTCTCCATCCCTGCGAACATTGCTGAGGGCTTCGGACGTGGCGGCGCCGTAGAGTTCGCCAGGTTCCTTGATATCGCAAGAGGATCGGCTTACGAGTTGGACACGCTGCTCAGAATCACGTGCGATGCCGGGCTTATGGATCCTGGAGTCCGGTTGAACTTCAGCGCATCAAACAGATCTGTTACGTCGAAGGTTGCCGGACTCACAAGCTACCTTCGCAGTCTCAAGCCAACGGTGCATCCAGGAACCGCGAACCACGACACGAACAGCGAACCGACAACAGCGTAGGACCACACCATGAGTCTTGTCCAACTTACGACGCCAATGGACGAAACAACCGTCCGATCCTTGAATCTCGGCGACACCGTCGAAATCACCGGCCGCCTTTTCACCGGACGCGACGCGGTGCACCACCGCATCCACAAGGGCGAGAAGCCGCCGGTCGATCTGCGCGGCGGGATCATCTACCACTGCGGACCGGTGATGGTGCAGGAAGGTGCGAAGTGGCTGTGCAAGGCGGCCGGCCCGACGACCAGCTCGCGCGAGGAGCCCTACCAGTGGGAAGTGATGCGCGACCACGGCATCCGCGGTGTCATCGGCAAGGGCGGCATGGGGCCGAAGACCCTGGCCGGCTGCAAGGAGTACGGCTGCGTCTACCTGCACGCCATCGGCGGCGCTGCGCAGGTCTACGCCGAACGCATCACCCGCGTCGACGGCGTTGACTGGATGGACCTTGGCAGCCCGGAAGCGATCTGGCACCTGTGGGTCGAGCGCTTCCCCGCCATCGTCACCATGGACGCGCACGGCCGCTCGCTGCACAAGGACCTGCTGGCGACCAGCGCCAAAGCGTTGGACGCCCTCAAAGCTTGACCCCCGCCTGCCGCAGGGCGGCTCAAACTAGCCGGACCCCCAAGAGCGCCCCGACCAGTTTGCGATCGTACCTGAGTTGAGTTCGCGCATCAGCATGGGTCAGACCCAGCCGTTTGGCTGCTGCGATGGCGATGGAGAAGCACACGGCGAAGACGACGGGGA
>JBBREK010000193.1:0-8143 GCA_038203025.1 Planctomycetota bacterium
GGCGACGCCACCTGGGACTCCGGGGTAGGAGATGGTGAAGACTACCCCGGCCTCGCCCTCGATGGCGGTGGCAGTCCCGGTCCGTTCAAGCGAGACAGCCGGCTCGTCATCCAGGATTGTCCCGGTGGCATCCGCGCCGCCGGCGACCAGCACCCACTGGACGCTCTCCAGCACCACGCGCACGGCTTAGTCGCCATCGGCGACGGCATCGTCGGCTGGGGTGATCGCAATCGTGCCAGTGCTGGAGCCGCTTGGCACGACGATGACGCCACTGGAACCGTTCCAGGTCACCCCAGCGCCGCCGACGGTGTACTCGTCGACGCTGGCGGTGGTGCCGGTGAGGCGGAAAGGGACGCTAACGTCGGCGCCGGCGAAGGCCGGCAGGCGGGCGATGGTGACCGTGAAATCGAGGCTGTCGCTGATTTCGGATTCGACAACCTCGTCGGCCGGCGCGGCGATGGCGATGGTGGCGGTGCCGGCGAGGTCGACCAGCGGTACGGTCACGGACGGGATGCCCGGCAGGATGTAATCTTGGCTGGGCAACAGGGTGAAGGTGATATCGTGGCCATCGACCGTATTGTCGGCGATGGCGTTGATCGGGATGGTGATCTCGGTTTCGTTTGCGGCCAGGGTCGCGGTGCCGTTCAGCGTCGTGTAGTGGGTGCCGTTGTTGGCCACCGAGCCGCTCATCGTGTAGGGTACCTGGATGACGCGGTTGCCGGCGAACACACCGAGGAATCGGAGCGTGATGCTGCCGTCGGGTCCCGATTCGAAAGCCGGGGAGCCGGACAGCAGCATGACGCGGTTGTCATCGTCGGCGATGACGATCGCCGAGCGGTCGATGTCGGTGACGGTGTAGGCCAAGCTGCTGGTGGGCAGCCGAATCTCGCAGGTTTCGGCCCCCTCCACTGTCGTGTCGGACAGTCCGACCAGGGAGATGGTCACGGTGTTCTCGTCGGCCGGGACTTCGACGTTGATCAGTTCGATGCCAACCAAGGCACTGATGCTCTGCTCGGCTCCGCTGCCGATGCGATAGCGCAGGGTGTAGTCGTCGGTGGCGTTATTGCTTTCGAACTGGCCGGTGCCATGGATCTCAAACTGCACGAAGACAGGAACCGTGCGGACGGCGCCTTCGATACGCAGTTGCAGTTCGCCGCCATCCTGCGGGGCGGTGGCTTCGGATGCGGCGACGTCGATCGCCTCGATCCTCACGGTGACGTCATCATCGCGGATGCCGACCGTCACCGCTGGAGTGGCCGAGGTGACCGTGCCGCCAGGAGTGATCTGGGCGGTGGCCTGGCGGATGCCGTTGGCGTCCGTGTCAGCGGTGGTGAGGACGTTGACCGTCGCGGTGGTTGTGCCCGCGGTGAAGGAGAAAGCGTTCGCGCTCAGCGTGACGCCGACCGGCGGCGTGCCGGTCAAGGCCACCAGCACGGTGAGGTCGTTAACGTTGTCCGATCGCGTGGCGGTCAGCACGACACTGCCGCCCTCGGTCACGCTGGCGGCGCTGGCCGAGATATTGACCTCGACGGCGCTCAGGCCGGTTGTTAGCAGCAGGGCGAGGGCGAGACGAGGCACGGTAGGCAGCATGGTGGTGGCAGGGTCCGGTCTACCAGGGGCTGGTATACTGTGGGTAGGAGTGATACGCCCCAGGCCATGCGGTGTTGGCTTCGCGCGGCGTTGTTGCCGATCCTCTTCCTCACCGCCTGCGGCGTCCGTCCCTCCGCCGGCGCGCCCGGCCCAACCGTGCACGTCGTGCAGGAGCAACTCCATTCCGGTCTGCTGGTGCCGGCGGAGTGGATCTGGCCGGGCGCCAGCGGTGTGGCCGAGTACTCCTTTGGTGATGCGGTGTGGATGCAGGGGATCAGCCGCAGTCCGTGGCGTGCCTGCCGGCTGGTCTGGTGGTCGAGCCAGGGTGCGGTCTATCTCAAGCGCGTCGGCGATACGGCCGAGCAGGCCGTCCGCGAGCAGCATTGGCGGGCCCAGGCCGTGCACTTGTCGCCGACTGGGGCGCAGCAGATGCGCGCCGAACTGGCGCGCTGGATGCTGCCTGGTCCGGACCTCGCCTCCTGGCGGGATGGCGCCGTCTTCCGGCCGGCGGTCGATTTCCATCTCTTCCACGACTGCCATGACCAGGTTGCGGCGGCGCTCGTAGCGGCCGGCGTACCGCTCTCCGGCACCTGGCTGCCGGTGCGGACGGTCGAGCGCTTCCATGACGAGGTGGCAGAGGCGCTGATCCAACTGGAGCGGCTGGGTATCCGTTTTGTCGAGGCGGCGGAATAGACCCGCCTCGCGAACGAGCCGGAGCTCGTCGGCCCCAGGGCGAAGCGGGCCATTACGACACGGATGTGGATTGGCATGACATACGCATGGCTCCTGTTCATGCCTACGCCCCAGTCCCAGAACAAGCCGGCCACCCCGCTGGAACTCTACGCCCGCGATCTCGTCGCCGCAGCGCGCGACGGCAAGCTGGATCCGGTGATCGGTCGCGACGACGAGATTCGTCGCCTCATCCAGGTGCTGTCGCGCCGCACCAAGAACAACCCGGTGCTGATCGGCGAGCCGGGCGTCGGCAAGACCGCCATCGTCGAAGGCCTGGCCCGGCGCATCGTCGCCGGCGATGTGCCCGAGGGCCTCAAGGACCGCCGGGTCGTCGCCCTCGACATGGGTGCGCTGATCGCTGGCGCCAAGTTCCGTGGCGAGTTCGAGGAACGGCTCAAGGGCGTGCTTGACGAGGTGACGGAGGCGAAGGGCAGCATCATCCTGTTCATCGACGAGCTGCATCTGCTGATGGGCGCCGGCAAGACCGACGGCGCGATGGATGCCGCCAACCTGCTTAAGCCCAAGCTGGCGCGTGGCGATCTGCACTGCATCGGCGCCACCACGCTCGATGAGTACCGCATGCATGTCGAGAAGGACGCCGCCTTCGAGCGCCGCTTCCAGCCGGTGCAGGTCGGCGAACCGACGGTCGAGGACACCATCTCGATCCTGCGCGGTCTCAGCGAGCGCTACGAGGCGCATCACGGCGTGCGCATCGCCGACGCCGCGCTGGTCGCCGCGGCCCAGCTGTCAGCGCGCTACATTCAGGACCGCTTCCTACCCGACAAAGCCATCGACCTAGTCGACGAGGCCTGCGCCAGCGCCCGGGTCGAGCTGGATTCGCGCCCGGCCGAGATCGACGCCCTCGAACGCCGCCGGCTGCAGCTCGACGTCGAGGCCACGGCCCTGGCGCGCGAGAAGGACGCGGCCAGCAAGACCCGCCTGGCGACGATCCAGGCCGAGCTGGGTGAGGTGCGCGGGCAGCTTGCCACCCTCGGCGGTCGCTGGGAGGCGGAGAAGAAGCAGGTACAGGCCTCGGCCGAGGCTCGGCGCAAGCTGGAAGAAGCGCGCCAGGCGATGGCGGCGGCCGAGCGTCGCTACGATCTCGCCAAGGTCGCCGAATTGAAGTACGGCGTCATCCCCGAACTCGAACAACTGGTCGACGCCGCCCCCACTGGCGATCGCATGGTCTCGGAGACGGTCGGCGTCGACGACATCGCCCGCGTCGTCGCGCGCTGGACCGGCATCCCCGCCGAGAAGCTCGGCGAGAGCGAGAAGCAGCGTTTGCTCAAGCTGGCCGATCGCCTGCGCCAGCGCGTGGTCGGCCAGGAGGAGGCGGTCGAGGCGGTGGCCGGCGCGGTGCTGCGCTCACGCGCCGGCCTATCCGACCGGCGCCAGCCGCTCGGCAGCTTTCTCTTCCTCGGCCCCACCGGGGTCGGCAAGACCGAGACCGCCAAGGCCTTGGCCCGCGAGCTGTTCGACAACGAGAACCATCTCGTGCGCATCGACATGAGCGAGTACATGGAGTCGCACAGCGTCTCGCGCCTGATCGGCGCGCCACCTGGCTACATCGGCTACGAAGAGGGCGGCCAGCTCACCGAGGCGGTGCGCCGTCGACCGTACAGCGTCATCCTGCTCGACGAGGTGGAGAAGGCGCATCCGCAGGTGTGGAACACCTTCCTGCAGGTCTTTGACGACGGCCGGCTGACCGATGGTCAGGGCCGCACCGTCGATTTCACCAACGCAGTGGTGATCATGACCAGCAACCTCGGCGCTGCCGAGATCCAGGCCGGCACGACCGCCGGCGGCGACTTCGTCCCCGGCACGCGTGAGGCGGTGCTGGATGAGGTGCGCCGCCACTTCCGCCCCGAGTTTCTCAACCGGCTGAGCGACCTGGTGGTGTTCCGCCCGCTGCAGCGCAGCCACATCCGCAGCATCGTCGGGCATCAGGTGGCGCGCATCGCCGAGCGTCTGGCCGACCGGCGCATCCGCCTGGTGCTGACCGAGGCGGCGCAGGC
The DNA here is from genome assembly GCA_038203025.1 of Planctomycetota bacterium. GTDB lineage: Bacteria > Planctomycetota > UBA11346 > UBA11346 > UBA11346 > UBA11346. Next base: position 4,338 of record JBBREK010000193.1, read on the forward strand.
CCGGGCTGCCGAGGCAGGCTACGACCCGCAGTTCGGCGCCCGGCCGCTCAAGCGCTGGCTCGACCGCCACCTGGTCAACCCGCTGTCGCTCAAGCTGGTCGCCGGCGACATCCCCGACGGCACCGAGGTGCAGGTCGACGCGGACGGCGACGCCGGGCTGACGATCGGCTAAGCCCCAAGCCGGCGTCTCGCCAGTTCGACATCAGGCGTGCAGCACGCGCCCCAGGCAGTCCAGGGCAGCTTCTTTCACCGCCTCGCTGACCGTCGGGTGCGCGACGCAGGTGCGCGCGATGTCTTCTGACGATCCGCCATACACCATGTGCGCTGCGATCGCGCCGATCAGATCGGCCGCCCGGCTGCCGATGATCGCGGCGCCCAGCACACGGTCGGTCCTGGCGTCGGCGATCAGCTTGACGAAACCGTCGGTGGCGCCGGCGGCCCGCGCCCGGCCGTTGGCGAGGAACGGGAAGCGCCCGACGCGGACCTGCAGGCTACGCTTGGCGCATTCGGCTTCGGTCAGGCCGATGCTCGCCACTTCGGGCTCGGTGTAGACGACGTTGGGGATGAGGTTGTGGTCGACGTGCGCCTTCTGGCCGGCGATCAACTCGGCGACGGCGACGCCCTCCTCCTCGGCCTTGTGCGCCAGCATTGGGCCGTCGATCAGGTCGCCGATCGCCCACACCCCGGGCAGGCCAGTGCGGAAACTGGTGTCGACCTTGACCCGTTTGCGATCGGTCAGCGGCACGGCGCCAGCGCCATCGAGGCAGGGTCGGCGGCCGACCGCGACCAGCACACGGTCGGCAGTGAAGGACAGCGCGCCGCCGTCCTTGCCGGTGGCGTTGAGCACCACCTCGTCGCCCTGGCGGGCCGCGCCGGTGACCTTGGCCTCGAAGACGAACTTCAGGCCCTGCTTCTCCAGCGTCTTCTGCAGGGCCTTGGCGACGTCGGCATCGAGGAACGGACACAGCTGCGGCAGTGCCTCGACCACCGTCACCTCGGCGCCGAGCCGGCTCCACACGCTGCCCAGCTCCAGGCCGATGACGCCGCCGCCGACCACCACCAGGCGCTTGGGCACGGACGGGAACGAGATCGCCTGATCACTGGAGACGACGCGGTCGCCATCGAAAGGCAGGAAGGGGAGTTCGATCGGCACCGAGCCCATGGCCAGCACGACGTGCTGGGCCTCGTGCTCGACCTGCGTGCCATTGGCGGCGGTGACCCGCACGGTGCCGGGCGCGAGCAGCTCGCCGCTGCCGGCGATCACCTCGATCTTGTGCTTACGCATCAGGCCGGCGATGCCGCCGACCAGGGTGTCAACGACGCCCTGTTTGCGCTTGAGCATCTGCGCCACGTCAAGGGCCGGCTGCACCGCGATGCCGTGCTCGGCGAAGTACTTGCTCGCTTCGTAGAACCGTTCTGACGTGTCGAGCAACGCCTTGGAGGGGATGCAGCCGACGTTGAGGCAGGTGCCGCCGAGGCGGGCCTTGCCGGCGTCGGCGCCGCGCTTCTCGATGATCGCGACTTTCTTGCCGAGCTGAGCGGCGCGGATCGCGCAGACATAACCGCCGGGACCGGCGCCGAGGATCAGCAGGTCGTGGACCTGCTGATCCGGGTTTCGGGATTCGGGTTTCGGGTTTCGGGAGGGGTCCATGTCGGTATCCAGGCGGTGTGTGTAGGTGGGGTCCCGAAACTCGAAACCCGAAACCCCGGCCTCGTCAGAGGCCGAGCAGCATGCGTTCGGGAGCCTCGACCAGTTCCTTGATGCGGATGAGGAAGCCGACCGCCTCGGCGCCGTCGACGATGCGGTGGTCGTAGCTCAGGGCGATGTACATCATCGGGCGGATCACCACCTGGCCGTCGACGGCGATGGGGCGGTCCTTGATCGTGTGCATGCCAAGGATGCCGCTTTGCGGCGGGTTGAGAATCGGCGTGCTCATCAGGCTGCCGTAGACCCCGCCGTTGGTGATGGTGAAGGTGCCGCCGTTCATGTCCTCGAGGGTCAGCTTGCCGTCCTTGGCCTTGCCGGCGTAGCCCTTGATCGCCTTCTCGATGTCGGCGAAGCCCATGGTCTGGGCGTTGCGCAGCACCGGCACGACCAGGCCCTTCTCGGTGCCGATGGCGATGCTCAGGTGCACGCCGTCCGGCGTGACCACGTCGGTGCCATCGATCTGTGAGTTGACCAGCGGGTACTTGCGCAGCGCCGCGACCACAGCGGTGGCGAAGATCGACATGAAGCCAAGGCCGGTGCCGTGCGTCTTCTCGAAGGTCTCTTTCCACTTCTTGCGCATCCCCATCGCCGCCGACATGTCCACCTCGTTGAAGGTGGTGAGGATGGCGGCGGTGCGCTGGGCCTGGACTAGGCGCTGGGCGATGCGCTGGCGGATCGGGGACATCCGGCGGCGGGTGGCGCTTGTGGGGGTTTCGGGTTTCGGGTTTCGGGGTTCGGGGTTCGACGCAGGTGCGGGGACGGGGACGGGGGAGGCGGCGGCGAGGACGTCACCTTTGGTGATGCGGCCGTCCTTGCCGGTGCCCTTCACCGTGGCCGGGTCGAGGCCGGCTTCGGCGAGCAGCTTCTGGGCTGCCGGGCCGGGCGTTGGGGTTTCGGGGTTCGGGTTTCGGGTTTCGGGGACCGGGGCCGGTGCCGGCGCGGCGCCGGGCTCAATCACCGCCGCGATCGCGCCGATCTTCACCGTCTCGCCTTCGGCTGCCTTGCGCCGCAGCACCCCGGCGGCACCGGCCTGGATCTCGGTGGTGATCTTGTCGGTCTCGAGTTCGAGGATCGGCGTGGTCTCGCCGACGCTGTCGCCATCGGCGACCAGCCACTTCGAGATGACGCCCTCGGTGATCGACTCGCCGAGCGCGGGGATGACGACGTTATGCATGTGATTGGGTTTCGGGTTTCGGGTTTCGGGTTTCGGGGGCTTGGTACCCGAGACTAATGCTTCGCTTTCGTGATCTTTCGCGCAGTCACGCCGAGCGCGGCGGCGATCAACGTCTCCTGCTCGACGGCGAAGAGCATGGCGCTGCCCGGGGCCGGGCTGGCGGCGGCCTCGCGGCCGGCGTACTGCGGTTTGCGGCCGGCGATGCGCTCGAGGTGCGCGGCGATGTAGGACCAGGCGCCCATGTTCTGCGGCTCATCCTGGCACCACGCCAGCTCGGCCTTGGCGTAGGGTGCCAGGGTCTCGGCGAGCAGGGTTTCGTGCAGCGGGTAAAGCTGCTCGAGGCGCAGCAGGGCGATGTCGTCGCGGCCCTCCTCGGTGCGACGCTCGACCAGTTCGTGATGGATCTTGCCGGTGGTGATGACGACGCGCTTGGCCTTGGCCCCGGGCACCGCCGGATCGCCGATCACCTCAAGGAAGCGCCCTTTGACGAACTCGTCGAATTCGCTGCCGGCGGCCTTCGAGCGCAGATGGCCCTTGGGCGTCATCAGCACCAGGGGCTTGCGCACCTTGCGGTGCATCTGACGGCGCAGGATGTGGAAGTGCTGGGCGGAGGTGGTGCAGTTGGCGACCTGGATGTTGCCGTCGCCGCACAGTTGCAGGAAGCGTTCAAGCCTGGCCGAGCTGTGCTCGGGACCCATGCCCTCCTGGCCGTGCGGCAGCATCATCACCAGGCCGGACAGCCGGCCCCACTTGCTCTCCGCCGAGGCCAGGAACTGGTCGATGACCACCTGGGCGCCGTTGGCGAAGTCGCCGAACTGCGCCTCCCAGATGATCAGCATGTTGGGCTCGGACAGCGAGTAGCCGTAGTCGAAGCCGAGCACCGCCGCCTCGGACAGCGGCGAGTCGTAGCAGCACAGCTTGGCC
>JBBREK010000194.1:0-8024 GCA_038203025.1 Planctomycetota bacterium
GCATTAATGGCTGCAACAGGCAAAACCTATGATCTGGATCATGCCATTTATACCCAATCGAGTCCCGTAAATTTTATCAATGCCCAAAGTCCGCCTACAATTGCGTTGCAGGGCGGGGCCCCGGCTGAGTAGTTACGAGCCCGATTCAGTCAGGCGGCGCAGGCGAGGATGAGGATGAGGATGGCGATGTCGGTGGTCATGTCTGCCAGTATTGGCAACCTAAACCGTTGGACCGATCGGGAGGAGATCCACGCGAGTCATATTTGTGACATACGGGCGCGAGGATTCCGCCGTTCTCCTTCAGGGGCAAGACCACAGCCGAATGCGGCCTGATCTGTACGATGCACAACCTGCTGAAGCTCTGGCGATCAGGCTGGACACCCGCCTAATCGCACAAGCCCTGCGCTTGGCGCAGGGTGGCGGGGGAACTGCACGCTGTGCAGGAGAAGTGGGGCGGTCCGCTCGTGGCGTATCTCCGACACGCTCCTAGGTACTCTTCACGGTTTCCCGCAAGGAACTCCTCCCGCGTATCGCTACCGCTCCGCCTTCAGGCCATCCACTCCATCAACCTCGTCGTCACCATCGTCTTCTGTCCGTTCATCATCCATTTCTTCATCCTCTTCAATGACGATTGCGATGAAATCCCGTAGCGCATCGTCGATCGAATCATTGGTTCTGTAGCCTTCGGTCTTGAGGAGTTTGGTGATATCTTCTGGCAGTCCCATGTGTCCCTCTTGTTGTTGAGGCCTAGTCCCTAGAGGGGAACGGTGACGAGTCAATCGCATAAGGGCAAGATGATGGAAACGGGGGGTGTGCTTCGCCGTGAAGCCGCCCAGTTCTGTCTGGTGGCATGCCTCACCCCAAGTGACATAATCCCGGCTTCGGAGGTCTCCATGGCTGGTGTCGGCAAGAAGGGTCCCTCTCCCGAGGAGACGGCTGCGATGGTCTCCGCTACGGCCATCGCCCGTGGCAAAGACCAGGCGCAATCCGCCATCGTCGGCATCCTGGGTCGCGGCAAGCCGTTCACCCGGGTCCACATCGGGCTGACGGACGTCGACCTCGGTAAGTCGACCCAGGACCGTGGCGGATATGCGGTGACCGCGATTTCTTTGACTGGCAGCGCGCACACCGTCGCCGCGGTCGCCAAGGTTATCGGTGATTGGCTCCTGGCCTGCCATGGCAAGAAGTACGAGGCCACCGTCGCGAACCCGGTGGTGAAGGTCGGGACCAAGACGCTGTATCTGGCCGTGGCGTAGAGCGGTCGATCAACCTGGCGCTCAGCCAGGGGCAGTCGAGACCGGGCATTGGCAGAGGCCCATATGCCACAACAATCCCTTAGTCTCCGCAATCACGCTCTCTTCTGGTAGGCGTCGCGCGCCAGCCGCCGTTCGACGCGGTGGTAGAGCCACGAAGCGCCGACGAAGACCAGGCCGACCAGAACGAAGGCGAGGATGCGGTAGAGTTGCTGCGCCCCGGACATGTCCAACAGCAGCAGCTTGGCGGCGGTGAGGGCGAAGATAGCCAAGGCCACGAGGCGCAGCCAGCGGCGGTCGCGGGAGAAGCCGAGCACCAGTAGCGTCGCCGCGATCAGCACCCACATCACCGTCACCGAGAACAGCGCCGTGCGTCCGGCCTCGATCGGATCTGCGACATGCTCGAGCAGCCAGACCGGGGGTTCGGCGCTGAGCCCGACCAGGGCAGCGACGAAGGCCGCCCGGCGCAGCCAGGCGAGGCCTTCGCAGCGCGACCACAGTACCGCCACGGCAATGGCGACGGCGATCAGGCCGCAGCGCAGGTTGGCGAACATCAGCGCCGATTGCCAGGTGGTGAGGAAGACGACCAGTGGCAGCACCAGGGCAGCGGCGAGGGCGAGTAGCGCCACGCTGCGCAGGCCGAGGTTGCCGGTGGCGCGGTGGCGCCACCAGCCGCCGAGTGCGATCAACACCGCCGACAGACCGAGCAGCCATACCGTCCAGTCGCTGGCAGCGTTGCCGTCGAAGACGTCGTGGCTCCAGCTGACCGACTCGGCGATGGCGAAGACTGCCATCAGCACCAGCGCCACGCCCGGGACCGCGCCGGTCGTGGGCAAGGCCGGTGGCTGGGTCAGACGCCGCGCCACCGCGCCTGACCAGGTCAGGGCGGCGCAGGCCAGGACGCCGAGCAGGAAGCGCTGGTTGACCACCAGGAGATGTGGGTCAATCCGGTGGGCGTAGAGGCCCAGGCAGGTGACCAGGCCCAGCAGCAGCGGGATGGCGGCGAGGATGAGTACCCGCCAACTCAGCCAGGCCTGCGCACACAGGCTGCCGGCGATGCCGGCCAGCACCCAGATCCAGGCCAGCGTTTGCCACAGGGTGGATGGCGCGGGCGAGGCTGCACCACGCTGCATCCAGGCCAGGGCCTCGACGCTGGCGCCAGCGATCAGCGCCAGTTGCGCCATGCCGAAGAGATTGGCGGCGAGTCCGTTGGCAGCGATGTGCCGCGCCGTCGCGCCAGCCAGGAGCATGGCGGTGCAGATCGCCACCATGCCGAAGCCGCAGCCGTTGAGCAGCGGCAGCGCCTCCGCCGGATAGAGCGCATACGCCGCCGTGGCGGCGATCCCTGCTGCCGCCAGCGGCAGCAGGGCGGTAAGCAGCGTCGGCGGGCTGGCGCGACGAGCGGCCCAGGCGAGCAGGCCGATGGTTCCGGCGAGTTGCAGCCAAGTGATCGCCATCGCCGCGCTGACCCCCGTCCACGCCGCCGGATGGCCATCGGCATGGCGCAGGATCTCCAGGCTGCCCGCCAGCAGCAGCCACAGCACGGCCCCGTGGCCGCAGCAGCGCGCGATGGTGCGCTCGCTCCCGCTTGCGCCCTGCTGGTGGTGGACCAGGGCGAAGCCGGCGCCGCCAAGCGACGCCACCACCAAGGTGACGAACCAGCGGTTGGCGAGGAAGGCAGCCTGCGTCTCGACATCGGGGAGATGGATCGCCAGGGTGCGTGCCATGGCCAGCGCCAGCACGGCCAGCGCGGCCCAGCGCGTCGGGGCATGGGCGAAGCGGTAACCGAGCCACAGCAGCACGACCGACTCGGCGAACCAGGCGGTGGTGATACCGTCGACAGACAGGAGGTAGAAGAAGCCCAGCGTCAACTGCAGGGCCGCCAGGGCGAGGAAACCGTCGCGGGTGCGGTGATCCTCGCCGATGCGTCGGGCGGTGGCCAGGCCGAGGACGAGGTAGAGCGCCGTCCCGGCGAAGCAGAGGAGGGCGAGGAGCAGCGGCGCGCGCTCGTGCAGCATCCACGCCGCATAGCCCAGGGTCCAGGCGAGGTTGGCGAGGGCGAGGGCGAAGCGCTCGACTGTGATGGGGCTGCGGTGCCGCCAGTGGTGAGCGAAGGGCAGGAGGAGGAAGACGAGATGGAAAGACCCCAGCCAGGCCAGGGTCGGCAGATCGGGCTGGGCGTGGCGATGGTACCAGGTCGCGAACCAGCCAGCGAAAAGCAGCAGCGTGCCGGCGAAGGCTAGCAGATCGAGTACGCGCCAGCGTCGGTGCAGGGCCACGCCGAGGACCCCAAGATCGAGCAGCAGGAGGTAGGCGAACAGCGCGTCGCGTGCATCCTGACCGCTGCTAACCAGTACCGGCGCCGCGATGCCGCCGAGCACGGCGATGAAGGCCATAGCGATGGCGTCAAGTCGCACCGCCGCGGTCAGGCCGGCCGCCGTCACCAGGGTCATGAGGATGAACGCCGTGTTTGTGCTGATCAGCGGCGTCTGCACGACCATCAGCGCCGGCTGGAAGGCGGCGAATATGGTGAGGTAGAGCAGCGCCTGGCCGCCGCCGAGCAGGCCCTGGCCGAGCGCGACCATGCCCCGGGTCAGGCTGCGCCATCCCGCCACCGCCAGGGCCACGGCTAGGCCGGTGGCCGTGGCGATGCGCAAGCGTGGTCCGAAGAGGTGGCCGAGCCAGTCGCGATCGTAGGCGTACTTGAGGAAGAAGGCGATGCCGAGGAACAGCAGGCCGACGCCGACCCAGGTCAACCAGCGCAGACCGAGGGTCGCCTCGACCCCGGACAGGGCGTCGGGCTCGGACTCGGCCGGTGCCATGGGAGGAGGAGCAGCAGTGCTGTCGGTCGCGGTGCGCGGGAATGGCTCTGGTTGGGCGGGCGGTGTCTCGCTGAGCGCTGCAGCGGGCGGAGCTGATGACGGCTCGCTGACCACTACCGGAGAAATTGCGACAACCGAGGCGGACAGAGCGGGCGCAGGTGCGAGGACGCTGTCAGCGGTTGTTGCTGGTGGCGCCGTACAGGCCGGCGGTGCTGGCGGTACCGGCGTAGGCTGGTGGGGCGCAGGCTGGGTCGGGCTGAACTGCGCCACCTGGCCGTTCGTCGGCCTGTCCAGGCTGCGCTCCAGCCGCCGCAGGATGCGTTCAACCTCGTTCAGCCGGTGCTGCAGTTCATCGGTCCGCCGCTTTGCGATGATGCCCATGATCGCACCGGCGATGACCAGCACGATGCCGACGACCAGTGCCAACAGCAAGATGACCACGAAGCCGTCCATGCCAGAGATTGGTCATAGATGACCCCAGCACAATGGTGCCCCACGCCTGGGCGCGGTTGAACCCAGCGGTTGATCCGGCACACGAACGCCAAGGTCAGCAACCAGATCGGGTGCTGGTTGATCGTCGCGGTCCACGCTGCCGCCTGGGTCGCCATCGTGAGGTGGCAGTGATCGTCCGTTTCGTCTGCACGCTGAGCAAGACCCCCAGCGCTGCTGCCAAGCGGCTGTACAGGCGGACGCACAGCGTAGGATTCAAGGACCACCATGGCAGCCAAGATACCCTCTGTTCCCGGATCCGCTGCGGACAACTTCCTGGGCCGCTGCCTGCGTGGCGAGGTCACGTCTGCTGCGGTCACCGACGAGATCATCCGATGGAATGCCGGGGATCGCCGCGTGCCGATCCACACCTTCCTGGGTCTCACTGACGCCGAGTGGGCGCTCTATGTCGAGGCCGAGGGACATCTGGAGCGCATCCTGCAGGAGCGGCGGACGCGCCATCTGCACCGGCCGCAACCAGTACCAGCAATGCGCGGCCGGCGTTTCTGACTGCTGGGGAAGGTTGCCAGTGGTTACCCGACTGAACGAATATCTCCTGGGCCGGCTGTGAACGTCATCTGCGCAGGGGCACGATAACATCCTTCACCTTGCCGGTACGCCGTCTCAGGTGATCGTCCCGGCATGCTGCCCGACACTCGTTCCTGCCTGCTGGCAGGCTGGTTCCTGCTGGCACCCGGGGCCATCATCCTCTGGCAACTGCGGGATCCGGCGCTTGCTGGCCCAGGCATCCCGCAGTGCGCCACGTGGTGGCATGCATGCCTGGCGCCTCGCCAGGCCGTTTGGGCGACCGAACGCGTGGATTCCGACCGGGCCATGACGATGGCCACCGAGAACATCTCAGGAACCGAATGGCCGCTTTTCGGTACGGTATTCTACCTCTTGGGCGACCGAAGCGATCGCCGCTGGGGACGAACTCGATGCCGTCGGCACCGCAGCCATCATGGCTTCGGCCCGGCTTGTAGCCGACCCCAACCATGCAGCCTGGGTCAAGGCGCACTGGGGGGCGGACTACCTCCATCATCAGAACGTGTTCTATCGAGAACTGCTGATGGCGGGTCTCACCACGAGCCGAAAGCTCACAGGCGACCGCCAATGGGGTGACGATCGTGCCTGCGACAGGTATTCCGCCTTTCGTCTGGTTGATGCTGGCGGGCTACCTCAGTGTTGGGCTCGGCGTCATTGCCATCCCGCTGGTCGCTTGGAGGCGTTGGAGTCAAGCCGGGCGGCCTGGGTCGACCAGCCGACGCCGCCTGGCGTGGACGGTGTTGGTCTGCGCATCGCTTCTTTCCGGCTGGTGGCATCTGGGCATAGCGACGATGTGCGGATTATTGGCGCTTGTCTGCCTCCGGCAGCACCAATCAGCACGGTGACGGTCTAGTAGGGTCTTTGCTGCCCTGGCATCGATGGAAGTCCTGCGGAGTCGACTAGGGCCGGCACCCAGGTAGTGATATGACGTGGCGACAGCTGCATATCCGCAGCTTGGATGAACCCTCCCGGCCACCAGCATCCCGGCATGCGTATCTGCATCCTGCTCTTTCTCGGACTCCCATTTTACCACGCGGCTGAGGGCCTCAATCCGGCAGAGCGCAAGGAGATCGCAGCCCTTGTCGACGCTGTCATCGCTGCCGGCTTCCCAGATGCCAAGAAGGCCACTTTGTACAGTGGTGAACTGCGCATCCGAGCTACCAGCGGCCCCAAAGGGGAAGAACCGCTGCTGCCGTGCGACGCCTCGCAGATGCAGGAGACCACCGAGACCGGCGTGGCCTACCGCTTTGTATTGCCTGGCATGCATACCAAGACAGCTTCAGGGGCCTGGCTGATCGGATTCAACTTCAACTATACGCCACGCCCGACCGATGAGGTCACTGACGCCGCCCTGACGGTCATTGATCCGGCGACGCTTACGGCGAAGGCCCAGGCCGAGCGAGCCTTCGATGCAGTCAAGCAGGCGGAAGAATGGTTGGCACCTCTGAGCGCCACCGATCGGCCGCGACTCATCACGGCCATGGATTGCATGGTTCCGGTCTCTTTTCACCTCAAGATCAGCCCCGACAACTGGCCTGCCGCCGCCGTGTTGCTGTATCGTGCAGACTGGACCGACGCCGAGTTGGCAGGCCTCTCCATCGCAGATCAGCGGGCGCGGTCGTTCTGGCAGCTCCGTCCCTGGATGGAGCCCGACCATGCCTTCGATCCCACCGGCGCCTACCCGACATCGAATCTGGAGGAGCAGGCATGGAAAGATGCGCACAAGACTCTGACGCTTGAATCGCCAGCCACCGCGCTGCGCCGTGCCCTGTTCCGCTTCTGCAAGGCGCAGATCAATCGTGATGATCCCTGGCTGCCAGTCGATGTCGCAACGGCGTGCAGCCTAGCGTGCCTGGACCCCAAGGATCCTCAGGGCAACAAGGCCCGTATCGCCGCCCTGCAGGCCGCACACGATCTCCCGCTGGTGCTGCCGCCCAATGCCAACTTGGTGGCCCGTCTCCAAGGTTGGGAAGGCGCTTCTCGTCGTCCACGGATGTCGGTCAAAAGCGGGCAGGGAGCCAAGAGGGATGGCTCGGTCAGTATGTCGACCACATTCACGGCTCCAGAGCCCGCCTATCAGCCGCAAGCCGGGGACTTGGATGCCCTGGTCGTCTTGTTGGATGATCAGCGGCCATCACGATGGATCGACTTCACCGGTGCGCGCTCGGTCGGCGACAATGCCTGGAGAGCCTTGGCCATCCTGTTGAAACAAGACCCGCGCTCCCTGGCGGGCATCCCTGTAGACAAGCCTTGGACCGCTGCAGAGCGCGGTGCTGCGGCAAAGGCATTCCGTACCTGGTGGAAGGAGCATGGCGCCGCTCAACGTGGTCTCGTGGAGAAATCGCAGGAGAAGTAGCGCGGTCTATTATCTAAAGTGGTGCTGCATACCAACCTGCACGTCACCTGGTTGTGTGCGGGTCAAACGGCAAGGGGCGTCCGCAGCTGTTCACCTTCGCCCCGGTTAAGCCCGGCCGCCAGCTTACCGGCTCGCTGGCCGGGGAAGCAGTTCCAGGCTCGCCGTCTCCTTGCGTGGACAGAATCCCTGAGAATCCCTGGACAGGCGAGCGCCGGGATAAACCGGCAAGATGCAAGAACTGTACGTTGAAGGCCTAGCAAGCCACGACGGCCACCCCCATGCGGTTATGACGGCGACGTCATGGCCGAAGCGTTGGACGGTGGTGCGCGCGGGCGCGGTATTGAGCCTCGAAACAAGTATTCCGGGATGCCGCCCCTGTGTGTGTAGGGCAAGGCAACACGACGCTGGGCGCTATGTGAGTCCGGCGTTGGTCCCGCAGGGTCTTAGACCCTCAGCACGCGCGCAAACCTTCATGCACGAGAACCGGGAGATCCCAGCCGTGACCGATGAGCCGTTGTCATCGGCCCGGGCGGTGAAGGCCGAACAGGCCGACGACCG